>MNXM01000308.1:0-4645 GCA_001872605.1 Armatimonadetes bacterium CG2_30_59_28 | reverse complement strand
CCGATTTCCGGGAGCATGCGTCAAGGCCGGGTGTGCAGCGTGCTTGTGGAATTCCGCGGCGCTTTCGTGTATAATTCTCGTTGAGTTTCCAAAGGTTGGGCCTCGCAGACCAAACCCAGGGCGCTTCTCTCAGACACCCATGACAAGCACCGATAATAAATCCACAGGTACTGGGAGCGGAAAACCGCTCTGGAGGTTGCGCACGTTCCTAACGTGGCTCCGCGCAAGCACTGTCGTTGTCACTATCGCGATGGTCGGCGTGATTGCCGGCACCATCGCCAGTGTGGCCCCAGGTCTACCGAACACCGACAGTCTCGACGCTTGGGTCCCCAACCAAACGACTCGGATCTACGCAGCGGATGGGCAGTTACTGGCCAAGCTCTACGTTGAAAACCGGGAATTTGTCTCCATCACCGACATCCCCATCCAGATGCAACAGGCCACCATCGCCGTCGAGGACGAGCGGTTCTACAACCATGTGGGCGCAGACCCGAAGGCGATCCTGCGCGCGATCGTCAATAACATTCGAAGCCAGGACCCATACGCGCAAGGCGCTTCGACGATCACTGAACAGTTGGCAAAAAACATCTACCTGAGTCAGAAGAAGACCTTTGCGCGCCGCCTGCAACAGATGTTGATGGCGCTCAAAATCGAGAGGCACTACTCCAAGGAAGAAATTCTGGAGATGTACCTTAACGAGGTCTGCTACGGCAGCGGAACTTTCGGGGTGCAGGCGGCCGCGAAGGTGTATTTTAACAAACCGGTCAAGGACCTGACCATGGGCGAGATGGCGCTGTTGGCCGGATTGCCGCGTCGCCCGTCCCACTACTCGCCCTTCGATAATTTCGATGCGGCCCGTGGTCGCCAGAAGTTAGTGCTTACCAAGATGGCGGAGCAAGGATATATCTCCTGGGACGAGGCCACTGCGGCCAGTGAGGAGGAGCTGAAACTTGCGCCTCGCCAGGACCCCTCGGCCCGCACCTTCAAGAAACCGTACTTTGTGACACACGCCATTCGCGAGCTGGTCAGTCGCTACGGAGTGGATATGGCTTACAAGGGAGGGCTTCAGGTCTACACCACAATGGACCTTGATCTACAGAATGCAGCCGAGAAAGCAGCGAAGAAGGGGCTCAACAACGTCAAGCGCCATCGGGTCTCACAGGTGGCGCTGGTGTGTATCTCCGTCAAAGATGGGCGCATATTGGCGATGGTTGGCGGTACGGATTTCGAGAAGAGCCAGTGGAACCGCGCCACACAGGCGCGGCGGCAGCCGGGCTCATCGTTCAAGCCGTATGTGTATGCAACGGCGATTGATCAGGGCTTCACGCCCAATTCAGTGGTCAGGGATTCGCCGGTCTCCTACCCGGGGGCTGGAGGGCGGCCCTGGCGGCCCCAGAACTACGACGGCAGGTATCGCGGATCCGTCACGCTCCGCACAGCAGTGGCGCTTTCCATCAATATTGTTGCAGTGAAAGTCATGAATGAGGTGGGGGTCGAGAAGGTGATCCAGACTGCGAGACGGATGGGCATTCGTTCTCCACTTGCCCCCTACCTGCCGTTGGCTCTGGGAGCCTCCGGGATCACGCTGCTCGAACACACTGCTGCCTATGCGGCCTTCGCGAGCAATGGACTGCGCGCGGAGCCCACGACGATCTCCAAAGTACTGGATCACACCGGCAGCCCCATTGAAGTCCTCGTTCCGCGGGTTCGGCGCGTGCTGTTGCCGCAGACCGCCGCGGCGGTCCGGTCGATGCTGATTACCGCAGTTGAAAGCGGAACGGGCAGGCAGGCCCGCATCAAGGGATACCAAGTGGCAGGCAAGACCGGCACCACTTCCGGCGGCAAGGATGCCTGGTTTATGGGTTTCACTCCCGATCTGGTGTGCGGGGTGTGGATGGGCAACGACGACAATACCCCCATGTCCCGGCCGTCGGGGGGGGGCTTCTGCGGGCCGGTCTGGAAGACCTTTATGGTAGAAGCGCTCGATCTCACCCGTTCACAGCAAAAGCGCTTTGATGACAGCCCGGTCGGGTCACTCGTCGCCAAGCGCAGAACGGAAGGAGATAGCGGCAAATCGCACACAGTGACGTTATGCGCCGAGAGCGGATTACTGGCAACTGACGACTGCCCTCAGGTAACCTCGGAGGAGTTTCCAGCGGGGAAGGGGCCCAAGCGACATTGTACAATCCACACGATTCGCCCCACTCAGTCGGTTCAGGAAGAGTATGTAACGGTGTGCGCAGAATCAGGGAAACTCGCCACGGAGAACTGCCCCAGCCCGATTCTCCGCTCCTTTGGGGTAGCAGATGTGCCCACCGGACGGTGCCCATTGCACGGATCTTACGGAGCTGCGCGGCGGTTTGCTCCCGTCGGCGGGTCAAAGGGCACCAGCCCCAAGTCGACAAGCAGTCAACCTGAAACGGCAGTGACGATGCCCGAAACCAGACCAGTGACAAGCCTCCCTCCCCCCGTGATCCCGGGAGAATCCGGAGCGCCTTGACCGGCCCGCCAGTGGCGACGTTTGCCTGACCTCGATGGTCGATCGATGTCCCACGGTTGCGTCTTCGTGGATACTTGACAACACCCAAAGTGAACAGAGAGGCCGCGAGTTTGGACACAAGACTCCGACTACCCCATGAAATGAAGGCGATGGGCCTGCGCCTGCGAGGGTTCCGCTCTCTCTTCCTCATCGCGTTCCTGTGTTTGGTTGCTCGCCTCTGGTACCTGCAGATTGTCAAAGGAAAGGAATTCGACGCCCGCGCCCAGGGAGTTCGCGTCCGCAATGTCTTCCTTCCCGCCCCTCGAGGAATCATCTACGACCGTGACGGGAGAATTCTTGTCACCAGTCGTTCCAGTTACACCGTGTCCCTGATTCCCGCCTATCTGAGAGAGCGGAAATCGGAGACCATACACTTTCTGGCGACTCTTCTGGGGATGCAGGCCTCGGAAATAGAGGAGATTCTCAAACGGAGCACGGCGCGCTCTTTCGATCCTGTGAGGATCAAGCCGGATGCTGATATCGCGACGATCATCCGCATCGAGGAGAACCGCGTGCGGCTACCCGGTGTGCACGTTGTGAGTGACATCTCTCGCTCCTATTCGCAAGGAGCCTTTGCCGCGCATGCGCTGGGATACATCGGTGAAATCAGTCCGGAAGAGCTTGAGAAGGCCGATACCGTCAAATGGCGGGCCGGCGATCTTATTGGAAAGTTCGGTATAGAAGGCACTTACAACGAATACCTCCACGGCGCAAAAGGCGCAGAGCAAATTGAGGTCGACGCCATCGGTAGACCCACACGCCACTTGGGGGAGAAGGCACGAATTCCGGGCAGCAGCGTCATGCTTGCCCTGAACACACGCGCACAGGCAGTCGCTGAGCGGGAGTTGGCCAAGCGCGCATCTGGAGGGTCCGTCATCGCGATGGATGTCCGCAACGGCGAAATACTTGTTCTTGCAAGCAGTCCGGATTTTGACCCCAACGTCTTTAGCGGCAGGGTCTCTCCTGCCGCATGGAGGAAGTTGGTCAACGACCCGCGTCGACCGCTCATCAACCGTGCCATCAGCAGCAAATATCCTCCCGGATCCACTTTCAAATTGATCACTTTGCCGGCGGCGCTGGAAGCGGGTGCGGTGGACGCCAAGTCTACGGTCTACTGCGATGGAAAGTACAAGCTCGGGAGAACCTTTCGCTGCTGGAAACGCTCAGGACATGGAACTGTTGACATTCACTCAGCCATGGCGCTGTCCTGCGATGTCTACTTCTACACGGCAGGGAGGAAGGTGGGACAACGTCGTCTGGCCGAGATGTCCCTCGAGTTCGGTCTGGGATCTCCAACGGGGGTTGATCTCCACGGAGAGGTCTCCGGTACGGTTCCTTCCCCCGAATGGAAGAGGAAGTACTTCAAGGAACGCTGGTACCCGGGGGACACGATCAATATGTCCATTGGGCAGGGGTTTCTGGAAACCACGCCAATCCAGATGACTTGTGTCACTGCGGCCGTCGCCAACGGAGGATACCTGCTGCAACCACATCTGCTGAAGAAGGTCATCGCGTCCGACGGAGAAGCGTTGCGTCTGGCAGAGCCCGAAGGGCGCCAGGTTCGCGTGGGGCGCGGGTCATTGTCCTATGTGCAGCAAGGAATGCGGCTGGCCGTAACCGCCGGAACCGCCAGAGTGTTGAATCTGCCGCAACTCGCCATTGCGGCAAAGACCGGTTCGGCGGAGGACGTTCACTCAGCCAAGCCCCATGCATGGATCGTCAGCTACGCACCGTACGAGCAGCCACAGGTGGCAGTGACCGTGCTTCTTGAGAATGCAGGGCACGGCGGCTCAGAGGCCGGTCCCATCGCTCGGGACATTTATCGGGTGCTCTTCGAGAGGCGGTTCCGAAAGCCTCCCGAGAGAACAGCGGTGGCGATGGCGCCCTGACCAGTGACGTCAAGCTCACCCGCTGTCTCTTAGCTGGACTTTATCCAATCAGTAAGCATAGCACATCCCTTCTGTAAGGCGGTCTACCGTAATGCGCAAGGATGTATGCACGTCGTGTTTTGAGGTGGACGTGCAAAAAGTCATGGACTGCCATAGGTGGCGTCGGACCAAGGCCAGGGCATCTGAAAAGGTCGGCCGCTCCTTGACATACCAGGCC
>MNXM01000303.1 GCA_001872605.1 Armatimonadetes bacterium CG2_30_59_28 | reverse complement strand
CCTTTGCGCCGGTGGCAGAAAGATCAGCGTATGTCCCGCGTTCCTTTATGATACAATTCCAGTAGTACTAAGTAGATCGTCATGAATTCTGTCCCCATTTTCTCACCACAGAGATCACGGAGAACACGGAAATGAAGGCAAATCTTTGCAGGCATTGCGGTTTTTGAGGGGACAATATATTTGATGATTTACTTACATCTGTCTTCCACCAATTTCGTTATCTGGTCATCCCGTTGTCCTGCTATCCCGCTCGCTAACTTTCCGTCTCACCATCCCCTGACGGACAGCATCTCCTTCTCATCCATCTGGCGAATGTCGAGTCCGGGCATGGCTGAACCTAATCCTTCGGACAGCTTGGCGACGGTTTCCGGCCGGTCGTAGTAGGTGGTCGCGTCCACGATGGCCTTGGCGCGCGGACCGGGATCCTCCGACTTGAAGATGCCCGACCCGACGAAGATCGCCTCTGCCCCGAGTTGCATCATGAGCGACGCGTCCGCCGGGGTGGCGATGCCTCCAGCAGAGAAATTGGGGACGGGCAGCTTGCCGGTTGCGGCGATCTCCACGACAAGGTCGTATGGCGCGCCGAGGTTCTTGGCTTCGGCCATCAGCTCTTCTCTGGGAAGCGACTGCAAACGACGCATCCCGTCCATGACCGCGCGCATGTGACGGACGGCCTCGACAATGTTACCAGAACCTGCCTCGCCTTTGGTGCGAATCATGGCTGCGCCTTCGCCGATGCGGCGGAGGGCTTCGCCGAGGTCGCGACAACCGCAGACGAAAGGAACGCGGAAGGCATGTTTGTTGACATGGAAGTGCTCGTCGGCAGGGGTGAGGACTTCGCTCTCATCGACGAAATCGACGCCCATGGCTTCCAGCACCTGCGCCTCGGCAAAGTGACCGATGCGGCACTTCGCCATGACGGGGATCTCGTACTTGGACTCTTTGAGAGCTTCCATGATCTCACGAATCTTAAGCGGGTCAGCCATGCGGGCGACGCCGCCTTCTTTGCGAATGTCGGCAGGGACGCGCTCAAGCGCCATGACGGCGACGGCGCCGGCTTCGGCGGCGATGAGCGCCTGCTCCGCGGAAGTGACGTCCATGATGACACCGCCCTTCAGCATTTCCGCTAGCCCCACTTTGTTTCTCCATGTTGACTTGTCGATCTCTCCGTTGTTGGTTGACATGTCGGTGCTCCTTCGTAGATGGTCTATAGGGATGTATCCTCGTTAAGGTTGAGAATCCACGTTTTCTGCCGTAGGATAAATCTCCAGCTTTGTCTACCGTAGGATAAAGCTTCAGCTTTGTCAATCGTAGGATAAAGCTTCAGCTTTGTCAATCGCGTCTCACCGGGAGATAAAGCTCCAGCTTTATCCTACGCCAAGTGCATGTTGGGGCGGGACAGCGTCCCATCGGATTCCGCAGGGCCATTCCTCAACCTTAACGAGTAGGGGATGGGAATCCGTTCCCCGATATGACGCATGATGTCCCGCCAGCGTCGGGGAAAGGATTCCCATCCTACATCAGTCTTCTTCCCTCAAAGGCGCGGGCGATGGTGACCTGGTCTGCGTAGTCTAAGTCGCCGCCCACCGGGAGTCCCATGGCCAACTGGGTGACACGCACGGGGAAAGGCCTCAGCAACTCCGCAATATACAACGCGGTTGCATCCCCCTCAACCGTCGGGTTCGTTGCCAGAATCACCTCAGAGATGGCTCCTTCGCGTACGCGCTGGATTAATGGGTCGATCCGAAGATCGTCTGGCCCAATTCCGTCGATAGGGGAGAGGTGCCCCTGCAATACGTGGTAGCAGCCTCGGTACGTTCCAGTGTTCTCCACCGCCATGAGGTCGCGCGGCTCTGCAACCACGCACAAAGAAGCGCGGTCGCGCCGGTCATCCTGACAGATGGGGCACAGCTCACCTTCGCTCAGGCTGAAACAACGGCTGCAATCCCGTATCTTTGCGCGGGTATCAACAACCGCCTGGCTTAATTTCTCGGCGAAGTTCGGCGGCTCTCGAAGAATGTGGTAGGCGATGCGTTGCGCCGATTTGGGGCCGATGCCGGGGAGCTTCTCGAGTTCTTCTAACAACCGGGCGATGGGACGCGGGTACAGCAATAAGTGTTACCTCCCACCCAGAAGCCTAGACAGATTGAGCCCCGGGGGTAACGTCGGCATTACGCCGCTCAGACGATGGTCGTGCTCCTCCTGCGCCTTTCGGAGAGCTTCGCGAACCGCGGTAACCACCAAGTCTTCCAGCATCTGAACATCGCCCGGGTCAACCACGGCCGGGTCGAGCTTGATCTCCAGAATGTCACCCATACCGGTGATAGTGACTGTCACCATCCCGCCGCCGGACGACACCTCGATTCTCTCTCTGTCCAGTTCTTTTTCGATGCGCCCAATGTCCTCCTGCATCTTCTGGACCTGGTTCATGACCATATTTCCAAGCGCGCCACTTAACATAGAACCTCTCCGCTAACTCGATTGACCGCTGGGTCGTTCACTCACGACTTTGGCGTCGAAGAGTGACATTGCGGCGCTGACGCCGTCTGCGGCGCTGACGCCGTCTGCGGCGCTGACGCCGTTTTCCGCAGCGTCCTTGTCTGGTGCGTCCGGTTGACCGCCGGTACGTTCACCACCGCTCACAGACGCGGTCCGGGTAACTCCGGAGCGTGTGGACTTCGCTGTCTGGCTACCCAAACTGCACTTGATGCCAATGGGTTTCCCAATCAGCCCTGAAACGATCTGCCGAACAGTATCCTTGTTGGCTGTATTCTCAACAATGTGGTCGTAGTGGAACTGATTGGCAAATTCGAGGGACAGCGCGTTCTCACTGAGATTTACTGGTGTTGCGTCCAGCAGCACGGCGTGAAGACGAACCGATTGCTTCCGGGCGACGGCGAGCACCTGTGTCCACAATCCATCAATCCCTGCTGGCAGCACGCCTGGGGTTGCACTGGCAACGGGAGCTGAGGCTTCGACCTCTGCTTCCACGTGTACTTTGGGTTCAGAAGGTATTCGCTTTGTCAACAGTCGCTCTCGGGACGGCTCTGCTGCGGAAAGTATGGACACGGCTTTGGGTTCGTCTCTTGCCGGCTCAGAGACGGATACGGGTTCCCGACTCTGAGTGCATTTGAACATCGTCAGCTCAGCCAGGAGACGGTGCTGTGAGTTGGCGCGCATTTCCCGTTCGGCGCGACAGAGCTCATCGATGATGTCTGCCAGAGATCTCCTGTTGAAGAGCGAAGCCTGCTCCTTCATCTTGTTGACCATCTCGGCGGGGAGCACATTGATGTCCTGCGAATCGCACCCGAGGCTCAAGATCAGCAGGTCCCGCAAGTGACTCCCCAGATCGAGGAACATCTGCTGAATGTCCTTCCCCTGGTTCACAGCGCGATGCAGCAGGAGAACTGCCTGCCGTGTGTCCTTGCGAATGAGTGCATCCGTCATTTCGGAAAGCAGTTCGTGTCCGACGCTCCCCAGCACTGCCTCAATCTCAATCTCGGTGACGGTTCCCTCGCTGTACGCGGCGGCCTGTTCGAGAATGCTCAGGGCGTCCCTCGCCGAACCTTCCGCGGCGCGTGCAATGCGCCCGAGAGCGGTGAGCTCGACATCGAGCTTCTCCTCCTTGATAACGGTCTTCAACCGTTGGATGATGTGTTCCGGCGAGATGGGTCTGAAGTCGAAACGCTGGCAGCGAGAGAGAATCGTGCCAGGTACTTTATGAGTCTCGGTGGTAGCAAGAATGAAAACGACGTGGGGAGGAGGCTCTTCCAGCGTCTTGAGGAGCGCGTTGAATGCGTGGATGGAAAGCTGATGCACCTCGTCGATGATGTAAACCCGGTAGCGTCCCTCGGCAGGGGCGTAATTCACCTTCTCAATGATGACGTCCCGCACCTTGTCCACGCCGGTGTTGGAGGCCGCGTCGATCTCCAGCACATCCATCGCTGAACCGCGCGCGATACGGAGACACATGTCGCATTTACAGCAGGGCGTTGCGGTGGGTCCCTGTTCGCAGTTGAGTCCTTTTGCCACCAGCCGGGCTGTGGTCGTTTTGCCGGTTCCGCGTGGACCGCAGAAAAGGTAGGCGTGGTTGACGCGGGGAGGATCCGACTTGAGCGCGTTGCTCAGCGTGTGGGTCACGTGCTCCTGTCCGACGACATCCCCGAAAACCTGGGGACGGTAGCGACGGTAGAATGACTGCAAGCCGAAATCCGAATTCTGTGCCGTAAGAAGAGACATCTTCCTCAAGTATCCATCGTTAGTAACGTACGGTACGCCAACCGATTCTTCAACGCGGACTCACTGAGTCCGATGCGAACGCTATTCAATGAAAAAGAAATTGATCGTGCAACCTGCCTTCGATAGAGCTTCCCAGGCGTTACTTGCGCTGTTAGCTCAGATCGGGTTATCTACGGCACACGGAAGAGAACCCTTATCGCTGCTTCCTTCCGGACCTGACGAGGTTCGGATTGTTCCGTTGCATAGGGCCCAATCGTCAACACCACATGCGCGAGTCAGACCCCAAGAGGACAGGACCTCAGGCAGGTATTCGACCCCGCGTAGGCGGATTTCGGGTACAGGGCACCGCCAGCTCCCCGCTTAGCACGATCAAAACTGGTAACTGGTGAGTGGTACTCTCTTCGACCGATCACGATTCTCCAATCACGACTCACCAAGAGAATGGCGGAGAGGGTGGGATTCGAACCCACGAGCGAAGGTTATCCGCCACGCGCTCTCCAGGCGCGCTCCATCGTCCACTCGGACACCTCTCCGCATTTCGGATGTCGGATCGCGGATGGGGGATGTAGATGTCGGCCATCGCCCGCCAACATCCGACATCCGCAATCAATTGGCGGAGAGGGTGGGATTCGAACCCACGTGGGAGCTTTGACGCCCCCAAACCGATTTCGAGTCGGCCCCGTTATGACCACTTCGGTACCTCTCCCTACACCATTCGCAGTTTTCCAAAGAACTGTTGCAGGATTTGCCTGCAAGGTTGCTCAAGTATGCCGCTGGAAACCTCTACCCGGTGATTCAGGCGGCAGTTCTGCAGGATGCTCTCTACCGGGATCACACTCCCGGCAGCTCCTGCCTTAGGGTCCGGCGTCCCAAAAACACAACGTCCAATACGTGCCTGAACCATGGCGCCGGCGCACATGGCGCAGGGCTCCAGCGTCACATAAAGGGTGACGTCATTCAGTCGCCACGTTCCCAGTGTGTGCGCCGCCCGGGTAATCACTTCCATCTCAGCGTGTGCAACTGGGTTCTGCTTCTGTTCACGCAGGTTATGACCTCGCGCGATGATACGGTCGCCTGCTACCGCTACCGCGCCGACAGGCACTTCATCAACAACAAGAGCAGCCTCAGCTTCTCGCAGGGCTGCCCGCATGTGTCTGCGGTCGTTGTCCAGGTCCACGGCGTTAGCGGTAAGCGCCATCTTTTTTTGTATGCACTACGACTGGTACCCCCGCCAGGAATCGAACTTGGATCTTGGACTTAGGAGGTCCCTGCTCTGTCCATTGAGCTACGGGGGCAATTCGGGTCCCTGCCCACCATTGAAGGTGGATTTGGCGCGCCCGGCAGGATTTGAACCTGCGACCCCTGGCTCCGGAGGCCAGTGCTCTGTCCCCTGAGCTACGGGCGCGCACTTACTTCACGGACACTGACATACCTCTCAATCGTGCTTCGACCTTGCGACATGCTACCACACATCGAGTGTTTCGACAACCGAAGCAGAACCGGGAACGAGAGGTTACCCTCGAATGCGGAGCTTCCCAGGCTCGACAACGATCCCCTTCAGCGGGACGTGGGAGGTGGCCGTCATGCCAGAGGTGTCGCGGCGGATTTGGCTGATGATGGCCCGCTCGACAAAGCCCGGTGGGTTCCATTTGCCGATCTTTACGGAGCGCACATCGAATTCGACAGACCGGGAATTGCGCAGCTTTGGTACGCCGGTGATAGTGACGCAGATCAGCCGTCCGCGAAATTCCGTAAGTCCTGACACCGCTACGGAATCGGTGTGAAGGTCCACCACTGCATTCTCAAGGGGAAGATTGCGTGGGACGTAACTCTCCGCCAGGCCGGGCGCTTTGGTGCGGAGAACGGTATTGATATCGGACTCAAAGACGGTGATCTCAAACGGCATCGTCGTGCCTGTATAGCGATGAGCCTGCTCTATCAGTCGCCACCGTGCGGCGAGAGCAAGAAGGTTCGTTGTCGATCGGGTCACTTCACTGGACGATATTTCAGGAGGGTGAGACGTTTCGGGGGGAACGTACAGAGCCATGCGAAGGACGTACAGAACCGCGCAGCATGCGAGGGTTATGACGACCAGGCAGATTCTCGTTGCAGGGCGACGCATCCAAGCCATCGTGTGTTACCGTCCCTTCCAGTCGGGATTGCACCGCGAGATTTGCGCTGCTGCAACGAGTATAACACGGTGCAGTAGAAGAGGGACAAATCGGCGACAGTGATAGCGGCAACCGTCGGGAAGGACCGCGCGAAGTTTCAATCGTCCTCAATGGTCCAGTGTCGATCCTGCAGGACATTCATCCACTTCACGTGTCCATCGCACCACAGCACGTTGTAGCCTCGGTTGTGTCGGGTTTCCGGGAGGTGATTGGGGCCTTGCTGGTCGGGAGGGGTGATCCCTTCGCCATCGGAAGGGTCGCCGTCGCCCACCTCGGGCGCGCCGTTGATGGGTGAGTCCGCTACCATGAGTGTGCTGGCGGGAGTTGGGATTTCTGCGAGCGAGATGTAGTTATCCAGCCCCGACTTGCTGTCGGCCGTTCCGTGAGTGCCTCCACAGGGGGTTTTGTTGCCACCCCAGTAGGAGCCGTTGTAGCCGTAGCCCGTGTAACCATCCGCCCAGGGGAGGTCGCCTCGGGATGGACAGGTGAAGAGTTGCTTCGACTGGACGTAGGGCTGTACGACTCCCTGCCAGGAAAGATCGAGCGCCGCGATGCGCTCGCCGAGGGACTTCGTGGCCGACCAGACCGCGGTTGAGTTCACCGCGCAGCCTGATGTCCAATAAGACGGCTGGGAGTCGGGCAATCGCTCATCGTAGTCCTGAGCATACATCAGGATGGCAATTCCCATCTGTTTCTCATTGGACGCGCAGGTCGCGGTGCGCGCCTTCTCCCTTGCGCGGGCGAAGACGGGAAAGAGAATGGCTGCCAGAATGGCGATGATGCCAATGACGACCAGGAGCTCGATGAGGGTGAATCCCCCGTTTGTTCTGCCGAATTTCATGTCCCACCTCCCAGAGTCAGATTGACTCACGCGAATCTACCTGTGCAGACGTTGGGTCGATGAAAACTGTTCGGCAAAATGTCCGACGGGGGAAGTGAGCCGTATCACTCGTCCTGGATGGTCCATGCCTGCCACGGCAAACGCTTCTTGTTCCACTTCACGTGTCCGTCGCAGTAGAGCACGTTGAAGCCCCCGTTGTGTCGCAGTTGAGGATAGTAGATGTTCCCCATCACGAAGGGGTCTGCTCCCGCGCCGGTAGAGAATCCCGAACGCTCAATTGTGTCCCACCTATCCCCCATCACGTAACGACCGTTTGGTGGGGAATCAGCGGCGAGGAGGGTTTCCGACGGGTTCACAACATCAGCGTCCATCGTCCGATATCCGCCGACGCCCTGCGGGCAATTGTTTGACCTGCATTTCGCGTTGCAGACGACTTCCCCCGGAGCACCATCCAGTTTGGGCGCTCCACCATAGTAGGAGCCATTGTAAGCGTAACCTGTTCCATTACATCCTGCTGCTGGCGTATCCCCGTTGCAAGTTTCATCATTGTTCCCGGTCGGCGCAAACTCGGATGCGCTGGGACAGACGAGAATCTGCTTGTTCTTCAAGTAGGGTTGGATGACTGCCTGCCATGAGTTCTCTCGACCAGAGCACTTTCCTGTGAGCGACTCAACGACGCAACTGCCGGTGTCCATGTAGTACCAGGGGTTGGGATCGGGCAGGACCTGGTCGTAGTCGGAGATGTACATCATCACCGCCAACCCGATTTGCTTCAGGTTGGACGAACATGCTGCCTGTCGCGCTTTCTCCCTCGCCTTCGCGAAGACGGGGAACAGAATGGCGGCAAGGATGGCCATGATGGCGATCACAATCAACATCTCGATCAGTGTAAAACCGCGCCTGGGTGGACACGAATAATCTCTCGGCTTCATCGCAGTTTGCTCCCTTGTTCTCTGTGGATTTGGGTTCTGAACGTTGACTTTGACAAGTAGTACCCTGAGAAGTTGTGTTTCTAACACACTGGGGCACATTTTTTCTGCATGACGCGGCGTGTGTGCGGTAGCATCATTCGCTGAAGGACGCACAGACCTTTTGGCCGTCGGGAATCTGCTTTGTTTCCTCCCGGCTCTGTATGCAGGTCGCTTGGGGTTGTCGCGCGTCTGGATTGGTGGTATACTTTCCGCAGTTTACGACAGGTCATCAAAGGTGAGAGGAACGCTGAGTCTGCGGAAACGAGTCCGGCAGCGGTTCGAGAGATTGAGGCAATAGATGTCTGGTTTGCGTACGTGCGCCCTCGTTTCTCTCGGGTGTCCCAAGAACCTGGTTGACTCGGAGGTGATGCTCGGTTTTCTGAAAGAGAAAGGGTGGCAGGTAACCACTGATGAGACTCGAGCCGATGTTCTCATTGTTAACACCTGCGCCTTTCTCAGCGACGCGATCGATGAATCTGTCGCCACTCTTCGCGATGTCCTTCGCCTGAAGGAACAAGCCAACTGCAAGGCCGTCATCGCCACAGGCTGTCTTCCCACACGCGATCTGTCCCTCCTCCGTCAGTCCGTTCCCGGCGTCGATGGATTTGTCGGAGTGGACGACATACCACGCATTGCCGAAGTTGTCGAAGACGCGATGCGCGGAGTTGAATCGGTTGCCGTGAACGGGGCCGGTTACGTTTACGAAAGTACGACCCCTCGGCTGTTGGCGACTCCACCGTGGACGGCCTACGTGAAAATTGCCGAGGGTTGCGATCGGGCGTGTTCGTTCTGCGTGATCCCGCAGATTCGCGGCGTATTCAGGAGTCGATCGATGGAGTCGATTGTCGAGGAAGCACGCAACCTTGCAGAGAAGAACGTACGCGAGATCGTTCTTATTTCGCAGGACTCCACCCGATACGGCATGGATTTGTACCGAAAGCGAAATGTGGATGAATTGCTGGCGCGCCTCGCGGACGTCGAAGCGTTAGACTGGATTCGATTGCTGTACTGCTATCCAACACATGTGTCGGATGCGTTAATCGAGACAGTGGCCGGGCATCACCACATCTGCAATTACTTTGACATCCCGTTGCAGCACGCTCACCCCGATATATTGAGATTGATGAAGCGTGCCGGGTCAGCGGAGTCTTACAGAGCGCTCATTGCGAGAATCCGCAGCTCCATACCGCAAGCGGTGTTTCGGAGCGCCTTCATCGTAGGATTTCCAGGGGAGACGGAAGACCACTTCCGCTATCTGCTGGATTTTGTTCAAGAAATGAAGTTTGACCGGCTTGCGGCGTTCCGATACTCGCCGGAACGTGGAACCCTGAGCTTCGAGTTCCCGGACCAGGTTCCGGCGGAAGTGACCGAAGGGCGGTTCCACGAGCTGATGTCTGTGCAGCAGTCGATATCGCTGGCGAAGAACAGCAGCAAGGTCGGGCATCGCCTGAGCGTGTTATTGGAGGAATTGCGGGATGTTCCTGCGCACGGAGGCAACGGGAAGCCACCGAAGCGGAAGTCTCCGCGAAAGTACCGTCTGGGAGTCGGTCGCACCGAGGGCGATGCGCCTGATATTGACGCGTCGGTGTATGTTCATAATTGTCGCTCCCAGCCCGGCGACATGATTGATGTAGAAATAACGGAGACCCATGAGTACGACTTAGAGGGCAGACAGGTCTGAGCTTGTCACCATTATGATGTTCTGGGAGGTGGCTCGATTGAGCCTTGCAGTCTCGAAGGAAACAAAAGAAGGGTTCGCAAAGGTACTATTGGAGGACACACTGATTGATGTGCTGTTGCGCGATGGGAAGCCTCTGCGGACGCCCGAGCTGGTCCAGCGTGGGTCCAATGGAATTACGCTGTCGCGCGAGTTCCTCCGGCAGGAGCTGCTTAAGTCGTCGCGAATCGTTTTCTCCAACCGGAAGTGGAACATCAGTTCCAGGCAGGAGGGAAGGCAACGGTCTGTTGAGGGACTTCTCGGAGAAACGCTGGAGGTGGTAGGGCGCCCGCTTGATTCCGAGAGCCTCGCAAGAGAACTCGCCGCTACGCGGGGACGGCACGAGCGGAATTACTACCACATGGTCCCCCGGCTTCTTTCGGGGCGCGGGAGATACGTGGAGATCCACGGGGAAGTCTACGTGCTTGACCGATGGCTGCTCGAAGTTGCCACTCAAAACGAGCACGATATTCTCATCGAGAACTTCCTGGACAAGGACCCGGAATTTGAGGAGATCCGCGCTGCTCTGGGCGCGCGCCGGTTCACAGGGAGCGGGAAGCCAGCAGATTGGGTGGTCAAGATCATTGAGGGGGTCGACCGGCCAGTCCACCACCGCATCATCTCGTTCCTGATCTGGAAGGAGCAGGGCCGCCACTTCGATCCAGTGGCCGTGTGGTGCGCGATCTATGACGACGAACGTCTTCATACCCTCTCGACAGGTCATGTGCTGACCTCTGGAATGAAAGCGGAACTCAAAGCGGAAATTGCAGAAGCGGCGGCGGGCGCGGAGAAGGGCGCCATGAAGGATGTCACCGTTGACATCGCTGCTCTTTTGAAGAAGAAAGTCGCCAAGTCTCAGGTTGTCAGCCTGGATGCGGAAGACATCGAGCAAGTGTCGGAATACATCGAAGAGATCGGGCACCCCGCTTCGCTGTCCCAACTCCTTAGTTACGTGTTTGATCTTTCAGCAGGAGATGACGAATTTGCCGCCACGCTCCAGGCTCTTTCCGTATCCCTCGAAAAGGATGAGAACTATGAGAACGTCGGGGCGCACCAGTATTGCCCATCCGCTCTCATCCCGGAGGAAGTTCACGATGGACCCGACATACTCCAGATCGAGCGCGTCTCCGTGCAGAACGAGGCCGGGGAGGACATCGACATCCTTCTGGAGGACGGCGGACTGGATGGAGACCTTGCCAAGGCGGTTGCTGCCGCGGAGTGGGAGGAATCGGGCGAGGAATTCGACGTGGCCCGCGTTCCCAAGACTCGTAAGTCAAGGGAGCAAATCATTTACCCCGTTTCCCACCGCCACTATCTGTCCGGAACCATGAAGTACCGGGAGTTGGACGACGAGTTCTTTGGCGTGGAAACCGGACTCATGTTCGCCAAGTTTGTCAGCGAAGAGCTTGGCGATATCCCTGTGTGGATCAGTGAGGAAACGGGACTTATCACCGGGTTGGGAAAAGTCTACCAGGAGCTTCTTGAACCGTGTGGAAGTGTGCTTTGTCTCCGTCCCACCGACGATCCCGGCCGATTCTCTATCAGCACAGGCGAGAAGGACGAATTGTTATCCGTCTCGCCGGAACGCGTTGATGAATTGACGGCGATGGCGGATGAGGCTGCCTCCAAGCCGATGTCCGTGTTTGACATTATATGTCAGCTCATGGCTCAACACGAAGGGGGGATGGAGTTTATCACCCTCTGGGCCGAGGTCAACATCGTCCGTCGAACCTGCAAACGACTGATCGCGTCCATCCTTAGCGGCTACCATTGTTTCCGCCTGGTTGTCGGCGCCTCCAAAACTTTCTTCCTATTCGATGAGTCCAAGGTCGAGCAGGGGTTCAACGGAAGAAAGCGTCGGTACATTGTGGAAGATGACATGTACTGAGAACCCTGTTTGCTCGCGCTGTCTCCTACCTCCGTGTAAGGTGTCCCCATGGACAGAGAAATCAGAGTTCGGATGGCCCCGTCACCGACGGGGCCTTTTCATGTTGGCAGCGCGCGAACAGCGCTGTTTAACTATCTGTTTGCGCGCCATCACGCAGGCGCTTTTGTTCTGCGAATCGAGGACACCGACCTCGTCCGGTCCACCCCCGAATCCCTGCAGTCGATTTACGATGGTTTGCGTTGGCTGGGACTGGGTTGGGACGAAGGCCCCGGTCGGGGGGGCGAACTGGGACCATACCTACAGTCCGAGCGACTGCCCCTCTACCGGGAATTCGTCTCGAAGCTGTTGACCGAAGAGAAGGCGTATCACTGTTACTGCACGTCGGAGGAACTCGAAGTTCGGCGAGAAGCGCTGCGCGCGGCGGGCAAGGAAACTAAATATGACGGCAAGTGTAAAGACCTGGCGGAACCGGAACGCAGTGCGCTTGAGCAGCAGGGCAGGAAATCGGCGGTTCGTTTCAGGATGCCATCCGGCGGACAGACCCGGTTCACCGATATGATCCGCGGTGAGGTGACTTTTGACAACAGCCTGCTCGACGACTTTGTCATATTGAAATCCGACGGTTTCCCCACTTACAACTTCGCCGCGGTCGTTGATGATGCGATGATGCGTATCAGTCACGTCATTCGCGGGGAAGACGGCATATCCAACACGCCGCGGCAATTACTTTTGTACGAGTCCATGGGGTTGCCAATTCCCCAGTTTGCCCACTTACCGCTGCTCCTCGGGAAAGATCGTAGCAAACTCTCCAAGCGCCATGGCTCCACGGCCTTATCAGAATTCCGCGACAACGGGATTCTCCCGGAAGCCATGCTTAACTTCCTGGCACTGCTGGGGTGGTCCCGCGGAGAACAGGATGCTGAAGAGATTCTCTCACGAGAAGAGCTGATTGAGCGGTTCGACATTGCGAGTGTCAACAAGTCAGGAGCCGTGTTTGATCTCGAAAAGCTGGAGTGGATGAATGGACATTACCTCCGGTCTACCCCCCTCGAGAAGCTGGTCGAGCTTGCATTGCCATATCTGCGGCAGTCAGGACTTGTAGGAAAAGTATTGTCAGACAGCCACCGGCGGCATGTCCGTAACGTGCTTGCGCTGGTGCAGGAGAGAATTCGGTATCTCTCGGACGTTCCGAGCATGACTGCTTATTTCTTCTGTGAATCGCTGGATTACGATGAAAAGGCCGTCAGCAAAGCAGTGAAAGACAGCGACGTCGGTCAGCGTCTCGAGGCGTTGTCCACGCGGCTCGAGGGGCTGAGAGAGTTCACGAAGGAGAGCATCGAGCAGGCAGTACGGTCCCTCGCCGAAGAGCTGGGTATCTCCGCTGGAAAGTTGATTCACCCCACGCGCGCAGCCGTCACAGGGCAAGGAGTGGGGCCGGGGTTGTTTGAGTTGATGGAAGTGCTGGGGCGGGAAAAGTGCCTGTATCGCATCGCTGCGTTCCGGTCGAAGTTCCTGTCGGACGCGGTGAGTGGATAATTCGTGGCAACTAAAATGCAGATTCCCACCGGTGTGCTTATCGCTGTGGGTTCGCTCAGGACAACCAGTCGGGGCGCGAACGTGAGAGAGCGGAACCCCCCCCGAGCTTATAGACATTGGACCATACACAAGGAGGAGAGAACAGGATGATCGTTACAACCAAGCAGTTGTTTGAGGTGGCTTACGGCGAGTTCGCCGTCGGCGCCTACAACATCAACAACGCAGAACAGACGGTGGGGCTTTTCCGCGGCTGTGCGGAGTCCCAAGCGCCGTTCATCATTCAGATCAGCAAGGGCGCCCGCAAGTACACCGACAAGCAGATACTCGAGGGGCTTATCCGGTCGGCCGCGGAGGTCTTCCCCGATAACATTTTTGCGGTGCACCTTGACCATGGGGACGAGGAAGCGTGCTACGATTGCATCGATTCCGGTTTCTACAGCAGCGTAATGATTGATGCCTCTCACGAGTCGTTCGATGGGAACATCGCCGCTACAAAGCGTGTTGTGGAGCGCGCCCACGCGAAGGGCATCAGCGTTGAGGCCGAACTGGGGCAACTGGGAGGCGTCGAAGAAGACATCAAGGTCGATGAGAAGAACGCCAAGCTGACCGATCCTGCGCAGGCGAAGGAATTCGTCGAAAGGACGGGCTGCGACAGTCTGGCCTGTGCGATTGGTACCAGTCACGGCGCGTTCAAATTCTCGGGCAGCCAGGGCCTCCATTTTGATGTCATCGAGAGGATTCAGAAACTCCTCCCCTGCTTCCCGCTGGTCATGCACGGCTCCAGCTCCGTTCCACAGGATGAAGTGGAACGCATCAATGCCGCCGGGGGCGAAATGAAGGGCGCATCGGGAGTGAATGTCAAGGAATATCTTCCCGCGGCCAAGAAGGGCGTCTGCAAGATCAACATCGATACCGACGGCCGGCTGGTCTGGACTCGCGTGCACCGCGAGTTCTTCCGTGATCATCCCGACGGCTTCGACTTCCGCAAGCCGGGAGAGATTTTCATCAACGAATACACCAAGTTTATCGCCAGCCGCAATGAGTTGCTCGGCTCCGCCGGGCAGTTGGAGAAGGTGCGAGCCGCTGTGAAGTAGCGCGCGCCGCTGGATGCGGCGTAGGAACCGCCGGGGAGATTGCTTCTATCGAGGCAGTCTCCCTTTTTCTTTGACAATGTCTCCTTGCTGGAATAAAATTCCGTCAGTCAACAACGTAGGAAGGGGGCGCTCATTTGCGCCGAACCTCGGCTCGTAAAGTAATCGATCTTATCGAGAATGGGGACACGATCCTGTGTTCTGGTTTCGTGGGCTGTGGCCATCCCGAAGAGCTGACACTGACCTTGGAACAGCGGTTCCTGGAGACCGGCGCGCCTCGGGATCTCACCATCATCTACGCGGCCGGGCAGGGCGACGGGAAAGACCGCGGCATCAACCATCTGGCGCACGAAGCCCTCGTCAAGAGAGTTATTGGCGGTCATTGGAACCTCGCCCCCAAGATGGGGCACCTCGCCGTTGAGAACAAGATCGAGGCCTACTGCTTCCCTCAGGGCGTCATCACCCACCTGTACCGCGACATCGCGGCCGGGAAACCGGGGACCATCACGCATGTGGGCATCGGCACCTTTGTTGATCCGAGAATCTCCGGGGGCAAGCTCAACGAGAAGGCTCAAGACGACCTGATCGAGGTGGTGCAACTTGGAGGTCGCGAGTGGCTCTGGTACAAGGCGATGAAGATCGACTGGAGTTTCATTCGCGGAACAACCGCCGACGTTCGAGGGAACCTCACGCTCGAGCGGGAGGCGCTGGTGTTGGAGACGCTCGCCGCTGCGCAGGCGGCGCGCAACTGCGGCGGGAACGTCGTTGCCCAAGTTCAATCCATCCTTGATGGTCTCGCTGCCAACCCGCGTGATGTTCGCGTGCCCGGCATTCTCGTTGACTACCTTGTCATCGCGGCGGCCGAGAACCATCCGCAGACATTTGCCGAATACTACAATCCCGCATACTCCGGCGAAAAGCGCGTTGCCCTTTCGGACCTTCCCCCCATGCCTTTCGATGAACGGAAGATCATTGCGCGTCGCGCGCTCCTTGAGGTGCAGGGACCATCGGTGGTGAACTTGGGGATCGGGATGCCGGAAGGCATTGCCCAAGTCGCATCCGAGGAGGGAATCAGCGACCAGTTGAACCTGACGGTAGAGTCCGGTCCCATCGGCGGTATTCCAGCAGGCGGGTTGAGTTTTGGCGCGTCGGCCAACCCGGAGGCGATCGTGGATCAACCGGCGCAGTTCGATTTCTACGACGGTGGCGGTCTCGACATTGCTTTCCTCGGCATGGCACAGGTCGATGAACGAGGCAATGTCAACGTCAGCCGATTCGGGCCGCGCATTGCCGGAGCAGGGGGATTCATCAACATCAGCCAGAACGCGAAGGTCGTCGTTTTCTGTGGCTCGTTGACGGCGGGAGGCTTGGAGATTGCGGTCGAAGAGAACCAGGTGAGAATTGTTCAAGAAGGCAAACACCACAAGTTCGTGTCCGAAGTGGAGCACATCACCTTCAGCGGCGCGGAATCTGCAAAGCGGGTCCAGCGAGTGCTTTACGTCACGGAAAGAGCGGTCTTCGAGCTGCTTGGGGAGGGGATTGCTCTCATCGAGGTCGCCCCTGGTATCGACGTTGACAGGGATGTCCTCAGCCAGATCGGGTTCCGCCCCACAATCTTGGGCCCGCGGCTAATGGACGCGCGAATCTTCCGGCAGGAGAAGATGGGACTCTTGTGATGCATTCGGCGGAGAGGATGGAAAGCCGGTGCGCGCGACCGTGAAGGCTTGAGAACCCGCCTCATTGCTCAACTACTTCGGTAGAACCCTTTCCATCGCGGGCGTCATGTAGCAGCATGTGGTCTACGCGGATATTCATGCTTGAGAAGGACACGACCGAAGGGAATGACTTACGTTACTGTAACCGTTGTTCTCTTCCGGCGGTGTAGGTGGCTGTGGCGTTGCCCGCGGCATCGGTGGTGGCCTGCTCGGGTGACAGGCTGCCGTAGTTGTTGTTGCCGCGCAGGTCGAGGCCCGTATCCACGTCGTACACGGTCTGACCCCGAGCATCGAGGATCTTCACGATCTCGAAGGTCACCTCCAGTCCGGGCAGCGGCGCGCCCTCATAAGAAGTATTCAAGGTGACCGCGGCGGTGGATTGTCCGTCCGGCGGCACCGTGGAAGGGTTGACGGTAAGAACGCCATCGGGCGGGATGATATTGACGAGGGTTGTCCCCTCCCCGAACGGCTCCGCCGGATTGAAGGCACGGATGAGGAAATAGTAGTCACCCTGACCGTGGTCCGCGTAGTCGACCGTCGCGGTCCACCTTCACCTTGCAGAACCTGAAGCCCTCGGCCTTGTAGGCGTCACGCAGACACTGCCGTTCCTCTTCGTTCCCATACATGCCGACGACGGCTCCTCCCGAGCCGGAGAACTTCACGGGATGCCCAAGGTCGCGCGCGATCTGGATCATTCGCAGGTTGTCGCTCCCGATGGTCGCATCTCCGAGAACCTTCCGCCGGAGGTCGAAATTGGCGTTCATGAGTTCTCCGAGCTTCTCGTGGTTTGGCTCTTCGAGCGCGCGCTTCGCTTTATCCGCCAGCATTGCCCAGCGTTCCATGGCCTTGAGCACCTCCGGTTCACCGCGTTCGTAGCGGTAACGCAGGGCGCCGTGGACCTTGCCGGACTCGGTGGGGAGCTGTGGATGCGCCACGGGGAGGGCGTACGCCAGGAACAGGGGCGGGAGAAGCGCCGAGTCGATTCGCTGGTAGTCGCCGTGTCCGTCGCGTTCCATGAGCTGTTGGTTGAAGTCCATGTAGACCGTTCCCCCATAAACTTGGATCACTCGATCCTGGAGCCCGGCGGTGATATCCAATTCGTCTCTCTCCACGCTCAGCACGAGGTTCGGTAGAAACGGGTTCCCGATGAAATCTTCACGCACCTCAAAGAATTCCATGAGACATCGAAACAACGCGACAATGATCGCGCTGGAGCCACCCAATCCCACTTGGCGGGGGATGTTGGTGTCGTAGGTTACGGTGAAGTTCCTATCCGGCAGCGCGACGCCGCGTTCATCGCAGTAGTCCTTGAAGCGCTTGCAGGCGGCAAGAAGCAGCCGCAGTCCGCCGTAGTACCCGTCTCGTCTTGCAGTGGAGACCAACTGTTCAAGACTGTGGAAATGCGTGGGATCGTGCTTTAGGTTGGGAATGATCTCAAGGGTTGGACTCTCCCACAGGACTACCTTTGCCGAGAAGTTGCGGATGCAGGCGGAAATTGTCTTCCCGTAGTACCCATCCGATGGATTGCCGATCAGACCAACGCGCGCATAGGCTCGATTTTCGATGATCAATGCGGTCTCCCCGTGTGGTGAAATAACGTGCTTCCGCCGTGGCCGCTGACCTCGGGTCCGGCGTTGGATCAGTTTGGCAACAGCAGTGCTATAATACCACCGTTATGCTTGCTCCGAAAGTACTGCTGATTCCCCTTGACAGTCGTCCGTGCAACGCGCGCTTCCCAATACAGTTGGGCGCGATGGCTCGCTACGACATTGTTTCCCCTCCTATTGAGATTCTCGGGAACCTGCACAAGTCAGCACACTGGGAGCAGTTGCTGCACTGGACATCCGTTGCTCTCGGAGAAGACGGGCCACAGATGCTCGCGGGGATCGTCTCCGCGGACATGGTCTGCTACGGTGGACTGGTGCCATCACGCAGGCCCGCATTGCCCCTGAGAGAGTCGGAGGCGCGGCTGGATTGCATGGCGGCGCTGCTGTCCGGCGCGTTCGTCCGCGGCGTGGCGGCCTTCAATGTCATTATGCGGCTCTCCATTACGGTGGATTCCGACTCGCTGGCGCAACACTATGAGAATATCATCCGCTATGCCCAGCTTTTCGACGAGGCACGAGTGACAGGCGATGATGCGCGTCACGCGGCCGCAGAAAAGGCGCGCGCGGAGATCCCGAAAGCGGTACTCGAAGACTACCTGCTGGCGAGGAAGCGTAACCACGCAATCAATCGGCGCAGTGTCGCTGCGACCAATCGCGGGCACTTTGCGACCTTGACTCTCTGTCAGGAAGACGCGGCTCCGTTCGGGTTTCACAGGGAGGAGCAGCGGGCACTCTCGGGGCTGGTGGAGAAGAACGACCTGCGCGACCGCGTGTTTATCTATCCTGGAGCGGACGACGTCGCATGTCTGCTGCTTGCCAGAACCGCATTGAGGGACAAGGGACTGGCGCCCACCTTCTGCACTATCTACTCGCAGCCTGAGGCAGAAAGTCGCGTCCCCCCGTTTGAGGATAGACCCATCGGGGCATCCATCGCTGAGAGAGCTCGTTGCCTGGGAGTCGAATTTGTTGGCAGGGATGACGCCGATATTCTCCTGTATGTGAACGCGCCTGAGCCGATGCTGCGCCAGGACGCGGCCGATGAGGGGACACAGCGCGAGCGGAGAACCCGGTTGCTGCCGTTCGTGGCAGACATCGCGCAAGCCATCGAGAATAACTCTGGCGTTGCCGTTGCGGATGTAGCGTTCCCAAACGGTGGGGACGCGGAGCTCGTGCAGTTGCTGTTGGATGGCGCGCCGGTGTCCTCTCTGTTGAGCTACGCCGGCTGGAATACCGCAGGGAACACCCTTGGCACAGTGATGGCGCACAGTCTCATTCGGTGGAGTGCGGTTTCGTCGGGAGAATCCGGAGCGCAAATGGACGCGAATCACTACCGGTTCCTCTTTGAACGGTTTGCAGACGACTGGGCGTACCAGTCGATTGTCCGGCGCGAACTCGAGATGGACTGGGCGCCGGCACGGGGCGCATCGATTTTCGACTTCGGCACGCAGGCTCAAGGCGCTGAAGATTTTGTATGCGAGCGTCTGGAACCCTACGTCACTGCGCTCCAGCGCGGTCACTTTGCCGGCGATCCGGAGGTTGCACGGAGCAAGTGGTCGGCAGCTCTTCCGTGGGGGAGAGCCTTCGAAGTTGACTTCCGCCTGGTGTGATCGAGAAAACTGACAGAGAGGGAACATCGCCATGATCGTCATTATGCAGCAGGGATCTCCCCGGGTGGAGATTGACGCGGTGATCGAGGAGATCGACCGCCTGGGGTTCAGGTCGCACCCGATTTACGGAGTGGAGCGAACCGTTGTCGGCGTCATCGGTGACAACACTCGCGACCACTTGGAGCATTTCGAGCACTTCGACGGCGTGGAGCGAGTCTTACCCATTCTGCAACCCTACAAGTTTGCGGGGCGGGAGGTGCAGCAGGAGAAGACCACGATCCAGGTAAACGGTCTGACGATCGGGGGACCCCGCATTGTCTGCATTGCGGGTCCGTGCTCCGTGGAATCGCGCGAGCAGTTCATGACCACGGCGCGCGCGGTGAAGGATGCAGGGGCAGACATACTCCGTGGTGGGGCGTTCAAACCTCGAACTTCTCCATACAGCTTCAAGGGACTGAAGGAGGAAGGACTGAGAATTCTTGCAGAGGCGAAGCAGGAAACCGGGATGCCGGTCGTCGCGGAGGTCATGGACGCACGGCACGTGGAAATGGCGGACCAATACGTAGACTTGTTTCAGGTGGGAGCCAGGAATATGCAGAATTTTACTCTCCTGGAGGAGTTGGGCCGGGCCAATAAGCCAGTCTTCCTCAAGCGCGGCATGAGCGCAACCGTCGAGGACCTACTGATGGCGGCGGAGTATGTCATATCCGAAGGCAATCGTAACATCGTTTTATGTGAGCGAGGGATACGAACATTTGAGACGGCCACCCGCAACACGCTGGATGTTAGCGCGATTCCGGTCATCAAGCGCCTCAGCCACCTGCCGGTTTTTGCGGACCCAAGCCATGGCGGGGGACACTGGTGGCTCGTGGAACCTCTATCATTCGCCTGTGTTGCCGCGGGAGCGGACGGTCTCATGGTCGAAGTCCACCATAACCCGAGGGTGGCCTTGAGTGATGGGCCGCAATCTCTGACGCCGAAGAATTTTCAGAAGCTCATGTCGAGACTCCCCGAGATCGCGGCTGCTGTGGATCGATCGCGGTAGGTAGCACTCGGGTGTAAGTCAGATTTGTGATGGCGCATGATGCGGACTCTGTGAGTCCGCCGTGATCGTCAGCCCTGTAGCCCGTGCTACAGGGGTAATGTGACGGTTCCACCTGTTCCCTGCGAGCCCCCGCTCGCTCAGCTTACCGACAGCAGGGGCTGTCTGGGTAAGGGGAGGCCCCCACCGTCTCCCCTG
>MNXM01000277.1 GCA_001872605.1 Armatimonadetes bacterium CG2_30_59_28 | reverse complement strand
GCCTATTCGCCTATTCGCCTATTCGCCAATTCGCCTATTCGCCAATTCGCCTATTCGCCTATTCGCCAATTCGCCAATTCGCCTATTCGCCAATTCGCCTATTCGCCTATTCGCCAATTCGCCTATTCGCCTATTCGCCTATTCGCCAATTCGCCTATTCGCCTATTCGCCTATTCGCCTATTCGCATATTTTCTCACTCCCACACGCCTGTGAACTCGTACCCGCACTTGCCGCATTTTCCATTGGTCAGGCCGACGATGGAGCATCGATCTCCCTGCCGATCCACAACTTTGGCATTGCACTTGCCGCAATGCACAGACGTATCTCCAGGACGGGCCAAGTTACACAGGTAGACATGCTGCAGCCCTATATCCTGGGCTGCTTTGCACACTTCCTGCATTGCCGTGATATTCGTAACGGGCACTTGTTCCATCTGATAGGCTGGGTAGAACCGGTAGAGCTGCCACGGAACGTCAACCCCGAGGTTCTTGGCAATCCACCCACCCATCACACGCCCAAACTGAACGGAGTCATTATAGCCCGGAAGCATGGGGGACACAATCTCCAATGCGGCCGGGCTCTTCTTCACGAGATAGGCCGCCGCAAAAACGCGGTCTGCATTCACACCGCAAAGCTGTGTGTAGACCTCGCGCGACACGCTTTTCAGGTCCACGGCAATGCTGTCCATCACGCTACACAGCTCTTTCAGGGGTTCGTCGTTAATGTAGCCGGCTGTGTGGCAAATGGCCTTGATCCCCCGAGTGTGCGCCACCCGCGCGGTATCGACCACATACTCGAAGCAAACGACCGGATCGTTATACGTGAAGCAAATAGACTTGCAGCCTTCCTTGATTGCCCTCTCCACGAGTTGTTCCGGTGACAGGCTCTCGAAGGGAGCCTGTTCGGGGCGCGTCTGAGAGATCTGCCAGGTATTGCAGAACTTGCAATGCAGATTGCAGCCAGCAGTGCCCACCTGCAGAGCCTTCGTGCCGGGCAGAACGTGAAGGAAATTCTCCTCGATAGCGCCGACGTAGACGGAACAGGGGAGCGCGTAGACCGTGCTGTAGTAGACACCACCGACATTTTCTCTCACGCCGCAAGCGCCGCGTTCTCCTTCGCCAATCTCACAGGCACGGGGCTCAAGCTTGCAGCGGACAATGTTGTTGCCCAGCGGCTCCCAGTAACGGGCCTTGTGGGTTGGTTCAGGGAATGCCGGCTGTGCGTGCGCCAGTTCGGGGAGGAAAGGAGAAACGGCACACACGGCAATACCTGCGGAGGTTTTGCAGAGGAATTCGCGTCGACTGATGTCACTACATACGCAGGGCAAAGCACACACCTACATGGCAATGCATGATTTGTTGATACTACTGAACGGATGCAACAACGGCAGGTTGCGCCGCATCCCGAGCAAGTTGCTGGCCGGGCTTCAGCCACTGCAGGGAATCGAGCCACACCTTCCCGCTATCGTTGGGGCATTGCTGCGATCCGACGCTCCGACGGAGCGCTAAGGCCCCCGCGAATGACGTGCTGCCCTTGATCCCCTGCCCTGGAGTCACATCTTTGAGCGTCGAAAACGGAATGACGAACCGCTGCCAATTTGTGGGCACCTCGATCACTGTCTGAAATACGTCTCTTCGATTGGGGTGCAGTGGGTTGTCCACCTGCACCAGCTCCAAGCTGAATTTACGCGGCATGCCCTCTGTCTTTGCGTAAAAGGTAAGTCCAGTGAATCCCTTGAGGTCCAGACCGAAGAACTGCTCCAGCGAGCACGCGCTGCCGGGGTCCTTGCCCAATGAGAATTCCATACAGAGCGATCCGGGAATTTCTCCTGCCCCATCTTCCGCGTCAACGAAGATGCGTTGACCCTCCGCGTATGTGTCGTAGTTATCCACATCGTCCAGTTGAATACCCGCCGCGTAGATGTCCGCCGGGGAGTTGTAGTCCAGTTTGTCCCAGGTCTTTCCGGCATCTTTCTTGTCGAAGACAAAGAGCCCATTGTCAGTTCCCACCCATAGGTACTCATCGTCGGCCAGCAAACACTGCGGGACCAAGCTGCCCAAGGCCACGGAGAAGAAGGGGGACCAGAAAAGCGTTTTGCGCTCGAGGTCCAGCCATCCAACTCCATCGTTATATCCCAGCCAAATTTTGTCCTTCTCCGGCGTTGAGGCCACGATGCGGCAGTTGGAGGCATACGTTTGTGGGCCCATTCTGCGGGAAACCGGGTACTGCACGACCGGTTCTTCGCTTCCCTTCCGTATGCACTCCACGCTTCGTGACGATACCATCCACACATAGTCCCCGGTGGGGTACAGCCCGATCGTTCGGCTTGTGGTGCCAAAGAAGTGACTGATTCCCTTCCCACGGGGATCGGTATGATCCACTCCCGCCGCGCCATGCCAGACCGTGCCATCCGCAGCGATGGCAATGCTGTCGGCGTAGACGGCGCGCCCCTCCTCCACGGGCACTCCCTGGCCTCCTGTCGATTCGGGCGCCCAACCGCCTTTGCGTTTGTAGGCTGAGACCTTGTTGCTGCCCTTGCTAATGTGCCCAATCCCTCGCGTCATTCCGAGCCACACGTCTTCAGGCGAGGCGGCAATGGCCATCACGGGGCCCGGGAGTAAACCTTCCTCAGTGGAGTAGTTGGTGAACTTCTTTCCATCGAAGCGACTGAGACCGCATACTGTCCCGACCCACACGTCATTTCCGTCGGCGCACACTGCCTGCACATCGTCATCAATCAAGCCGTCTTGACGCGTCCACTGTCCCATCGGGAGTCCGGGCTGACGCCGCATCACTCGAATGACCCCCTGGTTGGTTCCAATCCAAATCATGTCGCCATTCCGGCTCACCGACTGGATGGAGATGCCATCAAAATATTGCGCCTTACGGCGCTCGGGGGAAATGGACACCAGGTCACAGTAATCGGTGACAACGGAGCGTGTCTGCGCCAACACAGCATTGGCAGGAACGTCTCCCGAGTAGAACCTCGGCGGGCATACCCAGAACTCCCCTTCTTCCAGGTTCTTCTGCCGTCGTCGCGACACAACGTTGATGTGGATTCGCGCGACATCGGCCAGCTTCAGAACACCGTCGCCTGCATTGTTGGGGTTTGTGTGGCCCTCAAATGGCGCGGCAATTTCGGTCCATTTGGTTGCGTCCACGCGTCCCCCTCCTCCGCGCCACGAGAAGTTATCCGCCGTCTTGATCTGGCAGTGGGCAATCGTCGTATCAGCCGCCTTGACGGCAAATACGTACCCATCGTAGGCGGATAGATCCATCCCTACCACCTGGGCAATCGCGTCTGACTTGAATCGCTCCTTCGGCTCCATCGAGTACCGAACGTGCAACACATACTGCCCACTGGTCAGCGGCTCATTTTCGGGAGACAAATCAATTTCCCTGAGAACGCCCTCATCCCCACGCCCTGGGGGGGCGTGCCAGTAGTTGTAGATAGGTTCGCTCCCCGCGAACTGCGTTCCGGCCCCCGTACGGTGAACACGCAGACAGACTTCATGGAACCCCGATATGGGCATAAAGGTTGTCCGGCTTCCGTTCAAGGTGACCGTCACCGGTCTCTCGGCGACTTCTTGAGCGCCACGAAAACCAATAACAATTCCGGCGGCTTCCTTCGGAAACGAGAAGCGGAGTTCCGCGGCATCCCGGCCTGGAACTATCATTGCGTTCCGGTCTCCCCGGCTGCGCAGCATCCAACCCTTTCCCAGAAGCTGTTGCAGTTGTGGATGCGATGCGCTGACGCTGCCTACCGTGCGGTAGCCTTGAGCGACGCAGTATATCGAGGTCACAATGAGTGTCGCCTGCACACCCCCGCGGCCCAATACCGGGACAGGTTCTCCCGATATCTGCAACAGATCGTTCCCGGGTTGCAGCAACGGTACGGTGGGTGATGGTCCTTCAGCAGAGACGGAGAGCTGCAGCCAGCAAGTGAGTCCAATAGCGAACAACGGCAAATAACGAATGGGGGGGGTCATGGTCATTCCTGGGCCTCCTCTGTAAAGCGGGAACTATCTTATTCCGGATTCTAAAGCTAACACCATAGACGGAGGAACCGCACAGCGGGTTCAGTAAATTTCACGCCGTCCTCCACGCCATCCAGTCTCCCATCACTCGGTCGATCGTTCCAACGTCGGCAGCCAAGGGCGATTCCGGCTGCGGCCCGACCGCGATGCGATTGCAGTCAGCGAAGGGGGTCCCTCTTAGGTTGAGGTTGTAGGCGCCAACCATCAGCGTTTCGAGGCTCAATACGTCCTCGATGTTGTATGCAAGCAGCGTCTCCAGCGCTCGTTCGTCGTCGTGACGCAGGTAATCTTGCCACAGCAGAACAGCAAAGTAACCATCGACGCCGTCCAACTCCCCCCGGTGCAGCCCAAACTGCTTCTCACACGATTTCAGTCCACCTCGATACCCGAGACTTCGCAGAACAAACCGCAGGTCAATGTGAGGGATATTCATAGGAATGCCGAGGTGGCGCTGCAGGAAGGGAATGTCGAAGCACTTTCCATTGTACGTCACCAACAGCTTATACTCATTGATGTCTTCTCGGAATTCGAGGAGATTCTGGTCGTGGACATAGTGTCGAATCCTGTTGCCATCGTAGAGAGCAATCGTGGTGATGTAGTCATCATCCTCGCCAAGTCCTGTCGTCTCGATGTCCACATAGGCCACGGACTCGCGGAACTCCCGGAATAGCCTCCAGTGCAGACGCGGTGGCAACCGGTGAGCAAAATATTGCGTATTTCGAGTGAGTAAACGCAGTCGCGATTCCTCGGAATTCTGCATCAGGCGCAAACGTTGCGATCGTGACACTGGGCAGCGGTCGATGAGCGTTGGCATTTCCGGCCATGTAAGCAAGCCTGCATCCCACAGCCGCTCCTCAGTTTTCTCACCAATACCGGGGATGTGGCAGAACGTGTTCTCAATCATAGATGCCACCAGCCAATCTTCGAGAGTTGCCAGTTCCATACGGCAGGGCGCGGGACACTGAACGGCCTTCGTCCCGGGGCGAGTGACGGCCGTGTTATGGAGTGGAAAGACGCAGATAGTCTCGCGCTACGCGGAGGTCCTCCAGCGCCTCCGCGGCTCCGCACGGCGGCTTCTGCTCGCCGCGGACCGCCGCGAGGAAATTGGCCGCCTGCTGGCGCATCGCGTGAACCCACGGGATTTGCGGGACAATGCTTTCAGGTGTCTGGCCGTCTCCGGGGTCGCGAAGAATATCGACGCGTCCGGGTCGGTTAGTGGCCAGTGGCGCGGGGAGGTCGATCTTCACGTAGCCTCGCTCGAAGCACACCAGAGCGGATTCCTGCCAGTCCACCGTCGTGCGATAGGGGGACATCTCGATGGAGCAAGCCACTCCGCTGTTGCTTTCTCCCACGAGGAGCGCTCCGGAAGCATCCGCGTGCGTGACGCGGTAAGACTCACCCAGCAAGTGGCGCATCAGGTTCACCTGGTGAATGTAGTAGTTGACGAAGCCGACATACCGGTTGAAGGTCTCCTCGTTCATATCCGGAGGTCGGGGGTCTGTTGCCAGCACCGGCATTGGCTCGTCGCTGGTAATGAGGTCGTCAAACCCTCCGGCGATCCAGTCCCCGGAGGGCATCGTGAGACGGATGTACTTCAGTCGCCCCAGCTCCCCCGTTCCCTTAACCCGGTCAATCTCGGACTTGGCATACTGCGTCGCCGGGTCGCTGCGTTTGTGGTAGCCTACCATCAGCCACGTCCCGGATTTCTTGACAGCATTCAGGATCTCCTCGCCGACCTCGACTGACGAAGCCAGCGGCTTCTCGATGAAGACAGGTATTCCCGCACTCACCAGAGCGGGGACGAGTTGTCCGTGCCGCGTGAACATCTGCGAGGCAACAATGCCGTCGAGTTGCTCCTTCGACAGCATCGCATCATGGGTGCGATAGACACGGGGAACTCCATACCGGGCGGCGACCTTCGCTCCGAGAGTCTCGCGCAGCTCCGCGATGGCAACGACCTCGCACTCGCGCAGCGATGCGTAGTTCTTGAGATGGGCACATTGTCCCATATTGCCGACGCCCACAAAACCAATCCGCGTTTTGCCCACACAGAACCTCCCACAACCTGATGCAAGACCGAAAGCTCATCGTGATCGCATCACGTAGAGATCGTCCTTCTGGATCTCGTCTTTCCGCTTCAGTATATCGTCGAAGTCGGCGCCCGCTCCGAAATTGCGCCCGCTCAATTCCGGGCACGCCACTCGAATCAACTCAATCGTCGACTTCGCGCAGTCGTCAGGGTTTCGAGTCCTTCCGGACTCAAAACACTCCGCAGTGGAGGGTATCCACTCTCGGCCCTTCTCTGTATTGGTCTGGAGTTCGGTCATCTCCGTGCGCACCAATCCCGGGCCCATGCCGAAGACCAACACCTGAGACCCAACGCGTTCCAGCTCCCGCGCGAGAGTATCCGTCAGACGAATCAGTCCCGCCTTTGAGCATCCATAGCCGGATCCCCCTGGGAGAGGAACGGTCGATCCCCCACCGTTCATGTTGATGATAATGCCATCGTCGCGCTCCATCATGTGAGGCAGCACAGCCTGGCAACACAGCATCGGCCCGCGCAGATTGACGGCGACGTCGTGCCACCAGGCATCTGCGTCCACTTCCCAGAGACCGCCGATCGTCTGAAAGCTGCCAGCGTTGTTGAACAGGACATCAATCTGCCCGAAAGCGGCAATCGCCTTTCGGACAATGGAGTCGACCTGGTCCTTCAGCGTAACATCGGTCGCGATAGCGAGTCCATGTCCACCCTCCTGGCGAATCAACTCAACGGTGCGCTCGATCTCCGCCTCCCGGCGCGCGCAGCAGACAACGTTCGCGCCCTGACGCGCAAACCCCAGCGCGAGCGCGCGCCCAATGCCGCTCCCGGACCCGGTAATGATTGCTGTTTTTGATCGAAGCTCCATGTATCCATGACCTCACTTCTCAGTTATCCTGCCACGTTACAAAACACGCTATACCGCCGCAAGCGCCTGGTCCAAATCTCGAATAATATCTTGCGAATCCTCAATCCCAACCGCCAGTCGCACGAGGTTGTCCGTAAGACCAAGACTGACCCTCTCATCCGATGACAAGTCCGCGAAGGTCAGCGCGGCGGGATGGTAAATGAGACTTTCCACCCCTCCCAGACTTGGCCCAAGATAAGGGATACGGACAGAGTCAATGAAACGAAAGGTAGCCGCTTTGTCACCCGCGGTCTCGAAACTAACGACTCCCCCAAATCCGGACATCTGTCGCTTCGCAACCTCGTGGTGTGGATGGCTGCGGAGTCCTGGGTAATAGACCTTCTTTACCTTCGGATGCGACTCCAGAAATTCAGCCACCTGCTGCCCGTTTTCGTTGTGTTTCTGAACTCGGACCGCGAGCGTCTTTAGGCCGCGCAGTAACAGGTAAGCGCCCTGCGGGTCCATGTTTCCACCGAGGGTCCCCTGCATTTCCTTCACGCGTTGAGTCCAATCGCCACAACCCAGAACGACTCCACCCAGGAGATCGTTGTGTCCACCCAGGTACTTCGTTCCGCTGTGGATGACGAGATCGATGCCAAATTCAATGGGGCGCTGATTGATGGGAGTTGCGAACGTGGCGTCAATCACCAATAGAGCCTTCGTATGCTGCCGCATGGTGGACACGAGTTTCTCGAGATCAACGATATGCAGATGCGGATTGGTAGGCGACTCGCAGAGGACAATCTTCGTCTCCGGACGTAGCGCCCTCACCCAAGCGTCGGGATCGTCAACGGGGATCCAGGTGCTGTCAATGCCAAAGCGGCTGAGCACGTTCGCGCAGAAATCTCGCGTCTTGCGATAGGCTTCGTCGGAGACTACCACGTGATCTCCGGCCTTCAGGAATGCAAGGAGTGTGGTCGTGATCGCGCACATTCCCGAAGGGAATAGCACGCCGTCCTCCGCGCCCTCCAATTCTGCAAGCTTCCGAATGACCACGCGCTCGGTGGGATTGCCGTATCGGGAGTACTCAAATCGACCGGGGTCACCGGTTAACTTCTTCTCGGCGAAGTCAACTACCTCTTCCATGTCCCGGTACACAAAAGTCGATGTCTGGTAGATGGGGTTCGTCAAGGAGCAGTGTTCCTTGATCCTGTCTTCTCCTGCATGGACGCTTGCCGTGGACTTGCCCGTAATAGAACCGTCATCTTTCACGTTGCAGACTCACCTTTCACTGAATAGCCGGTATCCCTGTAGACCAACAGGTGGGACGTGGTCGGCTCGGTGGTTGGGCCTCACCGGCACGTTCGTTAGTATAGCACCTTTCCATCGATGGGCGGCAATGCGGGACGCCATCGTGGAACAGAGACAGAAACAGTCGTGAGTTCACTGTGGACGGTGATCGGGGAGAGGCAGAGCAATCCGCACACGCAGGCCCCGACGCGCCGATCCCGACACCATGGACTCCCGCTTGAAGTCGCCCGCGACCTTCCATTGTCTCTCCGCTTCCCGCCGATGGATTACTGCTGCAATTCCCTCGCGAGGTCGCAATACCTTCGCACCCTCTCGACGGGTGTTCCGGGGGTGGGGGGGCTGCCAAGGCTCAGTATGAATCGGTTGCCGTTGCGACGGCCAGCGATAATCTGTCTTCGCATTTCGGCGCGCAACTGGTCGTCAGTCCCCCTCTCCAGCACGTCGATGGCGTCGATGTTGCCCAGCGCCGCACATCGTCCCTGTGCGCGAGACGCAACCTCCTCAATATCGATGCGCCACCCTTTCTTGCTTTCCTCCAGGGAAATGGCGTCTGCGCCGATTGACAGGATCAGGTCCCACTTTTTAGCAGGGTCGCCGCAGTAGTAGTAGATGCTGTGCATCCCGAGGGCGCGAATTTCTTCCACGATCCGTCGGACATACGGGATGTTCAGTCGGGCAAACGCGTCGGGGGCAATCATGTCTGTCAGACACTCTTCGATCCAGATGCCCTGCACGCCCAGCCACGCCGCTTCACACAGTTGCTGCAGGCAGTGCGCGAGGTTCCGCTGGCAGGCATACTCCACGAGATCCGGTCGTGTGGCAACCAGCGTCATCATTTTCTCGAAACCCCACACCGAGTAACAATGCCACAATGGAGAAGCCACCGAGGAGGTGGGGTAATGAGTTCTCCCATGCTTCTCCAAGAGCCTTGCCGCCAGGTCCGTACGTCCGGCGGCGAGGAACTCTTCCCTCGAACGGCGGACCGGAGCGGGGATCAGTCGGTCAATCTCATTCGGTGTGGTTGCCGGTCTGGCCGGGTGGATGGACTGCACGGTGGATGGCGGCGCCCAACCTGCGACCCGTGGACGCTCTAACTTCTCTTCGCCACCGGCTCCCGCGGACATGCGGTACACGCCGTCGGGACGCACGTCCAAACGAACATCCTCTCGCTCCTGATGGCTCATAAATGCAGGCAGCCCAAACCAGTCCTGTCCGGTCTTCTCAATGACATCCATTCTCCACTCAAGCTGCCGGTCCAGATCGGGTGAAAACTGATACCACCACGGGCAATCCGTCAGCGCATCCCAATGGTCACGGATGAAGATGCCGGTATAGCAGACAACTGCCGGGAATTCCTTGGTGCCTTCAGATGACATCGCTGCTTCGATCTTCTCTCTGCCAGTCATTCAGTTCCTCCTAAGGCGGCAAAGCCGCAACCTCCAATCCCAAATATCCGATTTCAGACGGCCCTGGTTCGAATAGCATCCGACAACATCTACGCAACGAACGTGCTTGTTACAGGGGAAGTCCCTGTTGGTCGCACGCATTTCTGCAGCGTGTTGTAGGTTGCTATCGAGACGCATAATGGAGGAAGTAGCCGCCAATATACACAAATTGCGCAAGAGATGAAAATCCCCTTGCGCGCTGTGCGCTTCTTTGCGGCAACCAAACGTCGCGTAACGTGCGCAGGCCCCCTTATGGCCTCTCCGCTTTTAGTCGCTGAATTTCGTCTCTCAGGTGAGCGGCGCGCTCAAATTCCAGCGCACCCGCGGCGGCCTTCATCTCACTCTCCAGTTCATCCAACAGTGCAGGCAGGCTTGAGCTTGCGCCGTCCCGCGCCCGACGCTTCGCGCAGTCCACGAGGTAGTCGGCTCTCGCTTCGGCAACGGTTTGTGTTTCCATGACATCCCTCACCGCCTTCTGGATGGAGACCGGGCTGACACCGTGGGTTACGTTATGCGCCTTCTGGCGCTCGCGACGCCGCTCGGTTTCGTCGATGGCTCGTCGCATCGACCCGGTGATGGTGTCCGCGTACATGATCACCCTTCCCGAGACATTCCGCGCCGCGCGCCCGATGGTCTGAATGAGCGACACTTCAGACCGCAGGAAGCCTTCCCTGTCGGCGTCCAGGATTGCGACCAGCGTCACCTCCGGCAAGTCCAATCCTTCGCGAAGAAGGTTGATCCCCACCACCGCGTCGTACTTGCCCAGTCGCAAATCACGCAGGATGACGGTCCGTTCGAGTGTATCAATATCTGAGTGTAGATACTGCACCTTCACGTCGGTATCGATGAGATAATCCGTCAGATCCTCAGCCATTCTTTTCGTGAGGGTAGTGATGAGGACTCGCTCCTGCCGAGACACGCGCTCGCGTATTTCGTGCAGCAGGTCGTCGATCTGACCGTGCGTCGGACGGACGTCCACCTCCGGGTCCACGAGACCGGTTGGCCTTACAATCTGTTCGACCAACTTCTGTTTGCGTTCCATCTCGTAAGGCCCGGGCGTTGCGCTGGTGTAGATGAGCTGGTGGGTGCGCTCCTCAAATTCGTGGAACCTCAACGGACGATTGTCGTAAGCGGATGGCAAACGGAATCCGTGCTCGATGAGGTTGTCCTTTCTCGACTTGTCACCGGCGTACATCCCACCTACCTGCGGAATAGTCTGGTGCGACTCATCGATGACAAGCAGGAAATCCTTCGGAAAATAGTCCATGAGAGTGAACGGGGGATCGCCCGGGTTCCTGCCGTCGAGGTGGCGCGAGTAGTTCTCGATTCCAAGGCAGTAGCCCACTTCACGAATCATCTCAATATCGTAGCGGGTGCGCTGCTCGAGGCGCTGAGCTTCCAAGACGCGTCCTCTTCTGCCGAAGTAATCCAGTCGCTCCTGAAGTTCGGTTTCGATGCTCGCGATGGCGGTCTCCAGCCGTTCCTCCGGGGCGATGTAGTGCGTGGCAGGGAAAACTGTCACCGATGGCCTGCGCTCCATGGGCTCGCCGGTCACCGGATTGACGATGGCGATCTCTTCCACCGTCTCATCGAAAAAACCGATCCGGATGCTGATCTCTTCGTCAATCGGGTGAATCTCCAAAACGTCTCCGCGAACACGAAAGGTGCCGCGCACGAGATTTACATCATTTCTGCTGAACCTCATACTCACGAGTTTCTCCAGCAAATCGCCGCGGTGGTAATCCTTCCCAACGTCGAGCCGCGCCACCGCCTCCAGGTAGGTTTCAGGTGACCCGAGCCCATAGATGCAGGACACACTCGCCACAATCACCACGTCGCGCCGTTCGGATACCGCCTGGGTTGCGCTGTGGCGGAGGCGGTCGATTTCCTCGTTGATAGTGGATTCCTTCTCGATGTAGGTGTCGGTGCGCGGGATATAGGCTTCAGGCTGGTAGTAATCGTAGTAGCTGACGAAATACTCGACGGCATTCTCCGGGAAAAACTCGCGGAACTCCGCGCACAGCTGGGCCGCGAGAGTCTTGTTATGCGCAATGACCAAGGTTGGCCGCTGAAGTCGGGCGATGACATTGGCGACGGTGAACGTCTTGCCGGAGCCGGTGACACCCAGGAGAACCTGGTGCTTCAGCCCCCCGTCCACGCCATCCACCAGAGCGTCAACCGCCTGCGGTTGGTCACCGGCAAGCCCAAACGGAGCGACAAGGTGGAAGTCCCGGTGTTCACCGGAAGGGAAGAGAGGTAGATTGGTGGGTTGCTGTGGCATCGGCTACAGTGAGAATAGACTACGGAATTCATCGGCATTCAGGCTGTTGACGACGTCTCCCTTCGTCAACCAGCCGCGCCGGGCAGTCCCGACGCCGTATCGCAGGAGGTCCATGTCGGCGGTGCTGTGAGCGTCGGTGGTGATCGCAATCTTCACTCCTCTGCGTGCAGCGCGTTTACAGTGCAGCCAGTTGAGGTCGAGCCGCCAGGGGTGTCCGTTCAGCTCCAGCACCTTGCCGTGTTGCGCCGCGGTCTCGATGATGGCATCCATGTCAAACCGGGAAGGCTCCCGGCTGAGTATCAGGCGGTTCGTGGGGTGTCCCAAAATGTCGAGATGAGGGTGGGAGAGGGCAGACACAAGGCGTTCAGTCATTTGTGCCGATGGCATGTGGAGATTCTGATGGACAGAACCCACGACAATATCGAACTGCTCCATGATCTCATCCGGATAGTCCAGGCTGCCGTCGTTCTTGATGTCCACCTCGATTCCTTTAAGCACGACAAAATCCTCCATGCTGCGGTTCACCGTCTCGATCTCTTCCCACTGCTCCCGAACTCGGTCGGCAGACAGCCCGTTGGCTACGTGGGACGACTGACTGTGGTCGCATATCGCGAGATACCTGTAACCGCGTTTGCGCGCCGCTTCTGCCATCTCTGCAACGGAGTTGCTGCCGTCGCTCCATCGGGTGTGGCAATGCAACATGCCGAGGATGTCTGTGGTGTCGATGAAGTCAGGAAGCGTCCCATTCGCCGCGGCACCGATCTCACCGGTGTCCTCCCGCAATTCAGGAGGGATGTATTTCAGGTTCAGCGACTCGTAGATTTCCTGTTCACTGGCGCAGGGAATCACTGCTTCCCCGCGGAAAACTCCGTACTCGTTCACCTTGCAGCCCAAGTCTCTGGCGATGCTGCGCAGGTGAACGTTGTGATCCTTGCTACCGGTGAAGTACTGCATCGCCGCGGGAAAAGACTGGTTCGCAACCACGCGCAAGTCGCAGTTGATCCCGGAATCCAGCGCCACACTGGTCTTGGTGGTTCCTCGCACGACGGTCTCTCGGACAAATTCGATGCGCGTGAAGGCATCCATCACGGTGTCCGAATCATCGGAACTGACGAGAATGTCAATGTCCTTCACGACCTCCTTCATCCTGCGCAGGCTCCCCGCGTAGCTAATGCGTCGCACGGCCGGGCAGGCGCGCAACTGGTCGACGATCATCTCAGCGCAGGGCAGCACGTCCCCAAGGCGATGCAACCCGACTCGCTCCTTCAGAGACTGTATCCCTGCCAAAATCCTCTCCTCCGTCTTCTTCCCGAAGCCGGAGATGCCGCTCAGGCGGCCGCTCTGCGCGGCCGACTCCAAATCATCCAAGGTCGTGATGTCCATATCACGATAGACGGCGTATGCTTTTTTCGGCCCAAAACCGGGGATCTTCAGCATGTCGAAGAGACCTCCGGGTATCTTGTCCCTCAGTTCCTCGTAATAGGACATGCGACCACTGGTCACGAGTTCGGTGATCTTCTCAACAAGCGCCTTTCCAATCCCTGGCAAGTCCCCCAGTCGTTCCGTCTCGATCAAGTCCTCGACGTTCTCAATGGAATTCTCAAGCTCTCTGGACGCGCGTTCATAGGCGCGACACTTGAAGGGATTCTCTCCGACCAGCTCCAACATGGTCGCGATATCGTCGAGGACTTTCGAGACTTCCTGGTTGGTCACGTTCTGTTACCTTCTTGAGATAGAGGCTGATGGACGCGTCGGATTATACCAACGCCCCGGTAGCACGGTCAACGCGAACACGGGTTCAGCTTGACTTAACCGTCGCATGCCCTATAATGCCATTGTAATTTGCGGACGCGGGTTAGTGTCGCGACACGAACGATATGACCTGAGTCTTGCGGGAGGTACTTTCCACCATGCGTCGCATGAAGTGTCCTCGCTGTCAATCAATTAACTACGAGGAACACATCACCTACCCAATCTGCCATAACTGTCATGAGAATCTGCTCCAGTGCCGCTATTGCCTGAACTTCCCGGGGGAGGAGTTGCGATGCCCACACCTTCCCGAGTGGTCGATGTCCGGTGGCAACCAGGTCGTCGAATGCGAACAACGTGATTCCTCGCTGCATGTCGGTGGATCACGATCCGAGGATGCGCCACGCCCCCTCCGGGCTGCATTGGTCGCTTCCATCGTTGTATGCAGTATCATCATCGTGATGGTTGCCGCGATCCCCATGCTCAGAGGCCCGCTGGAACACGAACCCAATCTCATCGTGATCGCCTCCGTTCCATCACAGACGGTATTGGGGGAGAGCATGAGTATGTCGTTCGTCGTATTCAACGACGATCCGCTTGTTGCCGAGGACTTGCGGATTCGAGTCGATGAACAAGTCTTCAGGTATTTTCGCATCGAAAGCATCGTCCCCTACCCAACCCGTGTCGTCATCAATCCCGTCGCGAAGTACTACGTCTACGAAGGACTGCAGCCTAAAGAACGAGTGAACCTATCGTTCAACCTGCGCAGCTACCGGGAGGGGAGTGTGCCGTTCGAGGTGAACCTCTATAGCGCAGAGGGGAAACACATCAAAACCCATGCTGAAGATGTGACCGTGCAACCTATCCCTCAACCCGATTCCATGCGGAGTAAGGGCAATTCAGCGGAAGAGAGGTCGAGTGATGGCGTCTGAAGACAAGATGTTGTCCATGCATATCCGGCGCATCCTGGCGCGCAAGACAGCCGACATGACTGAGATGGAGATAACCTGCGTGCGCGGTGTCGTCCAATTGTCAGGTAAACTGAAAGAACCACGAGGATTCAGAGGAAGGCTTGACCTGAAGGATGAACTGGAGTCCATCATGGACATGATCCGCCGATTTCCGGAAGTGCGGGATGTGACAAGCACCGTGCAGATTGAGGGGCAGTCATTCCGGGTTAAGAAATGATGCAGACCCGTCGGTTCCCGCGCAGCTTTCCAGTGCACCGGTGATATGCTACAATGGCCGGCAATCGATGGTTGGAATTGAGAAATGTTACATCGAATTGGCACCTTGTTTGTTGTTTCCGGGCCGGCGGGAGTTGGTAAGGATGCGCTCATCGAGAGGGTTCTGCCGAGAGTACCCACGCTGAGGAAGTCGGTGTCCGTTACCACACGCGCGCCACTGAATCAGGTGCATGGCGAAGCATATTTCTTCATATCGCGCGATGAATTCCAAGGACTCCTGACGGAAGAGGCCCTTCTCGAACACGCGCGGGTGCATGACAACTACTACGGCACGCCGTCGGCATGGGTGAGGGAACAGTTGGAGGGCGGACACGACGTTGTCCTCAACATCGATGTCCAGGGAGGTCTCACAATCGGAAGGAAGTGCGCCAACCCGGTGCTCATCTTCATTATGCCCCCGTCTCTGAGAGAGCTTGAAAACCGACTACGCAAGCGGAACCGTGACGGAGAACAGGATATTGAACTGCGTCTTAAGAACGCAATAGCGGAGATGGAGACATCGCGAGAGTACGACCATATCATCGTCAATGTTGACCTCGACAGAGCGAGCACGGAGCTGCAATCTCTTATCGAGAGGGTGCGCGCGGAGTCGCCCGGAACGGTCATTCCGCGGTAAGGAACTGAGTGTGTCGGATACAAGCCTGCAAAACAAGAGGATTGCGCTGGGGATTTCAGGCGGCATTGCGGCATACCGGGCGGCCGAATTGGCCTCCACGCTCGTTCAGGGGGGCGCTCAGGTGCGCGTTGTTATGACTGCGAATGCCACGAAGTTCATCCAACCCGTGACCTTCGCCGCTCTCACAGGGAACCGTGTGGGTGTCGGCATGTTCGACGAGAGCGCTGTTGCGTCATTTGAGCATCTCACACTTACCGAGGAATCCGACCTCCTCGTGATCGCGCCTGCTACGGCAAATGTGATGGCGAAGCTGGCGGGTGGGATCGCCGACGACCTGCTTACCGCAACTGCTCTCGCCGCCCGTTGTCCGATTCTCGTCGCCCCGGCGATGAACACAAATATGTGGCTGCACCCTGCGACCAGGGCAAATCTGCGAACCCTCGAGAACCGCGGCGTATCGACGGTGGGCCCGGCCGAGGGGCGGCTCGCCTGCGGGGTCAGTGGGCCGGGGCGTCTGGCCTCGATTGACGAGATCGTCGCTGCAGTACGTGAGATATTTGACAGGAAGTCCGATCTGAAAGGGCTACGGCTGCTCATCACCGCTGGCGCGACCCGCGAACCCCTCGACCCCGTGCGGTTCATCTCCAACTACTCCTCGGGAAGAATGGGGGTAGCGCTGGCTGAAGCCGCACGCGACCGAGGGGGAGCAGTGACACTTCTGTGCGGTGCCACATCGGTGGAGGCCCCGAACGGTGTGGAGATCGTCCCGACCCCCACTGCGCAGGACATGTGCGATGAAGCGGTTCACAGGTTCCCTGATGTAGATATTGTAGTCTCCGCGGCTGCCATTGCCGATTTCAGACCGCGCACCTTCTCGCAGCGGAAGATCAAGAAGGAAGGCCCATCAGCCTCCCCGATAGAATTAGAAAATGCGCCGGACTTACTCAGGACACTGGGAGGCATGAAAGACAAACAGATACTCGTTGGGTTTGCCGCTGAAACCAACGATCTCATAGCCAACGCAAAGGAGAAACTCACCTCGAAGAATCTCGACATTGTTGTGGCAAACGACATCACCCGCGAGGGCGCGGGATTCGATACCGAAACGAACGTAGTGACACTCATCACCAGAGATGGCGGCCCGGTCGATTTCCCGAAAATGGCAAAGCGCGCGGTGGCGGACGGCGTCATCGATGAGATCGTCCGGATGCTCGACCGCGACGCTGGTTGCGTCACAGCAAGCCCCGCGTCGGACGCGGCGTAAGACACTTTCGCGGAACATATTCAGGAGGAAATTTCATTGGCTCGGAAACACATGTTCACCTCAGAGTCTGTCACAGAAGGGCATCCCGACAAGGTTGCCGATCGCATCAGTGACAGCGTACTTGATACGCTTCTCGAACAGGATCCCAATTCTCGCGTCGCCTGCGAAACCCTCTGCGCGGCGGAGTTTGTGATTGTTGCCGGAGAAGTGACGACGCGAGGGAAACTCGACATCCCTGCGCTCGTGCGCGAGGCGCTCGACGACATTGGATACACCGAGGAGGCATTAGGGTATTTCTATCCCCGAGGTGGGATCATCGCTGCCCTGCAGCGCCAGTCGCCTGACATCGCGATGGGTGTCGACACCGGTGGGGCGGGAGACCAGGGAATGATGTTCGGGTATGCGACGGATGAGACGCCAGAACTAATGCCCGCACCGATCCTCCTTGCACACCAGCTATGCAAGAAGCTGGCGCAGGTCCGCCATGCAGGCGACATCAACTACCTACTGCCTGATGGGAAGTCTCAGGTGACCGTGGAGTATGAGAATGGCAAAGCTATCCGGGTCGACAAAGTGCTCATTTCATCCCATCACAAAGCCGGAGTTCCACAGACGCAAATCAGGGAAGATGTGATCGCGCAGGTCATCCGGCCCGTCCTGGGTGAATGGATGGACGATAGCACCAAAATCCTCACTAACCCCACTGGTTCCTTCGAACGAGGAGGCCCCACCGCTGACACCGGACTGACCGGCAGGAAGATCATTGTCGATACCTATGGGGGAATGGGGCGCCACGGCGGGGGCGCCTTCTCAGGGAAGGACCCTACCAAAGTTGACCGTTCCGCCGCCTACATGATGCGCTACATCGCGAAGAACATTGTCGCTGCCGGGTTTGCGGAAAGAGTAGAGGTGCAGGTCGCATACGCCATTGGAGAGAGGAACCCCATGTCGGTCCATGTGGATACGTTCGACACCGGCAGTGTTGACAGCGACAGATTGGCCGATGTGATTCCCGAAGTCTTTGATCTCACACCCGCCGGCATCATCGATCATCTGAAGCTGCGGCGCCCCATCTACAGGAAAACTTCCGCTTACGGGCATTTCGGACAGCAGGATACGGAACTGACATGGGAAGTCACTGATATGGTAGGACGCCTGAAGACAGCGATGGCATAGCGCCACGGAAGTCCTCCACACACACCGCCTGAATCGGGCGATACTGCGCAACGCCACAGCCCGGGCAGCAAGTTGCTGCGTTGCCCGATGCAAGAGCACTGGAGCGTCACCAGACATTGACCCGATGCACCCCTGCACTAACGTCTTCCGGTGAGTTTGCCACTGTTGTCATCGACTCTTCTTCCGCGGTGGTGGACAAGCCGTTGACCTACCGCGTCCCTGCGCACCTCGATGCGCGTGTGGGCGTAGGCTCCTACGTTCTCGTGCCGCTTCGTAATGCCCTGGTCCCGGCGTATGTGGTGGGTCGTTCTCAGCAATGCCCTGTTGATTCCGCAAAGCTCATCGCCCAGATGCTCCACGACGTACCGATGTTTGACCAACGGCAACTCAAGCTGGCAGATTGGGTTACTCAATACTACCATTGCTCTCAGGCCGATTCACTACGGTGTGTGGCCCCGACGATGGCCCGTCAGAAGTTTGCCAGGGTCTACCGCCTCACCGACGGGCAATCCGCAGACGGGGAACGCCGTCCCACCTGCTCGCGTCGGACAACCCGCGACCAGATCGTTGAGCTACTGACGAACATCGAGCAACCGCTGACGGCTGCGCAGATACAGGAACAAATCTCCAATAGCAACGCGTCGCGGGTTCTGGAGTCGCTGATACGCGACGGGATTGTCTTCAGCGAAACAGTGGCACTGGATAAAGGCACACGCCCCCGGACTGTCAAGGGAGTCCGTCTGGGAACCGGCAACCAGGAGCTGGACGCGGGCGAATCCGCCATCCTCGCCGCAGTCAACTTGTCCGGCGGAGAGATGCCCTTGGCGCTCCTCAAGGAGAGGCGACTTTACAACGCCGCCGCGAAGCGCCTATTGGGGTCGGGCACCCTCATTCTCTGTGAGATTGAATCCCCCCGAGTGCCGCGACACGTGGACCTGTCAGGCTCGCAGGTGCGCTCCCTTACCGACGAACAACGAGATGCGCTGAAGGAAATCTGTGACGCACTGACGTTTGTCGCGTCGCCCCAGGGACAGGAAAGCGGGTTCGCGTCCGAGGCGTCCGTGTTTGTCCTTCATGGAGTCACTGCTTCCGGAAAGACTGAAGTCTATCTCCGCGCTATCGTGCATTGTCTCCATCTGGGCAGGCAAGCACTCGTGCTGGTCCCAGAGATTTCGTTGACAGAGCAGACGCTCGCGATCTTCCGATCTGCGTTTGGCAGTGAGGTGGCGGTTTTCCACAGCGCTCTCTCAAAAGGTGAACGGTTCGATGAATGGAACCGCGTGCGTGAGGGGAAGGCGCGGATCGTCCTCGGCGCACGATCGGCAGTGTTCGCGCCACTCACGAATATCGGGCTGATCGTGATCGACGAGGAACACGATACGTCGTATAAACAGGAAAATTCCCCGCGGTACCACGCGAGAGAAGTCGCTCTCCGCAGGGCGCAGATCGAGAATGCCGTCATCGTGCTTGGGAGCGCTACGCCATCGATGGAGTCCTACCATTGTGCCGAACGCGGCAAGTACCGGTGCATTTCCATGCTTCACCGCATCGGGAACCGAACGCTCCCTGCCGTAGAGGTCGTCGATCTGCGCCAGGCAGTTAATCGAGACAGCGAGCGATCCCCGTCAACCGGTCGCCGGTTGACGATCATCAGCCCCAGATTGTGCGAATCCATCGAGACGGCGCTCGCAGCCAAACAGCAGGTGATCCTATTCCTGAACCGCCGGGGTTTCTGTCCCGTCATCTATTGTCCTCGCTGCGGCGTCTCTGAAACGTGTCGCCGATGTTCCGTATCACTGACATTCCATCAACGATCGCGAAGTCTGCGCTGTCACCACTGCAACCAGACTCGACCAGCCCCCTCCACTTGCTCGCATTGCGGCGCCCCCATCGTTTCCTATATGGGGATGGGAACTGAGCGCGTTGAGGCGGAGGTGACCAGCCTGTTTCCCGAGGCGCGGGTTCTAAGGATGGATCGAGACACCACTCTTTGCAAAGGCTCGCACGGGAGGTTTCTTGAGTCCTTCCACAAGCGGGAGGCGGACATTCTCGTCGGTACGCAGATGATCGCAAAAGGCCTCGACTTCCCCGGTGTCGCACTGGTGGGCGTCATCCTCGCAGACATGTCACTCTACGTACCCGATTTTCGCGCGTCGGAAAGGACCTTTCAGTTGCTGGCCCAAGTAAGTGGACGGGCCGGAAGAGGGGAATTCCCCGGACGGGTCGTGGTGCAGACCCACCAACCGGAGCATTACGCGATCGTTGCGGCGGCCACGCAGGACTACCTTGGTTTCTGGAAGCAGGAACTGAAGATCCGCAGACAATTGCCGTATCCTCCATTCACACACCTCGCCAACATCGTTGCAGTTGACACGGATCCCGCCGAGTCACAGCAGAGGATTCATGCAGTGGAAGAAGCCGTCAAAAGCTTCGTTGGCAAGGGCGCTGGTACTGAGGTTGTCGGGCCTGCCCCCTGCCCCTTGTCCAAAGTCAAGGATCACTATCGTTGGCACCTGCTCCTTCGAGACAGGAGCAGACCCCGGCTTCACGAGACCCTCGGGGGATCAATCGACCTTTGGCCGGTGGCGCGTCGGCGTGGCATCATTGTCGACGTGGATCCGCTTTCGCTCATGTAGCAGCCAGCAGAAATTCCCGCGAATTTGGCCTTGATCCACCCTCCGGAGGAGGAGAGGAAGTTGCGGCGCCTTGTGAATGCTGAGGAGGAGTGAGGTAGGTTGAGTGAGTAAACTCACTAACGAGGTGCAGGAATGGCATTACAGGGTCTTTTGCCTTACGAGGACGAATCGGAGAAGCATGAGACGGGTCTGACAGCGATGGCGGGGTTGCCGACGTATCTTGATTTGGCCTTCGTGGCAGGTTTGCGGGAGTCGGTGAAGCGGCAT
>MNXM01000184.1 GCA_001872605.1 Armatimonadetes bacterium CG2_30_59_28 | reverse complement strand
ATTCGCCCATTCGCCCATTCGCCCATTCGCCCATTCGCTCATTCGCCCATTCGCCCATTCGCTCATTCGCCCATTCGCCCATTCGCCCATTCGCCCATTCGCTCATTCGCCCATTCGCCCATTCGCTCATTCGCCCATTCGCCCATTCGCTCATTCGCCCATTCGCATCGCCAGGATCGCTCCACCCAGGGCGCCAGCGTTGTCGCCGATCATTGCGGGAAGTACGGTGAGTTGCCTCTGGTCGACAGAGATAATGTCCTTCTTCGCTGCTTCGGTGGACTCCTCCACGATCCACTCGCCGAGAGCCTCGACCACGCCGCCGCCAATGATGAACGCGTCCGGATCGACAAGGTTCGCGATGTTGGCCATCCCAAGCCCCACGGCCGCCGCTGCGTTCTTCAGTACCCGAAGGGCAACCTTGTCCCGCTGCTTGACCGCCTCCCGGAGATCCCCGCTGCGAATGACTTTCGGGTTTTTCCCGACAAGCTCGGTGATGATGGTTGCTTCTCCCGCGCGGATAGCCGATCGAATGTCCCGGGCGATGGACCGTCTGCCGGCGATGGATTCCATGCACCCGATGTTGCCACAGCCACACTTGGGTCCCCGTGGGTCTACCACCATGTGACCCACCTCTGCGGCCATCCCGTTCGCTCCGCGGATCAGTTCGCCATTGACAATCAGTCCACCGCCAATGCCCGTACCCCAGAAGATTCCCACAATCGTTTGATAGCCACGGCCCGCTCCGAGCGCCCACTCGCCGAGGGTGCCGACATTTACATCGTTGTCGAGGGTCACGGGAATTTTCAGCTTGGTTTCCAGCATGGACCGCGCTGGCACATCCCGCCAGTTCAGGTTGGGGGCGAAGATAACGACGCCTTCTTCAAGGTCAATCGTGCCCGCCGCACCGATGCCGAGACCCACCACCTGTTTCCATTTTCCGCCCGTCTCACTTACCAGCAACTGCACTTCTGAGGCGAGAAGAGATGTGACCTCTTCAGGGTCCTCAATTCCGGCCACAGCCACCTTTTTGCTTGCAAGGGTCTCCCCGCGTGACGACACGGCTGCCACCTGTGCATTCGTCCCTCCGAGATCGATGCCAATATAGATGCCCTTCTTCGGCAACCTCTTGTTGATCACATCCGAGAATCTATTCTGCTGATCCAGGACCTCGAGCGACTGACAGAGGCGTTTCAGCTCCTTTCTCTGCGTTCTGGAGGTCTGCGTGTCAGTGTCCGGGATACTCAGAGAAGTCTCCATCGCTGTCTGTGCCTTCGTCAGCGCAGCCTCCAATTCCTTCCTATTCCGAGCGTGTCCCGCCGGCGGGGCAGAACGTATCCGGCTGAGTGTCTCCTGCAGCCTGTTCAGTTGTTTGCTCAGCTTTCCTGATTCCTTGACGCGAGCCTCATCTTCCGGGCGCAACGCGATCCGACTCGTTGGTGTAGACATGGCATCGCTCCTCCCTGCAAAACTGCGGATTGCGAAGTGAACAGAGCCACGGCATTTACCATGACGAGTTTCCTGCGCCGCAGGCGTGGACTATGGTGTGCGCATTGAATAATCAGATGTTAAGGCGGCGTAAGGGCGTAGGGGACGGTCGCCGTGCCGTCCCCCCTGCCGCCGTGCTGGTGCTTGGGAGCGAGGGGAAGGAGAAACAAGGAACGGCGCGGTCCCGACGCGTCGGGATCCCCTACGCCAATTGCTCTGAAAGATATTTCACACCGACCCCCGATCATCTAAGGCGCACGCCTATGGTTGACACTTCGGTATACTGCGAGTAGATTCTACACCGCAGCGCGCGTTTGCGCAATGACGCATACACGGGAAAGGAGACAGATATACGTTTCGCTGCTTGCAGCATTTTGCTGGCCCTGTTCTCTCAGGCGCTCTGGGGAGTGGACGAGAAGGGATTTCCGAAACCGGACGAACGGGTGCTGAACGTCTACTGGACAGACGCCTCACCAACGATCGATGGCGAAATGCGCGATGCCTGTTGGAAAACTGCGGAGGTGGCGAAGGACTTCGCCTTGTTCAAACACGCCGGACGGCCCACCCAGAAAACGGAAGTGCGAGTGGCCTATGACGCGAGCAGCCTGTATCTCTTCTGGACGTTGCATGAGGCCAACATGGCCAAGCTGATGGTGGGCGGCGCAGAAGACGCGCGCGACTTTATCAAATTCGAAGACGCGCCAGAGCTGTTCCTCGACCCGGGACGAACCGAGGAGAAGTATTTCCAGTTCGTGACGATTCCGCTTGCTGCGCGGTACGACGCATCCACTCGCGCGGGAGATTCAACCAACTACACTCCCGATTGGGAGTGTAAATCCGGACGGTTTGACGGCGGCTGGACGATTGAGCAGAGGATCCCATTTGGTGAGTTAGCCTCCGCACCCGGTCACGTGGTCACCACTCCAGGCATGGATGAACGGTGGGGAATGCAGTTCTGTCGTAACCAGGGAAGTCTGCACGAATGGTCGCAGTGGGTTCCCACTGACCGTGGCTTCCATGAGCCGAAGAACTTCGGAAACGCCATCTTCCAGGGACGCCCAAAAGGGGAGCCATTGCCTCGGGTCACGAGCTTCGATACGGGTCACCTGTTCTACGGCCCCGGCGCCATCGCCATCACCTACAATGGCGCATCCGACACCGTGAGTGGCACCTTCACGGTCAGACGCGAGAGCAAGGTCGTGAACCAGGAATCGGTCAAACAGCAGCAAGGTGACGGACCAGTCCGATTTGCGTACCAACTGCTGGACGCCGGCAACTACCGTCTCTCATTCGAGCTGTCCATCAAGGGGAAAGCCTTTTTCACCGGCCAGGCCGTGGCGTTCCTGCCTCCGACCAGAGTCACGCTGGAAGCGATGGAGCGAGAGATAACGCAAGGAAAGCAGACTCTCGCCAAGTTGGGGGATCGTCATGCGGCTTTCGACAACCTCCGAAGTCAAGTCGACGACTTCGACGCTCGCACGCGGCCCGCGCGACAACAGGTTGCCCGAGCCGCGGACTTGTCCGCGGACGACTGGAAGAACCTCGTCAATGACAGCGAGGCGTTCACGGCGGAATGGAGCAAGCTCCAGTATGACATTAACCTCGCGGGGCTTTACCGAGGGAGATCATCAAAGAGAACCCAGCTTTTCGCTGTGGGAACGCTCACAGAAAGCGACAAAGTATAAGTAAATCGTCATGAATTCTGTCCCCATTTTCTCACCACAGAGATCACGGAGAACACGGAAATGAAGGCAAATCTTTGCACGCATTGCGGTTTTTCGGGGGACAATATATTTGATGATCTACTTACAAGGATACGGTGTACCGCGGTTCACTGACTGACCCTGTTCGCCTTGCCCTGGCGGGGAACGAGTACGGTTCCTTCCAGTTGGTGGTTGCGCCATTCTGGAAGGACTTGCAGGATGTCAGCGTCAGCTTCAGTCAACTCAAGGGGCCGCGCGGCACGGTCGTTTCGGCCGACAGCTACCGTTGGTCTCGCGTGGACTATGTCAGGCTGAAAGGAATCGATCCACGAGATTTCTCAGCGCGCGCCTACGAGCCGGACCCGCTCATGCCTGCGGACCCTTTCGCCGTGCCCACGGGAGAGGTGCGCGCAGTCTGGGTGGACTTTCTCCTCCCACCTGGCACCCCGGAGGGCATTTACCGCGGAACGGTGAGCGTCGCGTCCGGAGGACAGACGGTCACCCGCAAAGTGGAAGTGCGCGCTTACGGATTTGACATCCCGAAGAAGAGTTCCCTGGAAACAGATTTCTGGTTCTCGTTGTATCAGTGGAACTGGTTCTACAAACCGCTCAACTACACGCCGGAGCTGCACGCCAGACATGCGGAGGTCATCGGGCGCTACCGCGTCAGTTCCATTCCAAACGATTGGATTACGCTGTGCCCGCAGGTTCCCATCTACGTCGAGCCCGAGGGTAAGTTCACCTTCGACTGGACAACGCTGGATAAGTACATTCAGAACGGCCTCAAGAACGGTTCGACCGCGTTCTGGTCAGCGCTAAGCTGCAACTCCGGTTGGACGGCGTGGATGAACAACCCCAACGTGCAGGTTACGGAGCGCGCCACGGGCAAGAAGGTTCCGCTGAAGAAGCTCATCGAGGGGAAGAGTCAGTATGAGAATCCCGCGTACCGCGACTTCCTGACCGCCTACGTCCAGCATCTGAAAGACCTCGGCATCAATGACATCTCCTACTACGAGTTGTTCGACGAACCCAATGACAATTCCCGCTGGCTGCAGATGATCGAACACCACACCTTCTTCAAGCAGTTCGCTCCCGACCTGCAACTGCTGTGCTACGGCATCGATCCGCTGCAGCTGAAGGCGGGGAAGAGCGCCATCGGTCTCATCGACGCCTGGGCGCCGCATCTGACCTATATCGACGGCGCCGTCGACAAGGCGATCAAGGAACGGCGTGAAAAGTACGGAGAGAAATACTGGTCATACACTTGCGGCGAGCACCGTGACAAGGATGGAAACTATTCCCCATATTGTCGCTATGATCGCCCGTATATCTCCACTCGAATGCACTTTTGGTTCGCATGGCATTACCAGATGGACGGGTTCCTCATCTTCGCGATGTCCGGACTGCCGGATGAGAACAAGAAAGACAATCCGGCAGAACGTTGGCCCAACAGCGACTGGTCGGACGGCGGCTACCGCGGCTGCGGAACGCTTGTCTATCCCGGCCCGGATTACCAGCTCATTCCCGGGATGCGACTCGCCAACGCTCGGGAGGGGTTGGAGGACTACGAGTACTTCGCCGTGCTGAAGAAATCCGCCGAGCTACTGGACCCGGCACAGGACGCGGCCCTGTTGGCGGAAGTCAACAAGGCGTTGGAGGTGGACAAGGACATCCTGTCCTCGATGCACGTCTGGACCAAGGACCGCAGCCGTCTCGAACAGAAACGCGCCGAGCTGGCGGGACTGATCAGGGAGGTCATGTCAATAACAGTTCCTCAAAAGAGGCTCACGGGAATCCCCGCTTCGTCGAGAAGGCGGGAACCGCCACTCTGTGCCCCTGCCTCTCCTTAGTGATCTCGCCCATCGCCACCTTTTCCGGAGGTCGAGTTCTTATGCGAATGCCGTTCACACCAATATTGAGTCTCCTGACATTCTCCGTTTCCGTCGCGGACGGGGTCCCGTGGTGGAATGAATCGTTGTCGCACCGCGTACCCGTGCGGGTCGTTGCCGCAAAGGAAACCGAGAAGGATTTCCCGGTTCAGGTGACTCTCGACTTTGGCGCCCTCGCAGGTGGGAAAGCATTCGATCCAGCCTCCGTCAGAGTGGTCGAAGTTGATCCTGCGACGGGGAGCTTCTTGCGGGTGGCCCCATCCGTGTTCCTGCCGTCCGAGGCGAGCCAGGGCACACCCGTTCGGTCCGGGTGGGTGCCACCGTATCTCCCGCACGCGGCGCCAACGGCTCGCGCCTCCAGCGAATCGCCACAAATGCCAGTTGGCAATGTCACCGACACGTGGATCCTGTTCAAGCCCACCTTGTGGGAACCTTCCGCGCCACTCCCTCCGTGGATCGTGAGTCTCGATTTCGGGAAGCCCGTATGGATCAACAGCCTGTGGACGCACTATCCGGGACACCCAAGCACGCAACACTGCCCCCTTCGCGCAGAGTTCCAGGTGGCGACTCAATCCGCTGACGGTGTGAGCGACGGGGCGTGGGAAAAGGTGGGCGACTGGGACCGAGATAACACGCGCATCTCCGGGCAGTACCGAGCTGTGTGGTTCGCGCCTCGGAAAGTCCAATGTGCACGGCTGGTGATCCATGAGTCGTCTGGGGTCCCCTGGATTGATGACTTCCGTGCCTTGGCTCCTGTGCACGACCCCGAGAAGTCTGGAGTCGGTTCGGTGAACTGGATCGCCGAAGGCGCAACGACCAATGACAAACCACGCCTGTTCTTCGTCTACTTCAGGACGAAAGATGCAAAGGGAGTTCCTCCGCCCCCGGCCGTTGCGCGCGTTGGCATCATCCGAGAGGGAGAAGCCTCCGTCTACTCACTGCACGGCATTGGTTTCGGAAGCGGGCCTCTCACCGATGCGGACGCGTCAGGAACCGACAAGGCAAACATCCTGTCGTGCCCCAAGTGGACCATGTCCCACGCAGCCCTCATCGCCTGCTTCCCGGTTACCCTACCTGCGAACGGAAAATGGTGTCTGCACCTGCGAGTTCGTGGCAACCTGAAGGAGCACCCGATCACGGTGTTCCTCGACAACCACCCGTTCTTCAACGGGACTTTCACAACCGAAGGCTCCGACTGGACGATCATTTCCCTGCCTCCGCGCGATATTCCGCTGGGGGTGCACTATCTCGAAATGTATCTCGTCGATACGCAAAATCAGCAACTGGACCTGGACTACGCGCTGTTGACTAATGATGAAAAATTCCTGCCGAGGAGCTACCTGAGGGTAGAGTCGGGAAACGTCGAGGTGAAACCATGAGAGCAATTCTCCCACGTTTCCTGAGCCTGATATTCCTGGCGAACACCTGTGCTGGTGCCGCTGACTTTGCCTGGTGGAACCCCGACTGGCAGCATCGGGTGAAGATTGCCGTCACCTCGGTGCAGAGTGAAGACGACTTCCCGGCGGATGTCCGCCTCAACTTCTCAAACTACTTCGGCGCGGGTGAGAGGTTTGACCCTCACTCCGTGCGCCTGGTAGAGCAGGACCCGAAGACCGGGCAGGTGGTGAGGGAATGTCCTGCCGTGTTTCTGCCTACCGACTTCCGCCGGCGCAGCTACGTCCCTGCGAGTCGGCTGGCGGTGTGGCTGCCCAAACCCCCTCAGCAGGTAAGAGCCACCAGCGAATCGGCAGACCACCCGGCCAAGAACGTGATCGATGACACCACCCACTTCGGCGGCACGACATGGCGAGGCGCGGAGCAGGACCCGCCATGGATTCTGTCGGTGGACCTCGGATCTCCACAATGGGTCAACTGCGTCATGGCGAGATTCCCCGGCGCGGGAGACGCCACAGGTCAACCTCTTGACGCCGACTTTGAGGTGAGTTGCGATTCGCAGGACGGGCTACTCAAGGGCACGTGGGAACGGGTCGGAGGGTGGACCAACGCGGCGAATGGTCGCCTGTACAATATCGCCCGCGTCGCCTGGTTCACTCCGCGGAGGGTGAGGTATGCGCGCCTCGTGGTCACGCGAACCGTCAAGGGACCGCCCGAGTTTGAGGATGTTCAAGTGTGGGTGGCGCGCTACCACCCGGAGACATGCGCCGAAGGGACGGTCAACTGGGTGGTGCCGGGGAGCGTCTCGCCGGAGTCGGAACGCGTGTTCTTCGTTTACTTCAACAAAGAGGGCGTCACTTTAGAGTCGTCTCTGGTCGAAATGACCCGATTCGGGCTTCATCGAGAGGCGGAAGACGCGGCAGTCTACGCCGCACCCACCGGGTGGAGCTACGCAACCACCAACCTGGAGGACGCGTCTGGCGCAAAGACTCCCAATGCTCTCACTGTGGCCGTTCATCCTCAGAAGTATCTGTATTGGGACAACGCGGGAATGCCGGTCACCATCCCGGAATCGGGCGCTTACACTCTTACGCTTCGGACGCGGTGTGACCCGGGGGAGCACGAGTTCGAGGTGCTTGTCGACAACGCCTCAATCCGCAAAGGCAAACTCCAGTTTGGCGACGGCTGGACGATGGCACAGATCGCCGATCTACCGATCAAAGCCGGCGTTCACTACCTCGAGGTCTTCCTGACCAACGGCAAGGAACGTCCCCTCGACCTCGACTGCCTGTGGCTGACCAACTACCCGGAGTTCCGACCGAAGGCATTCCTGAAATACAAAGTGAATCCCGGGGAGGTGCGACCATGAAGCGGGGACTCGCACTCGCTGCAGTCCTGTGTCTCATTCCGATGGCGTCCCACGCGAACGATTACGGCACTTTCATCCGCGTCAAACCCGGGCGTCAGACGGGACAACTGAAAGTCTGGATCAGCGATGATGGCAGGGACTGGCGATACATCGTCAGTTCTGCGCCCTACTGGGAATCCTATTCGGGGACCGGCAAGGAATTCGAGAGTTACCTGTTTCCTCTCCCCTACCTCCCCACGTTCGCTCGTGTTGGCGTCATGGGTCCCCACCTGGGTCGTGTACGTATCGACTCGGTCGATGCCGTCGTGAAGAACGTGAACCAGACTCCGCTGGATGTCCTTCCCGTAGGTGAGGTTCTCGATGCCGCCGAGGCGCGGGTGGCAGACGGCAAGTCAGCAATCATTGTCCACCGAGGACAGGCCGACGCGGTCGATGGTCTTGTGCTCAAGTTCAGACCCACCAAGGCGCCCGCGGTTCCCCTGCCTCCCCCCGCGGCTTTCGGTGTCTATGAAGGGGCGACTGAACCGATGGATGAGCAGGCGAAATGGCTGGCAACCTTTGACTTCACCGTTCTGCAAGTGACCCCGGCCATTGTCCCATTGGCCCGCGAGATAAAGAAGCTTAATCCCAAGCATCGGATCATGTTGCGCCTGATGACGCCGAACAATTGCGTGCTCGATTACTTCTACGACCAGGCCTCACGGGACTACATCCGCTGCGCCACGGTTGATCGCTACCTGCAGCCTTTGTCTGACATCACCGAAGTGGCGACCCTGAGCGAGGAGGAGCCAGGAAACCAAATGAGAGGTTGGTTTTCCCTCCTCCCTGCCGACTTCATCTATGAGTACCGGTTCGAGTTCGAGAAGGAAACCGGTAAGTCCTTCACATGGCAAAGCCAGGACCTTGTGGACTGGCTGGGACAGAAGCTGGAGTTCATGTATGACGACCTGTATGGCTACATCAAGAGCAAGTACCCCAGGGTGAAAGTATATCAATGGGTGGAACTGCGCGGCTATGGCAATATGTCGGGATGGCCGGAGTTCGTTCGTGGCGAGAAAATTCGCATGGACGGCTACGTCACCGAATGGTTCGAAGCGCACAGGGAGAGGTTGATGGATACCCCGCTGGGGCCGATGGCGAAAGACATCGGGTACTACGAGGAATACATTAGTAACCTCTGCGCCAAGAAGAAGCTGCGCAAGAGCCAGATTCTCGGGCAGGTGTGGGCACACGCACCGTCAGGAGGGGACGTCGTCTACCAGATCGATAAGATCCGGGAACAAGGCATCACTGACATCTACGTCTTCGTTCCATTCATGATCCCCGGCCACCACCCCCACTGGGTGGATGAGAAGGACATGAACTACGGGATGGCGGAATGGGAGAAGATGAAGAACTACATGCGGAAGGAACGGCAGCCACGAAGATAGGGTATCAACGGCGGTAGTGGAGTCCGAACGGTGTTGCTGATGCTTGTCCTGTTCGGATGTATATCGCTTGCGGGTTCGCTCAAACGGTCTTCCTGTCTTCCTCAGATGATTGCCAAGTTGGCAAAGCTTGTGGTATTTTTCTGGCCGTACAGAGGAAACGGGCCTTCTTCAGAGAATCTTCTATCAACGGTTTCTTAGCGGGGAGTATTGTTCAAGGAGGAACGATGATGCAACGAAAGAAGTTGAAGTGCCTCGGAGTCATCGGCGTGGCTTTCGTCGCCCTGACGCAAGGTCGCCAAGCTTCTGCTCAGTTGTCAACGGACAGGAAGGAATCGATTAAGGACAGAGTGGCATTAGTGCTGCAGAGGGGTCACCTGCCACTGCAATCCCCCATTGGTTCGGGCTTGGTTGTCAATTTCCCTGGCGGAACCAACGACTGTATCTATGTGATCACCAACGCCCATGTTGTCTCCGGGGAGGACACACAGCAGCAACTGTCCCCATCCAGTCTCATCGTCGTCATCCACCCAAAATGGCTCCGCAAAGACAGGGGGTTGTCAGTGAGGAGCGTTGCCCGGTACGATCCGGTCAATGACCTGGCGTTGCTGGAGATCGAGAGCACGCAATTGAGTGACGTTCCCAAGGGATACTCCATTGCTGTGGATTCGTCAGCCACTGTGAGATCCTATGTCACGCACTTTGGGTTCCCGAAGATCCGTCGATCCGGAACGAACGATGAAGTGCCGTGGAACTCGCTCCGACAAATGGGCGTCCAGGCGACAGACTGCCAGATCATCCCCTATGAATGGATCCAGAAGAATGGTGTTGAGATCGATGGCAGCGAACTGAAGGATCTGAGCAAAACCGACGACTGCTACTTCTACATTGGGCCTGGCGGAGGGGAAGGCGGTAGCGGAGGTGGAGTCTTTGACGAGAACGGCAACTGGATTGGAGTGATGGTTGGGGGAGGTCGGATAGCGAGAGGAAAGCACGAAGGGAAGATTTTTTCTCAGATCATTAGACCGGATGTTATTGCTTCATTCCTTGGTACTCCATCCTCGTCGACGGCGGGGCCTAAGCCAAGGGGAGGACAACATGACATCTGGAGAATGTTCCGCCACGACGCGCAGCACACCGGTCGGAGCACCGCCATCGGGCCCGACACAAATCGTGTAAGATGGGTCAGAGACTTGGAAGGGGACGTGGGTACTCCTTCCTTCGGGCCAGACGGAACGATCTACGTTGGTGCAGGCAATCGCTTGTATGCCCTCACCACGGACGGAAGCACCAAGTGGTCATTCCCTGCAGGGAGACATGTTTCTGCACCGGCGGTGGGAATGGACGGGACGGTCTATTTCGGTTCCAGTGATAACAAGCTGTACGCTATCAACCCGAATGGCACCGAGAAGTGGGAGAAGTATTTGGGCAACGACGAGCCTTCCAGTCCGGTAATCGGTGACGATGGAACACTCTATGTCACCTTCGGACCTTCGGTAGCAGCCTTCTCTTCACGGGGAGAACTTGAGTGGCAAGTTGAGCCCGAGGGACAAAGCTTCTGCGAAAGCAACACACCAGCTCTGGGTATGGATGGCACGGTATATATAGGCTCTTTGAGCAAGGGAATCGTCTACGCATTCGGCCCGGGCAAGCAAGAGAAGTGGTCATACCGAGCTGGCGGCGGGTCCATTCTCTCATCCCCGGCCGTAGGCTCGGATGGCGTTATCTATTCTGCGGCAGGAAACGCATTGGTAGCTTTGCGCGCTAATGGTGCCCTGCTTCCGCGTTGGCCGTTTGTCGCGAACGCTGACATACACTCGTCTCCGGCCATCGCCTCCGATGGAACGATCTACTTTGGCACGGGGCGCGACCGTCTGTATGCCGTGAATCCGGAGGGGACCAAGAAATGGGAGTATGATACTTCCCATCTAAGCGTGATGTCTTCCGCCGCAATCGGTGGGGATGGCACGATCTACTTCTCTGCGCAACAGAAGATCATCGCCTTAAGCCCTGGATCGGGCAAGCTGTGGGAACTTGATGCTGGGGATGATGTGAGTTCACCGTCCATCGGACCAGACGGCACGATCTTTGTGGGGTCGAAAGACAACAAGCTGTACGCGATCGGTCCGGGGGGCAGGTAGTGTAGGGACGGGGCGAGATGTAATGAGCAGGGCGAACGCGATTCCGATCTGTGCTGTCTGATTGCAGCCTGGGCACAAACTTGGTCAGTGTAACATGGGGACAACTAAGGTGGACCCCATTGCAGCACACTACCAATACTTGCTGAACGCCCGGTTGGTTCGGTAGGGTTAGCCGCGATGGTCGAAGAATTGTCGCGAGGGATTTTGCAGGTTTGAGCCACTGGAAAGGAAGACTGCCATGAGACGTGAAAACTTCAAAAGTCTGAACACTCTATTGGTCTTGTTGTGCTTCTTGACTGCGTGTTCGGGTGGTTGTGCTCAAGGCACCAACATTGGACTTCTCATGAAGGGAAACTTGATGATTCTCCCGTCTACCGGCGCAGCCTCGAAGCCGCGCGTAGCAACCGCTGCGGAGAAGCAGGCGTGGAAGCAACAAAGCTCAATGGTTTCCGCCACTTCGCCCGATGGAAAGTATAGGGCAGAGAAAGTGGAGGGAGAAGGTATTGGGCCGAGTTTTCAGATTGTCAATGCTTCCAATGGTAACGTGGTGTTAGGTTCAGACGTCATTGAGAACCTGTCGGGACAGGCCATGGGTGAAACCGTCTTCGACGGTTGGTTCCCAGATTCGCGGCACTTCGCGGCCATCACGCATAGCCACATCAGCAGCCAGGAGAATTACACCCGGTGTGTGATTAACGTTGCGAGTAAGCGTGTGGTCAGGTTCAACGGCTGGCTTGCGCCCAGCCTGAATACGGCCATCGTTCCTGACAAGGAAGACTTGGCAGAGGATCAGATTACCCACGATTACCCCAGCAACACCTATTCCAGTGGTGACCTGAGATGGTTCGCTGTGACAATGCCACCTCGACCCGCCACCTATCGCTTTGCCCAAGTCCCCCGAAAGCTGCTGACCCTGAACGGTAATCCCTTCAGCATCACGGGAGCCGTGTTGGATCGGGAAGGCCACTCTTTCACGGAATCTGTAGACCATCTATCCTTCGTTGAGTTTTCCCCGGATGGCGAATGGGCCCTCTGTCACGGTCAAGCAGAGCACTTGGTTTCCATGTCGAGTGGACAAGTGCAGAAGCTACCTGGAACCCAAGCGCGGTTCTTGTCTACTGCCGCTGAGTCCGTGGCGAAAGCTCCGGTGCCATCCAGCGCGCCCAAACCCGTGATGATGGATAGCCAACTAAAACGTCAGTTGACCACCTTGATGGAGGACATCGGGACTTGTTGCGAGCCGATATTGTTGCAGGGCGAGATGCCGGACACGGAGCTTATCCACTTCGGCATTTACCAGAATGCGCTCCGTCACCACGACCGACTTCAGGGCTTCAACATGAACGAAGGTACGTATGTGCGTCTCTCATCTGAATATGTGAGCCAGTCGGTGAAACAGTATTTCGACAAAACCATTACGCATCAGCCATTTGAGGACTGGGAATTTCGCAACGGTTACTACGTGGGAGATGCGATGTCTTTTGAACAGCTTGGTCCCAGTGAGGTTCGAAATCTAGAGTTGATGGACCTCGGCGACGGATTGTTTGCACTCGACGCCGACGTCAATGTCGGCTTGTGGGACGAACCGATATGGCTGGAGACAAGAGCCACCCTCCGAAAGGTCGTCGAAAACAAGAAGGGACGTTTCGTGGTCGTAGAGTATGTGAAGAGATGATATCTGGTGTTCAAGAAAGGAAATCCAAGTGAAGGTAGGATTTCTCGGTGTTGCAGCGATAGCCAGTGTATTGCTTACGTGGAATTCCAATCCGCATGACGTTTGCGCCGCGCCGACGGAAGTGAAAATGGATCGTGCCCTGAAGGGAAAGCTGGACACGTTCTTCAGCAACTTCTCGGAGGTGTATGTGGAACCATTCGCCAAAGGGAAGACATCCAACAAGGCATTGATCTCTTTCGGGATCAGGCACAACGAGATCAACAAGCCTGAACGGGTCCAGACTGTGCACGGTAGTTCTGCCCTCGACCAGAGGATAGCGGCGAAACTCATTGAACCCTCAGTAGAGTGGTACTTTGGCAGGAAGATCACCAAGCACGAGTCCGTGCCGGGGTATGCCTACAAGAACGGGTACTACTACTGGCCAGGCGCAGATGGAGAAGGCCCGACCTTCTCTCAGATTACCAAGTTGATGGATTTGGGGAACAACCTGTTCCGGGCCAACGTGAACATCTACTCCGCAGCCAATGGATGGGAAGGCAACACGCATGGGACAGTGAGCGAATGGAAACGAGCTGATGACGGCTCCGGTGTTCCCGAACTGACCGGCAAAATGACCGCCACCATCAAGAAGGTTGGAAGTGGATCGAAGCAACACTACATACTGGTTGAATATCTGGAAGCGAAGTGATGTACCGGCGAGCGCGTCTATTAGCCAATGGGGGCTTGAGGTTCCAACCAGAAGGAGACGGGGAGGTAGGAATGAGATCATCACATAGTATTCCCAGCTACGTGAGGTTTGCAGAAGGAATCGCATTTATCCTCGGGATGCTGTGGCTATCCGCATGCACGCGAGTGGGCCGCGACTCCAGTTCTGCGTCAATCGCCGCCGAGTCTTCGGGGAGCAATGAAGGTTTGATTGCCTTCCTACGGGATGGCAGGCTCTGCGCCTACAACGTGACGAGCAACAAGCAGTTCGGGCTGCCGGTCTCCAACCCTTGCGCGAATCCTGCCTGGTCGCCCGATGGAACGAAACTGGTATACGTCGGGAACTGCGTGGTTAACGAAGATGCCCCAGAATATTCCGAGGGCGAACTCTCAGTTCTGAGCCTGACGACGGGCAAAGAAGCCAAATCACTCATTCGCTTGAGTAATGATGCCTCCCTTTGCTGGTTTTCGGATAGCGACCGAGTTGCCGTGTCTGGCTGGGAGTCTGCCCGGATCTTTTCCACCCGCGGAATGGGGATTGTAACGGATGTCTCTGAGACGCAATTCCAGGGACTGACACTGATTGGTGGGAATGCACACCCCGTCACCGGTGAGTTGGCATTTCTCTGGATGGACAGTAGCAAGCAGGTTTATGGAGTCGCAATTGGCACAAAGGACATGGGCAACTGGCGGCGACTCAGGCTTGGGGCTTTTATTGGAAGTGGTGTGCTGCCCGCGGCACCCGTGTGGCATCCTACCAACAGGCGACTGGCAGTCCCTTCACTGGCGGAAGGACAGGAGGGGATTCTGCTTCTGTCCGAGAGTCCCGGACAGCGACCCTCGAAGGATCTGATTTCGGACGGCTCCTTTGGTGAGTGGTCACCCAACGGGAAGTTGCTTGCTTATGTTGATCGGTCGTACAAACTCCACGTTCTGGACGAGAGTCCTCGGAAACCGCTCTCCATCCAAGGACTGCCTAACGACGGAGTCGTGGGGACCCTCACATGGTCACCTGACTCCAGCAGCCTTGCAGTGGATGTAGCCCCTGTGGAAGATGAGTACCCCAACTTCGGCCGGGCTGATATCTATGCCATCGCAATTCCGAGCGGTAATGCAGTACGCGTTATCTCCGGCGGTAGTGGTCCAGCGTGGCAACCGGTGGCGGTTCCATGTGCAACCGGTCAGTTCCGGAGTGAGCAGGCCGTCAAACCTGTCCGGGAGGCACCTTTGCGCCACCTGCCCACCGGGTATCGTCTGCACAAACGCGTCGATACAGACTTCGATGGAGATGGACTCATCGAAACCGCTTGTGCTGCCTATAAGGTGTCACCTCGCGAGTCAGTCAGCGCGCCTGAAGGTGCGCCCGGCCCAGTGCTATGGGTAGAGAGAGATGGCGCGCTGATCGGGAAACATCAGTGCTTACACGGAAACACAGTGGCCGACGATGAAGCCGGGAAAGCACTGGAGGCTGTTGAATTGACCGGAGATGGAAATCCAGAAATCCTGTTTCGTTCGGTGCTTTGGGGCGCCAGTGATGCCAGCATCACGCTGCATGTGTATGCGTGCAGCAAGACATCACTCGCGAATCTGGTTGGAAATGCCGAGGCCACCTTTGGGCATTCGCTTGGAGGGGGAGTAGCTATCCGGCCAGCTCCAAAGGGGAAAGCGGCCACGCTACTGTATTACGATGTTATGTGGGGAGACAATGAAGCCCATGCCGATCCGCACCGGGTCTGGATGGAGACCTACGAATTTAGAAACGGAAGATTTATCAAGGTGGGCCGGAGAGAATCGAGGAACAAAGGGGACGCCGCTCTTCGGGAGCTTGGGCTGCCAACTCGATAGGCAGGTCGCTCGATGATGGCTGGGGGCATATCTGTGACGAGAGCCCGCCATTCGGTGGATGTGGACTACTCAAAGGAGGCACAAAGGTGAAAAGACAAATCGTTCTGCTCGCTGTGGTTGCCGCTCTTGATACGCTTGATACGCCAAAGTCTGCATTTGCAGACCAGTGGCGGGTTCATCAGGGCGCGTGGTTCTCCATCAACTATCCGCCGGGGTTCAAGGCCCGACCGGGCATGAAGAGTGCAACCCGAATCCCCGGGTACGATAGCGCGTTCTTCACCGCGCCAGACAAAACGGTGGAGTTCTACGTCTATTCACCCCAGTGGAGTGGTCAGCCGAAAGACATCGAGATGAATCCCAAATCCGAAGTTTACGTGAGTCAGAAGACCGAAAACAAAGGTGGACAAAAAGTCCGGTGGGTTACGATCAAAGCGAAGAATGGAGAATACTACCGCTCGTTTGTGGATACTGTGGATACCAGCAGCGGCAGTGAGTTGCGCAAGACATTCGGCATCAAGTACCGAGACCAAAAGTCGTACAACAGATATCGCTCGGACTATCTGAAGTTCAAGAAGTCGTTGGTGCAGTTGGCAGATTGACGAGATGCGGTGGCGGATGCAAAGAAGGAGAGACCTTCTTATTCGAGTTGACGGTCAATACACAGACGCCTGCGATATATCTTCCAGTGGAGGCTGAGGAAGATGGACTGTCCTAAATGTGGCCAGGGAAACAAGGACACGGCTAAGTTCTGCCACGATTGCGGGGAAGCGATTGTGGTGACGAGATTCTGCCCGCAGTGCGGAAAGCAGAATCAACCTTCGGCTGCATTCTGCGCCGCGTGTGGGGCGACAATCGGTTCTGCCCCACCCTTACGCGTGGAGGAAAAACCGAGTGGTCGAGAACAAAGCGAACAGCCAGCGGACCGCAACCGCGGCTTGCGCCGCCTGGGCTGGGCGTTCCTACTGGTGATGGCATTGCTCGTCACAGGCTACCTGACCTACCCCCAACAACTCCAAAATGCTTGGAGTAGGGCTGGTGGATGGATCGGGTTGCCATCCGGCAAGGTAAGAGTTCCAGCAATGGAAGGGATGACACTGGATTCGGCCAAAGAGCGTATTGCCAAGGTAGACCTGCTATTGGGTGAGGTAGAAGAGTCGAGTGACTCCAACATCCCACCGGGTCAAGTGATTGAGTCCGATCCTGCGGCCGGGCGGGAGGTCGAGAGGGACACATCCGTCCGGCTGACAGTGAGCGTGGACAAACCCGTTCCTCCCCCTGTGCCAACCGTACAATCTGTCACAGGGATGGATGTCAACGATGCAAAGAGAACACTCAAAGGTGCGGGATACGGACTGGCCATTGGGGCAAAGGTGTTTGACGACGATACGCCGCGTGGCACGGTTGTCCGGCAGAATCCTTCAGCGGGAAGTGAGCAATCACCGGGGACGAAGGTAAACGTTGTCCTCAGCCTTGGGTCGGGCGTAATCGTTCCCAACGAGGTTGGGAATTCATCTGCTTCGGCTAAAGAGAACCTATCGTCGTCCGGTCTGGTAGCGAGGACGAGAAGCTCCCACTCCACGGTCGTGGCAAGAGGGATGGTGATCAAAACAGATCCCCCCGCCGGCAGACGTGTGACCGAGGGCAGCACAGTCACAATGGTTGTCAGTGCCGGTCCACCTCCCGCGCCGACATTCCGGTGCAGAGCTTGTGGTGCATCCTTCGCCAGCCAAGCTCTGCTTGCTCAACACAGGTCATCTTCCCATCCAGCGCCACGGTATGTCTGCTCGCAATGTGGGGAATCGCTACCCAGCCAGTCAGCACTTAACTCTCATGTGCAGACTGAGCACCGGAGACCACCAACCTCAAGATACCACTGCCGCATCTGTGGGGCTGACTTCGACACCGCGGTCCGACGCCACATGGCTGGTCATGTGACGAAGGCGGGAGGAGGCAGATTCACGTGTCAGGCAGACGGTCAGGAGTTCGGCAGTCTGCAGGAGATACGAAACCACATGAGCCAGCATGTGGTCGTGAGAAACTGACCCGAGGGACTGCCGTCAAGTCAGAGGACGGTCTTACGATCTTCACGTGACGGCGCACAGAAGGTTTCCAGTTGTTGTAGATCAATTGTTGGAGGGTGCGAAAGCAATGAACTGTCCGAAATGTGGCGGAGAAAACACGGACGCGGCGAGGTTCTGTACACACTGCGGAGACTCGATTGATGGTCCCGCAACCTGCCCAAAGTGTGGTGGAGAGAACCAGCAGTCAGCGCGGTTCTGCGTTGCTTGTGGCAATTCCCTCAAGCCACAAACTCCGCATCCGCCACCGCCCCCGAGGTTGGCTCGTGCGGCCCTTCTGATCGTTGGCATTGGGATCGCGGTCTTTGTCGTCTATCGCTTCAGGTCATCAGACCCGGAACAGACCGTGCGAGCCTTTTTCAATGCCTGTATTCTGCACAATCGAGAAGAAGCACTGTCCCTGTGCGACAAGACGGTCAACTGGGAGAGCCTCTACTCCCGCGATGAGTTCGTCACAGAGTTCTTCGAGGAAAATGACGCCGTAGCACTTTCGGGGATGCAATCGTCCCTGGGTCACGCGGGAAGGACCACGGCAGAAGTCCTGCTGTACAACAGGGGAGAGAAGCCAAGTGTGTCGGTGACACTGCGGAAGCAAAGAGGGTCATGGCGTATCGCGGGGATAGTGCCAATCGAGAATCCAGCGGAACAGTGCATGTCCAACCTTAAACAAGTTGCCATGGGGATAGTGATGTATTCCCAGGACTACGACGAGAGAATTGTCTGTTTCGACTCGAGTGGAGGGTGGACCAAGGCCATTTACCCCTACACAAAGAGCGACCAGATACTGCTGTGCCCGAGCGCTCCCGAAATGGATGTGTGCGGCTATGTAATGAACCTCAACGTCTCCGGAGTGCGACAAGGCGACATTGCTGATATTGCCGGGACAGCATTGTTGTGGGATGGAACGCTTAACGCCGTCAACGGGGCCAGTAAGTGCGGAGACGTTGCGCGGAGACATGAAGGCGGATTCAATGTCGCGTTCACTGACGGGCACGTGAAATGGTTATCCTCTACGAATGCTGGATTTGATTGTGGGAATACGCCTCCGCCCCCACCTTCTACACCTGAGGGGGGTTACCTGTGTCAGGAATGCAGTAACAGAGAATTGACCACATCGGATCTCCAGGGGAAGGATTGCCACCGGCTGAGGCTGATGCGGAACGAGATGTATGCCCGGCATGGCCGGCCATTTCGGGACCCGGATCTGCAACGGTACTTTGATCGGCAATCGTGGTATCATCGTGACGGCAACTACTCAGACAGTCGGCTCTCCGCATTGGAGAAGAGAAATGCCGCTTTCATTCGCAGCGAGGAGACATCCCGGGGATGCGACTGACGACGGAGACTACGAGGAGTTTGGAGCGTCAGAGAGACACGTCTGTGACCCATCTCGCGAGAGCGCCTGGAGCCTCATTGCGGCACGATGTGCATGTTCTCCGGAGCTACCTGCGACGCTATCTGGCTATGAGGGATTGTCTGAGACATAAAGATGGGGTAGTAGGATTTTCCGGATTTCAGCAGTTAGGTGAACCAGACTGTCAAGGTTCGCGCACATTACTGTTTGGGGGTTGACGATATGGATTGCCCAAGATGTGGTCAGGAAAACCAGGACTCCGCCAGGTTCTGCCGCCACTGTGGGGAAGCTCTCGATGCAGCGAGTTCTTATGCAGAGCGCGGAAACCATAGTCCTCCATCAACACACCGCCGTGACGCGTGTGGAACGCGATGGTCTGTGCATCGAGTCATAGCGTTGGTTGCGGTAGTATTCGTTGCCGTTATCGGTCTGACTCGTCTGTCCACTCGGAAGGTTGCGAATGAAAAGGGCAATACAACGTTGTGCATGTCGCAACTGGTGCAGATGCGTAACGCGTTGACAATTTATTCGGTGGACTATGATCACACCTACGTTCGTCTGGATTCTGGCGACGGTGGATGGGTTGACGCACTTCGGACGCATGAATACGGAGGAACCATCACTGTGCCCTCTTTCCTTTGCCCCAGCGCAGCCAATATGACCCGCTCTGGCTACGTACTCAACATTAACCTTTCCGGCGTTCGTGATATCGACGTGCTGAATTCAACTGGGATTGCGTACGTGTGGGACGGGAACTTGGATAGCTTGTCAGGCGCGAGCGATTGTCGCGATGTCACACCTCGTCACCAAGGTGGAATGAACGTATTGTTCTTCGACATGCACGGAAAATGGCTTAGGCCAAACGACAGTCATTTCAACTGTGAGGTCAAGTAGGCCACGTCACTTACAGGACAACCAGCACATCCTCCGCATGTCGAGGAAATGCAAGGGCCACATTTGCTTGGAGTGCCATAGCAGAGGAGCAGAAACAGAATCAGACTTGCGAGGGCAGAATTGCCATCCACCTCGAAAGATGCGCAACGCGATCAATGATCGTGCAGTTCGACCTTCCCAACGACTCAACCCACAGCGATATATCTATCTTCAGCCTTGGTGCCATCTCGGCATCGGCTACGCTGGGAGTCGGCGTTCTCCGCTGGAGAAGATGAATGGTACTTTCATTCGTGGGGAGGAGATGTTCTCGGGGAGGCGTCTGGCGACGGAGGGTTCCATGTCGAACCCGAGAGAAGTAAACTATGGGACGAGAGGAGGGAGAAGTGATGGATAATTTCTGGGACAAAGTGAAGGGAGGATGGGAGCAAAGCGTCTCGACCGTGAATCTAAAGGCACAGGAAGTGCAACTGTCTGCAGAATTGCGGAGCCTGAAACGACAGAGAGAGACATCCATAACCCAACTCGGGCAAGCCGCCTATGACGCAATCAAATCACGACGAATAGAGGCTGGCGAGTTGAGCCAGGGGTTCCAATCGGTCGTGGAATTCGACTCGAAGATCACGGAGAAGGAGGGAAATCTCAAGCAAGTTGAGAGTCAGATTAGGTCCGTGACCGGAAGAGACACCACAGAATCCGTGGCACACTGTCCCCATTGCGGAACCGGTCTGCGAGAGCAGACGCGCTTCTGCGCGGGTTGCGGGAAGGATGTGGAAGCAGTAGTTATGGCCGCGATCAAGGAAAGAGAAGCAGCAAGGGCCCTTGATGTCTGTTCCTGCGGGGCAATCCTCGCAGCAGACGCGAAGTTCTGTTCGGATTGCGGTAAGACTGTGGAGCACATTGCGCCCGACACGGTGGATGTCGGAGCCCAACTGAACTCGTGTGAGTGTGGGGAGCAATTGCCTCCCGGAGCCAGCTTCTGCGGCAGTTGCGGGCATAGGGTATCGGAGACGAAGAGTTCATCTCGGATACCCGCGTCAGAAGATTCTCCACCCCAGCATGAAAACGGCACGGAAGAATTGTGTGATATTGAGACGGCACCGGAGGGAGATTAGACCATGGTCCATTGCGAGAAATGCGGAACTGCGGTTCCCGACAAAGCCCGATTCTGTGAGGGTTGTGGGCAGCCCATGTCTTCGGGAAGCAATACTCCCGCTCCCATCAGCGGGTACATCGAGGCGTGGAAGGAGGTACTGGACGAGGGTGGAGCTGGGGAGAGAACCGATCCCCGGAACGGAACCGGTCGAGAATCTTTCGTTCACACAGGAAGCATCGCACTTGAGGACAGCAGGTTCAGTTACCTGCTGGGGTACTCAAAGCTACTCGTCGCGTTTGGATGGTGTGCGATCGTGGTTCTTGCCTTGGCCGGTGCAGTGGTTGGGCTCCAGTTCAGTGATACCTCCCTACAAGGGATGGTAGTCGGTTGGTTGCTGATCCCCGGGGGCGGACTGATCGTCGGCGCATTGGCCGGTATGCCGTATATCATCTTGGGACAATGGATTCAGGTCTTCGTCTCCATTGAGAACAACACGTCTGATATGGCACTCCGGCAGGGAACCACGAACAGGTTGCTTGCATTGATCTGTGATAGGTTCGCCGAAATGGAGGAACCCTCCAACAGCGCCGACAGCAGCGCGTGACGAGGGAAGATGACACGGAGGTGGTATCATGCCGTTCTGCGAAAGCTGTGGATCCAAACTGCCAGATCGGTCTCGTTTCTGTGACAGTTGCGGGAACCAAGTGAGTACATCCGTTCCAAGGGTAAAGGAAAATGCTCTAGATCTGACCGTAATCGTTCCGGCATGCATCGGCGCGATGGTTGCTATCTTCGTGGGAATGCTTTTAACGTTTATCTTCTTCGCGGCATCCAGGGAGATTGCGTTCTCTCTGTTGCAGGATAGCGAAGATGGGAGCATCCAGATGATCCTCCCTGTGGCGGAGGCGATCCTTGAACGGTTGTCTTTCAAGCTGCCAGCGTTGGCTTACTACACCGGACACGGGTCCGCGGTCGTGTGCTCAGGTCACATGGAAAGTGGAATGGGAAGCGGCTCGATGGCAGAAAGCGTGTCGAGGTCACCGATCGCCCTGTCGATCCTGTTTCCCATCGTGGCCATCACAATGGGCGGATTCATCACGACATCACTTCTCGGGAAACGTCACTGGTCGATGGGCACGACCATCGCGCTCCCTTACGTTGCTTTGCTTCTCATATTCCGGCCGCTAACCAGGTTGGACACAGGCAATATGGGACATGCTCTTACGTCGATTCCCTTCCTTGGGGGACTCGACCTGCAGTTAGCTTGGCACATAGCCACATTCAGCACAATGGTCCACGGGTTGTTTGCGGGAGTGGTATTTGGCGCTGCCGGAGGTTTCATCGCTTGTGCGGGTGGCAGTAGCAGACGCGCATGGAAAGACGCTACAAACGTGTTGCCCGGTCCGTTGAGCGCTGCTATCGCAGCAATCGTGACCTCCCACCTTTGGCTTGTCGTTGCTGGAGCGATGGGGCTGGTCATTGGTTTGATGCAACTGAAAGATGAAGTCAATGATCCTGTCCCTCCAGAAATCATCGGCGCGGCTTGCGGCGCATACATCGGTTTGGCTCCGGGGCTTGCCGGATTGTCCTCGTACTTCTATCAGGGGATTCATTTGGGGGGAGGCTACTCCATTTCGGGACCGCAGTCTCAATCTGAAACCTTCTCCGCAAATCTCACTGGGTTCTCAATCGCAGGAGGGGAGAAACAATCTCTACCTTCGTGGGCCTACCTGGGGATGATCCCTCTTGCCTGGGGGATCATCCTTGGGGGTAGGAGGTTGCTGCCGTACTCAAGGCATGGACGCGGTATTAGCACGATTCCGTTGATTGGCCAATTTGTGGGTTGGCATGTTCTACTATTGTTGGTGCTCAGACACCTGTATTCGTTCACAGTGCATTCAACCGGCAGCGCGGCAGCGGCAGGTATCCAAGCGCAGTCCATCGTGATTTCGGGAGACCTGGGTCCAACGCTGTTTTCGACAATTGTCATGGGCGGTCTCTCTGCGCTCATATTCGGCAGCGTGGGGATGGCAACCGCACAGCTATTCCCAGGACGCGATACTCGATAGGAGCGGGAGAACATCATTGAGCCGCCAATTCATGTATGCACTCCTTTGCCTGGTGTTCGGCGGTCTTCCAGTGTGTGCTCAACAGAAGACCATCTGCATTGATCCAGGACACATCAGCGAAGTAGGAGCGGGAACCACTTCCGCGCAGATTTCAGAACTGGAAGCCAACTGGCGGGTGGCTCAAAAGCTGCGTTCCGAATTGCTGTCACGTGGGTACACTGTGGTCATGACCAAGAAATCGATTGATGACGTTGTCCGCAACAAACGGAGGGCAGAGATTGCGAACGAAGCACACGCTTCTCTGATGGTGCGACTCCATTGCGATGCAACCACTGGTCGGGGGATGACACTCTACTACCCCGATCGGCAGGGAAGACAAGGGGGGACGACTGGACCAACTGCCCGCGTGATCGCCGAGAGCAAACGGATTGCGGCGAAGATGAGCACGGTTCTTTCCCAGAGCCTGAAAGGTCTCCTGCCGGTACATCCTGTAAAGACGGATCGCCAGACTCTCATCGGCAGTAGGCAAGGTGCTCTCACAGGATCCATTTACTCTCAAGTTCCTGTAGTTCTCATTGAAATGGTGAACCTGAAGAACTCTCAGGACTCCAAGTTCATTGCCTCGGAGCTTGGGCAATGGGCCATTGCCCAAGCCATCGCCAAAGCCGTTGACGGCAGTCTGTGACAACCCTTGCCCCCCGCTCGAACCCCGGATGAATCGAGGCATTGCGGACCAGGGAATACGGTACCACCGGAAGGTGAAGGTAGGGCGGCGAGAGAATTGCACCCGTTCCTTTTGGGTTCGTGAGTAGAAGTGGCACGATAACGTAAGTAGATCGTCACAAATTCTGTCCCCCCTTTCCGCCGAGGAGCCCGGCTTTCCTGAGCGCTTGCTCCGGTGTGAGTGCGTTCAGTTCCGCTCGGCATGCCTGCCGAAGGGGTTCCAGGTCGTGATGCGTCCGATTGGCAGCGATCGCCGGTTTCAGCCAACGCCAGAGGTCCTCGACCGGGTTCAACTGAGGACTGCGCTTCGGCAACCAGACCGGATGAACCTGCGGATGAAGGTTGAGCCATTCCTGCACCAGGTGGCAGTTGTGGTAACGGGCG
>MNXM01000079.1:1381-21219 GCA_001872605.1 Armatimonadetes bacterium CG2_30_59_28 | reverse complement strand
CCGACCATTGGCGCGCTCGGCAACCTCCACCTCCAGCTCGGGAGCATCGGCGTTATCCGCCCAGCGCACCTTCGCATACACATCGGACTCGCAGAGTCCGCAACGACTTGAACTTCTGGACCCGGTTCAGGATAGTCTTGAGTTGCATCCCGGTCTTCTTCCTCTGAGTGATGTTTGGTTGATACTTACATCTTCTCAGAGTTGGAGCCGGGATGCATCTATTGAACCGACCTCACGACTTCAACCGGTAGCCATCAATGACACCGATCCCTCGATTTCTACCCACAAATTCTGCTGAGGAGCCTGATTTTTTTTGGTGTCAATAGCACCGGGATAGGCGTAGTGCTGAATGGACCCGTCATGTGCGGCCTGTGCTACATCGTTCTGCGCAAGATCCGCTCGGGAGAGGGGCCCGAGTTCAACGACATCGGCAAGGGCTTTGAGGTCTTCATTCAGGCTCTGCTCGCATGCATCGTGTCGGGCGCGCTCATTTCGTTGGGGATGCTCTTCTGTGTTATCCCGGGTGTCGTGCTGGGCGTCGGTTACACTTTTGTCTACTTCCTGGTTGTGGATCGGCAGGTAGATTTCTGAGAGGCGATGGAGACAAGTCGCAGGAAGGTATTCGAGGACTTCCTTGGATTCCTTGTCTTCTCTCTGGTGTGCGGGATTGTGATGGTAGCGGGTGTCTTGTGTCTGGGCGTCGGAGTACTGGCGTCCCTGCCTGTGGTCATCGCCGCGCAAGCTTACGGTTACGAAGACCTGTTCGGAGAATCCGTGACGGTCAAAAGCGTCGAACCCCAGCCTGCCGCAGCGTGAGTCTGGCGCCAGCGCAAGGCCCTCAGTTTCCGGATATGTGACAATTCTGCCCGTGTGAATTACAATCGCATTGGTGAATGATCCCCGCATTGGATGCCATATTGGTGCAGCGTGCTGAGACGATGAGCGTTGCGAGACTATCTATCACGAGGCCAGTTCCTGTCGTCGAGGAAATTGACCGAAGGGTCAATCATCGAAGTTCCTTCATCACGGCGGCGGTGAAAGCGGAATTGGCACGACAGAAGAAGAGGGAGTTGCAGACCTCACTGCGGAATCCTCACTCGGAGAGTGAAAAGATTGCGGAGGCAGGTATTGCAGAATGGGCGGCAACCCTCCCGCGTAACGACTGGAATGAGTTGATACAGTCAGCGGGAGGCACCCCCCTGTATCGTGGTCAGTTCTGACGAGGTTGTCCGGGACCAGCGATTCCCGATAACTGCCGTGGTTTCTCTGATACGGGCCCGGGGGCAAGGACTGCTGTATCCTCGCATCAGTGCCGGGACAGGGGGAGTTGACCTCCGATTCCTATGGCCCTCACCGATCAGGTCAGGTCGCGGTGGACAAGTGCCGCGTTGTTCGTCTTCTGGGGAAGCTCAATGCGCAACAAGTGGAAGCCGTTGATGATGGGTTGGAAGCCTTCCTGGAATTGTGATCGTCAGACGGTGTGTCCTACGCGCCCCTACCTACGTCACGATCCTACGGTTCTGTCCATCCACCTTCACCACGACTGGCTTCAACCGACGCGCCTCACCATCATCGTAGGCTGCGTAGGAGATGATGATGACCTTGTCGCCGATCTCCCCAAGACGCGCTGCCGCGCCGTTGAGGCAGATCTCTCCTGATCCCGCTTCCCCCGTAATGACGTAGGTTTCGAGACGCGCCCCATTATTGATGTTGACCACCTGCACGCGCTCACCAGGAAAGATGTCCGCCGCTTCCATGAGTATGGAATCGATGGCGAGGCTTCCTTCATAGTTGAGGTTCGCGTCGGTGATGGTGGCGCGATGGATTTTGGACTTGCACATGGTTCGTAGCATTTGAGCCTCCTGCTCTTCATTCACAATGCTCAGGCCGGGGAATACCAGTCTGAGCACGTCTCATTCATGACCACAACGTTGTCAATCAGCCGCGTCGATCCCACTCGGGCCGCGACAGCAATGACGGTGGGCCATTCCACCAAATCGACCGACTTCAGAGATTCTGCGTCACGGAACTCAACGTACTCGACATCAATCAGCGGTTCTCCGCGAAGGCTCTGCACAATGTCATTTCTCAAGCGCTGGGTATCCCGCTCCCCTCTGTCCACCTTCAGCTTTGCGTCAGCGAGTGCCCTCGACAGACACAATGCCGCGGCGCGCTCGCGCGAGTTCAGGTACATATTCCGCGAACTCATGGCAAGCCCGTCTTCTTCCCGAACGGTAGGGCACTGGACGATCTCCACATCGAGGTTCAAATCCCGGCACATTCGCCGTACGATCAGCGCCTGCTGGTAATCCTTCATCCCGAAGTAGGCCCGATGCGGGCGCACAACATTGAGGAGCTTCAAGACTACGGTTGCCACTCCGCGGAAGTGTCCCGGCCTCGACGCACCACACAACACGCGACTCAAGTCGGTCTCCTCAACATAGGTGGAGAAGTCGGCGGGACACATGTCGCCGGGCTCCGGGCACCAGAGAATATCCACCCCCGCCCCTGTCGCGAGTTGTGCGTCTCGCTGGATATCGCGCGGGTACTTCTCGAAGTCCTCGGCAGGCCCGAATTGCATGGGGTTCACAAAGAGACTGACCACTACCACGTCCGTCTCCTGCCGGGCTGCGCGGATCAGAGAGAGGTGCCCTTCGTGGAAACAGCCCATCGTGGGAACCAGACCGACGCGCTTGCCTGAGGTCCGCAAGACCGCTGTCATCCGCTGCACCTGATCTGGAGATCCCATCTGCTTCATCAGCTACACCCTTCGTATTCGCGGGAGTTCTTCTTTCCGCGCCAAGTCGGCAGCGACTTCCTCCGGGAGGGCGAAACTGTGCATTCCGTTGGGGAAGGCGCCAGACCGAACTTCTCTCGCGTAGTCTTCCACTGCTTGCCTCACAGCGTTGCCGATGTCCGCATACCGTTTGACGAACTTCGGCTTGAAGTCGCCTGTCATCCCGAGGATGTCGTGCAGAACAAGTACCTGTCCATCGCACTGAGCTCCCGCCCCAATGCCGATAGTGGGAATGCCAACGGATTCCGTAATCTGTGCTGCCAGTTGCGCGGGGACGCACTCGAGGACAATGGAGAAACAGCCGGCCTCTTCCAGTTGTTGGGCCGACTCGACAAGAGCCAGAGCTTCCTTGCGGGTTCTCCCCTGCACAACGCGGCTTCCGAGCTGGTTGACCGACTGCGGCGTGTATCCGAGGTGCCCCATCACAGGAATCCCGGCTTCCACGACCCGATGGATCGCTTTCAGAACGGGTTCGCCGCCCTCAAGCTTGACCGCTTGGGCGCGTGCCTCCTGAACCAGTCTCCCGGCATTGCGCAGCGCCTCCGACGCGTCAACCTGATAGGACATGAACGGCATATCCGCCACCACCAGGGAGCGAGAGACCCCGCGTGCCACCGCGGCCGTGTGGTGCAACATGACCTCCATCGTGACCGGTAGAGTATTCTCGTAGCCGAGGACAACGTTTCCCACAGAATCGCCTACCAGAAGGACATCAATGCCCGCTTCGTCCAGAAGTCGGGCGGTTGGAAAATCGTACGCGGTAAGCACAGTGATTAGTTCCCCGGTCCCCTTCATCGTCTGCAATGCGTCTATGGTTACTCGCTTCATCACGTTTCCTTTCAGGCTCACAGTCGGGTCATGCCTTTCACCAGGGGTTTCGGCCGACGCTCCCTAGAATCCACCCGATAAGCATCGACGAGAAGATGAGGTTTCCCCCGCTGAGAAGGAAGTAGGTCTTCCCCGTCGGGCACAGCCAGGTCAAAATGGCCAGCAACAAGGAGGTCACACAAAAGATGGTGACCACGGAGCGCGAAAAAGCCTCCTCAAAGTAGGCCACTGCGGCGTATACCACCATCGCAACGTAGTAGAAAATAAGTCCCGAGAAGAGGAGATAGAACCCCAGCAATCCCATTCCAGATCTTCCGGGACTTGATATCGTGAGCGCGAACAACTCAGCATCTGAATGTCTGATCAATCTCATCCACGTCAGGATGAGTCCTCCCAGCAGGCCGTCACTGGCGGCTGCAATGAGGAAGTTGCGCGGCAGGTGGAAGACCAGTGGGCCCGGATTCCCTCTTACAATGAAGAACGAACTGATCAGAAAAACCAGAGCAATGAGCGACAGGCACAATCCCCATAGTGTAGGGTTGACGCCTGCTGAATACACGGCCTGTACCGGGTATGTTCCATCAGCCTTCGAGGGTTCCCCGTTCTCCTTGTTGGTGATCTCTTCAATCTTCCGCAGGTAGGAGTGCCCTCCGTTCGGTGCACTCTCTGCGTACTGGGCAGCATACGTGTACATGAGCACCGCCTCATCGGCGTTCCCTGTTTCCCGATGGATGTCCCCAAGCATTCCGTACGCATGGGGGTTTTTCGGGTCCTTCTTCAGCACTTCCTGGCACCGGGCAATCGCTTGCGATACCTGTCCACGGATGAAGTAGAGTTCTGCGGCCGTGATGAGCGAGTCGAGCGTTTCACGCCGCAACTCCTCTTCCCATGAGTAGCCCGTCTTCCACTCTCTACCGTCTTCACCGTCTCTTGTCCGTCTGCGCCGTGGGCGAGTCGTGTCATACTGCAACCGCAGTGCGGGGTCGCTCAGCGTTTTGTAGGCATCCACAAGCTGAATGAAGTGGTAGTGAGCCGCCACTTTGTCCAAACTCACGTCCGGATGGAACTGCCGGACAAGGCGACGGTAGCTTTGTCGCACCTCCTCGGGAGAGGCATCGGTGTCGATCCCCAGCAATTCGTATGGGTCCTGTTGATCGGCTAACACGACAAAGGACACTCCACCTCAAAAGAAAAATCCCGACACGATGTCGCCACTTCCCACCGGGACAGAACGAATCGCTCGGGACCTGCACTGCGCGGGACTTCCCGCCCTCAACACTTCTCCCCCTCGATAGCTTGATCTGCGGCCGAGGGATGTGCACGACCTCTTCTTCCGTCCCGGTCCCGTAGGCTACAGGCGGCTGGTGCCCCCCCGCGCCTCCACTCATCACAGGTTGCCGTGCGGAGAGAACAAGTGTATTATACCGAGTCATAGTCAGTCTGTAAAATTGTCATCGGAGGACTTCCTCACGACTTCTCCATACAGTCTCCGGTTGTGGCATAAAAGCACACAACTGGAAAGCCTCACTGCAGCTATGCTGACAACTAGTCAGAGCCATGTATGAGGCAAATAGTCCAACAGGAGATGCTGTACCGTGCCCCACGTTACTTGCAGGAAATGCGGCGCTGAGAACATTTCGGCATCCGTTGTGTGCCATCAGTGCGCCGCCCCACTGACCCGCTCTGAACACCGAGGGGATTCCAGCTTTGTTCCCCCCGTCGAGTTGAACAAAACGTTTATTGCCTGCTGGTTGGGTGCCGCCGTTGTTGCACTGACGCTGGCACTCGTGAGACACCCCAGCCTCGGCGTCTGGTCGGACATCGGGGTCGCGGCGGCTGTCACGCTGCTACTCGTCATCGGGTTCCATCTCCCGTTTCTTGCCGGCAACCTGGACTTGTCGGTCGGGGGCGTGGCCGCCCTCTCGTCGTCAATGGCGCTTCGCTTCTCAGAGGCGGGGCTGGTCATTTCCCTGCTGGCAGGCTTGGGCGTGGGAGTCGTGTTTGGTGTGGCAATGGCGTTCGCCATGCCGAGATTTCAGAAGAAGAGCTGGCGCGCAACCGGACTTGCCGCGATGGTGGCTCTCGCCGGTGCCTGCCTGTTGGGAGCAAGGACCCCGCTGGGAGCAGCGTGGTTGTCAGACAACGATATTGGGCGAATCATCTTCATGGCAGCTCCTGCGGTGATCGCTCTCATTGGGCTGTACGTGGTGATCTACCACACCCCCCTCGGGAACAGGCTTCTGGACCTCCGTCTTCCCGTCTCGGACGCATCGGACTTGAGATCCATTCGCGTTGCGTATCTAATCTCAGGGACTCTGTCAGGGTTGGCGGGCGCGTGTGCGGGCGTACTCATGGGAATCGGGGGCGCGACAAACGCCGCAATGTTCGCGTTGAGTCCTCTTGCGCTGGTTCTGCTTACGGGCGCGTCCCTCAATCGGCGTCTCTTCCGGCTGGAGAACCTCATCCCCGCAACCTTCATCTACTCGGGTTTGATTTTTCTTCTCGGAATGCCTGCATGGTCGTCTGTAGGACAGGGCTCGTCCCTGATATGGCACCGAATGTCGGGGTTGACATCGATCGCGGACGGGATGGTGGGTTTGGGGCTGTCGCTGAATCTCGTCATCCTTCTGTTGTGCCGTGACTTGCTCCTCAGTGCGGTTAACGTGGTCGGTTCCCGGGGAGTCGAGAGTGTGCACTACACAGGGGCGGGACGGCGCAGCGGTTTGCGGCGCACGGCGACCAACAGACAGGCGTTGCAGTGGGTGGGGGCTCTGGCCATGTCTCTGCTTCTGGGTCTCAGCCTGACAGCTTACAGCACCGCGTTCCATTCTGACGGCACGTCAACAACGGCGATGCTCCACTCAGCAACGGGCGACGTCAGGATGCAGCCTTCCGGTGGAACAGGCTGGACGGCGGCATCGGAGAAGGACACATTGGACGTGGGGACGGCCATAAGAACGGGCGATAGCAGCCATGCGGTCATCCGGATGCCTGGACGGAACGCGGTGCGCTTGGATCCCAATAGCGAAATGGTCGTCCGATCTCTCTCGGACCCGAAAGCCAACCGTCACGAAACTCGACTCTTCCTTCTTGTTGGCCGGCTCTGGACGGATGTTCGAGAACGCCTGGGGGGAACCGACGATTCCCAGTTCCAAGTGCAGACCCCCTCGGCGGTTGGCGCGGTACGCGGCACACAGTTCTCCGCCCGGTCTCAACACGGAGAATCCGCGTTTTCGGTGAACAAAGGTTTTGTTGAGGTCTCGACGGGAGACGCGGCTGTCTTGGTTAACGATGGTCAGAAGGTCATAGCTACCCGCGGTGTCGGAGTGACCAAACCGGCGCGGATGACTGCCGAAGACCTCGTTCTTTGGCGTCAACACGAGGGGGAACTCGATGACGCTCTCGCCCTATACAGCCGGAAGAATGTACGTGATTTTTCGTTTGGGATACTTGGTTTGCTCGCAATCATGGGAATCTTCGCGGAGACCATTTATGGCAGAGGCCGCAATTCGCTGTAGGCAAGCGTTGCTCAAGGGAATTATCCATGCCGCCCTGTCGTCACCACGACCGCTTCCATGAGGCAATCACCTGCCTTCAGCCATTTATAGACTCAGTCGCCTCTCCAGCTTTCCGATCTCTTCCTGAAGCTGGAGTGCCTTCCCCAACCTCTCTGATTCCGTCGCGATTTCCCACTGATCCTCGCTGTATCCATACAGGTATCGGAAGTGTGGTTGAGCCATCCCCGGGGCAAGCTGCAGCGCGCGCTTCTGCCAATCGAGCAATCGGAAGGCCATCTGTGCGTCATCGTACTGGGCGGTCTGAACGGCTTCACGGGCCTCTGCGTACCGTGCGTCCAGCTGGCTCACACGGTTCCAGTGCTCTACGGATTTCTCAGTTGCGTTCTGGAAGTAGTAGGCCAATCCAACGTTGCTGTGGGTGACCGGATTAGTGGGATTGATTGCGAGCGACTTCTCAAAATGGACGACAGCCTGCGCCAGGTCCTTCCTTCTTGCGTATGCCAACGCCAGATTATTGTGGTCATCTGCCGACTGTGGACGCAACCGAACAGCCTTCATGTACCACCGAATCGCCTTGGCGATCTGTTTCCGCTGGTAGTACACAAGGCCCAGGTTGACGTGGAGATCGGCATTGCGCGGCTCAAAGGCCAACGCAGCAAGCAGTTTCTGAATCGCTGCTGACTCCATTTTCTCGTTCTGAAGGTAGCAGCAACCCAGCGCATAGTGTGCGGGGTAAAAAGACGGCTCAGACTTGAGCACCCACTCAATCTCAGTTGCGGCGGCCTGGTAGTCACCGTATCCGTAATGGGCCAGGCCCAGGTTCCAGCGTACCGCGAGTGAACGCGGGTTGCCCCGGACCGCGGTCTTCAATTGGTCGATGGCGTCTTTTGTGTTTCCAGACATCATTAACGCATATCCCAGACGGAAGCAGGGACCCGGCCCGTTTGGCGCCATTTCCATCGCCTTGGTGGCCATGCGCGCCGCATCGTCATACTTGCCCAGCTCCGAATAGAGGAGCGAAAGATTGGAGTACGCCAGGGCGCTTCCTGGGTCAGACTTCAGCGCTGCGGACAGAGATTTTCCTGCCTCGGAAAAACTGCGTTGCAGGAAGCAGACGGCCGAAAGGTTTATGCGGGCGTCGGTGTCGTCCTCGTTGGTCTCAATGGCCTTGCGAAGGGCGGCGGCAGCGGTCTCCAAGTCTCCCTGCTCCAATGCGGCAAGCCCGAGGTTGTAGTGCGTGTCCCATGTCTCGAGCGAGAGATCACGAGCTTCTTTCAGGCAGGTCATTCCTTCCTCAGCGTGACCGGTAAGACACAGAACCAGCCCGTAGTTGATTTTGGCAGGAGGATAACAGGGGTCAAGGACACAGGCATCTCTGAGGTCAAAAAGACTATCGACCATCTGCCCATCCACGAAATGGAGAAGGCCGAGATTCCCTCGCGCCCGGCCGTGATGTCGGTCCAGGCGCGTTGCTTTCTCCATTTCAGCGATGGCCTTCCGCAGGTCTCCTGACTTCCGCCACGATAGAGCGCGATGAACCTGATGATCCGCATTGCCGGGGTCCTTCGAAGCCAGCGCGGCAATTTCCTGCAACGCCTTTTCATGTTCTCCCTTCTCCAATAGAGCGACGGACCAGTGGGTACGGACGCGCACATCATCGGGCAGTTGCTCGACCGCCTGGCGCAGTTCCTCAAGCGCCAGATTCCAAGCGTAGTGCTTGCGGTAATACAACCCCAGATTAGCGCGCCGAAGGGGATCGCCGTCGCTCGCAACAGACGCCTCAAACGCTCCTCGTGCGTCTTTGTCGCGTCCCTGTTGGTCATACGCAGCCCCGAGGTTGAGTAGCGCAACTCGATTCTGAGGGTCGCATTCCAAAGCGCGTGAGAAACTGACAGCGCTCCCGGGAAAGTCCTCATTGATGTAGGCGATGACGCCCAGTTCTGCGTGTGCCGACCCATCGTCCGCGGCTTCGCGCAGGACCTTCTCCCATTTCTCATTTTCCTCGGTCACCATGGCGTTCAGTTCCAACAAGTGGCGCCTGAGACGTGACCCAACGCGTCGGCGCTCGATTGTGTCTCTCCAGCCTGGGGGGATATAGGCGAGCAACGCGCCACCAACAGCGCCCACGAGAATAATGATGGTCATGAGTTGCTGAGGCAGCCGGACGTGAGAGGCATAGGCGAATCCGAGACAACCGAAGAACAGCGCCCAAAGCAGATCACGCACCAGAGCGCGTTTCTCTCGGCGGCTCTTCCACCGGGACAGCCTGACTTTCGTCATCGCCGCCCGAGGGTACGCGATCTTGCAGTCCACGCACACGGTCCGTTTATTGGGAATTTCAGCGGTGCACCTTCCACACTGCATGCGCGCATACCTCGCCTGGTTCTGTAGTGTCTCCGAGGAACACTGACATACCAATTTAACAGAAAACCTGGGAATTTCCAAACATGGAGAGGTAATACGGCAGCGAGGAAGCACAATCGGCGGGGTAGAAGCAAGCCCGGCACGTTGATCTGACCAAGTTACCTGCGGCCGAAGATTAGCGTGATATCTTGGGGAGAGAGGCTTTCCTGGCCAGTCCCAGCGATTTCTAAAACGACTCGCGGGAACGAGATGACAACTCTCTCCCCAAGGGCGAGGAACTTGGCGACATCTGCATCACGCAGGGCCAACTGGAAGTAGGCATCGCTCAAGAATTTCACGCGCATCCTGACCTGCACCTTCGACTGCGGTGAACTGTCTGTCCAGACATCGCCGATCCGATAGAAGGTGCGGGACCCGACCTGCTGAACCAGATGAGACTGATCCTGTGCGTCATCCCCCGTCCACAATTGAGTCTGCTGCTTCATCGCCTGAAGAGATGTGCTGGCGTCCACACTTTCACGACCGGATTTGGACTCGAAAGCCGCGCGCGCCTTTTGTGGAGCCGCGGGTCCTGCCTCACCTGCCGGACCCATCGATCCGCTGACGCCTCCTCCGCCCTGGCGGCCGTCCGCTGACGGAGCGCCGGAGCCGAAAATGGAGCCCAGGCCGCTCGAGTAGTCGCTTCTTGCCAGTGCGCGATCTCGTCTTGCGTCTTCCTGCACGAGCATCGAAGTAAAGGGAGTGACAATTCCAAACTCCAAGCTCAACCGAACGACCTCATCCTTCAGTTCCTTGTCATCTCCCTTGAGACGAATCTCGTTCAGGAGAAAACCCACCTTCCGGGCGACCCACAAACGCGGTATCGCCTGGTTGGCCTTGTTTTCATCCGGCGTCTGCACGCTGAACCGGTAATTTCTCTTCTTGTCCTGTGCCAGACCTGTCAGTATGATGTCCGAACGTACGGCATTCGCATACCGGCCCAGCACAGTCACCTGTGAACCTTTGAACAGGTCGGGGATAGACCTCGGGTAGAGGTCATGCACCTTGATATTGCCCCAGTCGATCTCGAGGTCGGAGAGGACTGGATAGATGATCTTCTCAAAGAAGCCGGAGATACGAACTTCCATCTCTTCCTCGGGCTTGACATAATCGGACACTCCCTGGTTCTCATCTGCCAGTCGATCCAGGAGATGGGTATTAACATCGTACCCCACGCCAAAGGTGAACAATCGCGCAAGCGAGCCGGTGTCCTTTCCCTTATTGCTGCTCCTGACTGCTTGCGCAATGGCGGTTTCGTCCGTTTCCCCCACCGTGGGCAGTCCGTCGGTCACAAAGAGCACGATGGAGGGACGCGCTCCCGCCTCGACCAGCCTCATTGCCTCTCGCAGCGCCGAATGAATGTCCGTTCCACCGCGGGCCCGTGTGTCGTCCACAAAGGAGCGGGCCCGCTTCAGATGGTCCTCGTTGGCCGGCAGCAGCTTCCCGTCCAGGGAGCGCACCTCCGTGCTGAATGTCACAAGCCCAAAACGATCGTCTGGATTGAGGTTGTCCAGGCAGAAAGTGAGGACATTTTTCGCCTGCTTGATCTTTTCTCCTGCCATGCTCCCAGAGGTATCGAGAACAAAGATGATGTCTTTCGCCGAAATCTCTTTTCGTTGCCAGTTGGATTTGGGAGACAGGGTCAACAGAAAATAGCCGTCTTCGCCATTCTTCTTGCTGGAAACCAGGTGCGCACCGAAGTCCTGGTCTGAAATGCCACAGTAGAGCACAAAGTTCTGTCGGCCCTCGACAGCTTTCGTCTCGAGGCTAAACGTCGCCTTGGACTCTCCTTCTCTGCCGGTATCGATGATGTGGGTGGGAGAGTATAGCGTCTTGATCCCCGCGGTGGATGTCACAGCCCCGTTTAGAACCAGCGACTCTGGTCCGTCCGTAGCTCCCGGGCGGGAGAGTGGATACTCGTACCTGTACATCCCATTCTCTGCAGGCAGGTGCTGATGGTATTCCAGTTGCACTCGCTGTTCGGCGTTGGCGTGAACGGGGAACAGACTGGCTTTGAATAATCCCTGCCCCATATACTCCAGCAATCCAGGATCTCGCAACTGCCTGACGATGCTCTCGTAAATCGACCTTGCCTTGTCCTTGTCCAGCACTTCGCCGGACATCTTCCTACCGTCGATGTACATGGAGAATTCAGACACAACTGCGTCAACCGGGAGGGGAAACAGGTATGTTGCCTCTACCTGATACGGCAAATCGTTTCTAAAGGTCTGGTCGGAGATGGTTTTGGCAATCCCGTCATTGATGTCAACCGTTATCTTCAGCGACTGTAGTCGAAGCTCGCTTTTTACCGGCTGCGGTCGGGGGGGAGGTATCGGGTAAGGGGGAAGAACGATGATACAGCGTTGCGCCTGCGCGCCAACAGCGCTAAACAGAACGAGGAGTGCCGCTGCGACGAAACGCGGGAACGTGCGCACGATGAACATATTCACTTCCTACCTCTCAGCCGACTTAATCTCGATGGATTTCCGGGCTATCTCGAGACGAGGTTCCCTGGACTCGACGCTCAGTCGGATCGCGTAAGAGCCTTGCCCAATGGTCTGCAGACGAATCTTCAGCCGCGTGATCTGGTCGGAACGCAGAACCCCCGCGTAAATCTCATGCTCACCGCCTGAGACCGTTCCCTTTTCCTTGACCAGCGCGACCTGCACCGGCAGACGAACTGAGACGGCGCATTTGGGGATGTCTTCTCTGGGCTTGATTGCCAGTAACACGTCGAAAGGCTCACGTGGCTCAACGGCTTTCGGAGAATCGACCTCAAAGGAACTAAGTTGCAGAGGAGGCGCAGCGGCGCCCTTGGGCAAGTCTTCTTGTGCACCGGCAACTGGTTTCGCGTTCTGCTGCGCCATGTCCGTCGTGGTCGCAGCGCCTCCCGCCGCGGCGGATGAGTTCGCGGTGCGCATTGCGGTCCGGTTTTTCGCGGCCCTCGGGGGTGCCTGAGCACGCGCCTGACCGGCAACCGGCGCCCCCGCGGAAACACCTAACAGCGTTGCGTCTTCGGCAACCGCCGTACGTGGGGCTTCTGCAACAACTGTTCCCGGATCGCCTTTGCCCGCTGATTTGACACCTTGTCCTGACGCGTCATCAAGAGCAGGCACGGCAGGTCGAGGTTCCGTGCGAGGTTCCCGGCCGGACAAGGGCGCCGCTGCCCCGGACCGGGCATTTGCCGCAGCGCCGGCAACTCTCCCCGGCTCCCGGTCTGGCGTGGCAGACGCCGAAGCGTTGGGGATCAGCGTCTTCGCTTCCGTGGGAACTGTCACTTTCTTTTCGCCATCAGCCATTCGCCTTGCGCCAGACTTGCCTGTCTCCACGCGGGCAGTTTGCGTTCCCTGCTTGGACATCGGTTCCGCGGGGTTTGTCCTCGATGTCGCAGACGGGGGTGCGCTCACACGGCCTGCCGGTCGCTCTGCCACCTTTGTCGACTTTCCCAGCGAGGGTAACGGCGCGACCGCATCACGACGTCCCTCCGACTCGGTTTCTGGCCGGTATGTACTTGTGATCGAGGGATCACCCCTGTGACGAATGATGCTCGGGGCGAACAGCACAACAAAGGCAAGTGCCGCGGAGGCGAGCCCCAAGCCCGTATAGGACAACGCGGACTTCGCATGGGCGTGCCACGGCATGAGAACGCTGAGAACGCTGGACTCGGGCGCGCTCCGTACCTTGGCGTTCCGTTCTTGAAGCAAGATGGATCTCACCTTCCTGCGGATCTCTACCGGTGGCTGCAATATCTCCAGGCAGCGCAGGTCAGCCGCTATATGCCGCAGCTCCGCGGCATCGGATGAGCAACGCTCACACGCAATGAGGTGAGCTTCGACCTCTATCCGCTGCTCGAGCATGAGCGACTTATCCAGGTAGGACGAAAGCAACGCCCGGGTATCAGCACATTTCATTTTGGGCACCATCATCACTGCATACTTCGGTCGCGCGCCAGCAAGGGCTTGTGCGACTTGTTCATCTCGAAACGCGACTCCTTTGACCGATTCGCTCTCATAATTGTTCCCGTAGGGTTTCCAGTCGACTCTTCAGTGCCAGTCGAGCGCGATTCAGCCGGGACTTGACCGTCCCGATCGATATGTCCAGGATCTGAGCCACTTCTTCGTACGACTCCCCCTGAATGTCATAGAGTACCAGGACCGCCCGTTGGTGTTCCGGCAGCGTGGAAATCACCGACTGCACGGCCTTTTGTTGCTCGCGGCGATCCAGTACCTCTTGAGGGTCCAGAGAGGAATCCCCCAATTCGTCCAAGAGGTCCAGTTCTTCCTGGTCCGCAGTCCGGATCTGTGACGGGGTCATCTTCGACTTCTGGCGGCGGTACTTCTTGATGTGGTCCAAACAGACATTGGTCGCGATGCGGTAGAGCCAGGTTGAGAAGGCTGAGCCTCCCCGGAAGCGAGGGAGAGCATGGAATGCTCTGATGAAGGCGTCCTGCGTGAGGTCCGCGGCATCCTCACGGTTCCCAATCATACGGTAGGCGAGGTTGTAGATCTGCGTCTCGTGCATCTCCATGAGACGGTCGAACGTCTCGAGGTTGCCATCGAGACATCTGGCGATAAGCTCTTTCTCCGCCCCGTCATGCGGCGCCACAGATTCAGGCGACAACGGGTGGCTGTCGCGTCCGGGATCTGTCTCTGCGTTGCGGAGGGGATTTGGCATTTGCTCACTTCTGCTATGGATCGAGGGATGGGGGAGACGCGGACGGCTACACCCACGAATGCCGTGGGAGATTCACCGCTCTTCCTCGGCAACGAGGTTGCCCGCAAGAAAGACGCGAATGATGGCTTTCGCTCCATATATCTCGACCGTCTCATCGACCTGATCGCCGGGGCGTCGCATCTGTTGGTACACTGTTCGCTCGCCTTTTGCGTCCCGGAGCATGATTTTGACTTCCTGACGGGACGGTCCCTGAGGAACGTCGAAAGTGACCTGAGCGTCTCGAGGAACCGCGCCTTCGTCGTCGTTCGGTTCCGTCGCCGGGATGCTCGGCTCCGGCCCACGACTCACCTGGATCCATATAGGGGTCCGCTCTGTAACCGATTCGGTAGGCCCCGGAGCCTGCGAAACCACGAGACCTTTGGCGATGATGGGACTGTATACTTCCTGAACTTTCCCAACGCTCAGTTTGGCGTCGGACAACACTTTGCGCGCCTTGTCCAACGGCATGTCTCGCAGGTCCGGTACCAGCACTCGTTTCTGACCGCGTGACACGATAGCGTTGATAGTTCTCCCCTGCTTTACTTTGCGGCCTGCCGCGGGCATTGTGTCGATGATGCACCCCTCGGCAACCTCTGGATGAAACTCTTTCCGCGCTTCGGTGAGGGTTAGCCCCACGGACTCCAATAAGTCGGCGGCCTCCCGCAGGGGAATGCCTTTGACGTCGGGGACGGCTACTTCCTTTGGAGTTGTGGCAACCCAGAGAGAATACGCCCCCAGCATCAGCAGGATAGAGGCGAGGATCGTCGCGAGACTCCATACCGCGCTGGAGGATCCCTCCCCTTGCGCGATGGAACCCCCGGGGCGGGATACCTGTTCCCGCGCACTCGTCCGCTTTGGTCGCTGCAATGTTGCACTCCCCCAGTCCACCGATCCTTCGCCCGGTCGTCCCCCTGCGTCAATCTGCCGAAGATCCTGAATCAGGTGGGACACGGAAGGATAGCGTTCCTTCGGATCCTTGCTGAGGAGTTTCAGGATGACCTCTTCAATCGCAGGAGAGATCCCCGGGCTGAAGTTGCTGGGAGGCGGCGGCTTGCGGGAAACGTGTTGCCCCAGAATCTCCGTCGGAGATTTTCCATCGAACGGAACAGTGGCTGTGAACATCTGATACGCAATGATGCCCAGAGAATAGAGGTCCGAGTGAATGGATACCGCAGAGCCCTCCGCCACTTCCGGCGCGGTGTAGCGAGAGGCGTCGGGGATGGTTTCTGCGAGCGTAACCTTCGAATGGGCAAAGGCGCTGCTCAAGGCGAAGTCGGTTACCTTGATAACGCCATCCCCGCCAATCAGCACGTTACGCGGCCGGAGGTCACCGTGAAGAATTCCGTTTTGATGCGCGTGCGTCACTGCTTCGCAGATGGGTATCAGGAGCGACAGCGCGTCCTTTCTCGATAGCGGTGCATCTCTGCCTAAACGACTCTCAAGCGATTCTCCCCGCACGTATTCGGTAGCCATGAAGACGTAACCGTCTTCCTCCCCAGTGCTGTAGACACTGGCAATGTGCCGATGTGGGAGATCGACGGTCGTCTGAATGGCCTTCTTCAGGTTCTCGACGAAGGAGACATCCTCCGCGTAGCGCTGACGCAGCACCTTCAGAGCCACCGGCTTCCCCAACACTTTGTCGCGCGCGCGATAGACGACGAAGAGCGTTCCCTCACCTTCGCGATCTACCGCTTCATATCGGAAATCTTGTCCTCGCCTGGCCATGGAGGAATCAGCTCTCCTTGTTGTCCCGGGGTCCGGACTCCCTTGGACGTCCCTTTCCCAATACTCGATCTCGCCACCATCTGCCGGTAACCTTCAACAAGGCCTCGACGATGATGCGTTTCGACAGCTTCGATTCTCCAATCCGTCGATCCTCGAACATGATGGGGACCTCGCGGATTGACAACCCGGCCCGATGACACTCGTAGGCAACCAGAATCTGAAAACAATACCCATCTGCCTCGATGTCCAGCAGGTTCCCACGCTCAAAGGCCTGTCGGCGGAAGCAGCGGAAGCCGCCCGTACAGTCGTTGGCGGGGATCGCCAGCAGGGATCGAGCAAAAGCGTTCCCCTGTCCGCTGAGGAAACGGCGGAAGAATCCCCAGTTCCGCGTTCCGCCGCCGGGGATATAGCGCGACCCGAGGACAACGTCGTCGTTCTCAACAGCTTCCAGGAGGCTTGGGAGGGAACGTGGGTCGTGCGAGAAGTCCGCGTCCATCTGACACAAAATCTGCGCGCCGCGCTGGAGCGCGTATCGATGCCCCTCCTTGAGCGCAGAGGCATATCCCATTTTTCCGGAACGATGAATCAGGTGGAGGTGCGCATCCGTCTGTTGGAGCAACTTCACGAAATCTGCGGTCCCATCGGGTGAGCTGTCGTCCACGACAATGATGTCGATGCCGGGGAGGAGATCGCGTAGTATCGGGACCAGCTTCTCGAGGTTCTGAAGCTCGTTATAGACGGGTATGGTTACAGCAGTGTGCATGGGAAAAAGGCCACAATCCTCGATTCCGAGCCGCCGGCACCCCGGATCGTGACCTCACCCGGATAATTTGATGCTCAACAACACGACCATCATTCCCCAGAGAACGACGGCGAGCAACATCGGGCGGTCGGTGAAGACATCTTCGGGTGTGCCCCCCAGGTCTTTACGGTAGACCAGATACAGATAGCGAAATACACCGTACATGACAAGGGGAATCGTCAGCATAACCCAGGGAGATTCCCGACCCAGAAAGTGTGTATGCTTGGCCGTGAAAGTGTATAAAGAATACGACATGATTGTCAAGGTAGCCGCCACGGCAATCATCTGGTCCAACAGCGTTGCCGTATACTGAGGCAACACTTTGCGGGTTGTGGCGGTGTTGTCTCCCAGAAGGAGAAGCTCGTGACGCCGCTTGCATAGCCCCATGAACAAGGCAAGGAAGAGAGTACAGAGAACCAGCCATTCCGAAATTGTCACAGGGAGAGCAACACATCCAGCGATCACCCGGATGACAAACCCCGCAGAGAGAATGAGAACATCGATGACCACCCAGTGTTTGAGAAAGAACGAGTAAAGAAGCGTGACGACAAGGTAGACCAGAGCAACAATCAGGAACGCGTCGTTGGCAGCCTGGTGTGAAACAAACCACGACAGGGCAAAGCCAGCCAGTGCAAGAGCGGCGCTGGCAGACACGGCGAACGCGATCGAAAGCCGCCCAGAGGCAATAGGACGATCCTTCTTCTCCGGGTGGGCGCGGTCGCTGTCTCGATCCACGACGTCATTCAGTATGTAGGTGGCGCTGGAGATGAGACAGAAGGCCAGAAAAGCAATCAGCACTCGCAGTAGCCCGGAGAAAAGTTCATCCGATGGTTCCCGGAACCGCCCGGCAAATATGAAACCCGCGAACAGCAGACCGTTCTTGGTCCACTGCCGTGGTCTCATGCACCTGATGGTTTCTCTGAGTGGATTCATGGGGATGGGATAATCCGTGCGCACATCCTGCTAAACCATGATGCTTTCTACCGCCTGCAGGATGGTTTGCTCGGGGATTCCTCTCGCAATGGTAACCCGGCCCATCCTTTCCGGCAAAACGAAGCGGAGTCCCCCGGTGTCTCCCTTCTTGTCCAGTCGCATCGCTTGTAGCACCGGGTCGATGGGGCAGGCTGGAATTGAGATTGGGAGGCCAATGCGCTGCAACAGTCCTGTGAGCCGCGCCTCCACTTCACTGTCGCACAGTTCTTGCGCCACCGCAATCCGGGATGCAGCGACCATGCCCACTGCCACACATTCGCCATGCAGTAACTCCCCATACCCGAACACCGCCTCCACCGCGTGTCCGATCGTGTGCCCAAAATTGAGGATGGCACGCAGCCCGGATTCGCGTTCGTCCTGTTCGACAACCCACGCCTTGATCTCGCAGGATCTACGCAACATCTCTTCCACAGGAACACTGTCGAGGCGCAGGAGACTGTCCGCATTCTCCTCGATAAACCGGAAGAATTGCTCGTCGTAGATCACACCATACTTCACGACCTCTGCAAGTCCGGCGCGCACTTCGCGCTTCGGGAGCGAGATAAGAGTTCCCGGGTCCATCAATACAAAGGAAGGTTGGTGGAAGGCCCCGATGAGATTCTTGGCTTGCGGATGGTTCACGGCGACTTTGCCACCGACGCTGGCGTCGACCTGGGAAAGCAGCGTAGTCGGGATCTGGATAAAGCGAATCCCCCGCATGTAGGTTGCGGCAACAAATCCGGAGATGTCCCCTACAACGCCCCCTCCTAAGGCGATAATCGCGGAGTCGCGTGACAGCCTCGCATCGACCATCCGGTCGTACAACTCCGCAGCAACGCGGAGTGATTTTGTTCCTTCGCCTTCGGGAATCTCGGCAGTTATGATTGGGAAGGATTCCAACGACAACGCTTCCTGAAGGCGACGACCATAGAGATCGTTGAGCGTTGGGTGCGTGATAAGGAAGAGGCGCGTCTGCAGCCCCCGCGACTTCAGCAATTCCGGCGCGCGTTCAAGGCTTCCCCACTCGATATGGATTCTGTAACTGCGCTCCCCAATATTGACGGGCACTTCACTGGCCATTTGATTGTCTCTCCGTGGACAAACAAAACGATCCCGTCTGGCGGGATCGTTTGATGGATCATCACTGCTTGGTTAGGTGGTCCGAACCACGTTTCGTGCCAGCCCAACTCTGATACCACAGCATCTACACAGTGCTTTCGACCTCGGTGTGGATGATACGCGGCGTCAGGAAGATAAGAACTTCGGAATCACTGATCACCTTGATGTTACTTTTGAACAGCTTGCCCACAACCGGGAGATCAGACAATAACGGCACCCTGTTTACGTTTCTCGTTGTGGACTTCCGCACCAGACCGCCCATCACGATCGTCTCGCCGTCTTTGACGTTGAGTACTGTCTGAACAAATCGATTGACAACGATCGGAACTTGCTCTCCGTTAGGCCCCGTTGCGAAACCTGTGATATCAGCAACATTTGGGATCATGAAGACAGTTACGGTGCCGTCTGCATTGATCGTGGGGATGACCGTCAGAAATGTTGTGACTGGGATGAAGATCGGAAAGGTGGCAAGACTTGGGTTGCCGAACTGATCGAAAACCGGCTCCTGAATGAAGAACGGGAACTGAGTTGAAACCGCCAAAGTGGCGGGGTTGTTGTTCATCGTTGTCACGCGGGGGCTGTTGATAGATTTTGCCTTGTTCTCACTGAAGAGGGTCTGAAGTTGAGCCTGGAAATCCCCTCGCGACCATTTCACCGAGATCGACCCGCCGGTTCCGGTGGCGTCGTTGCGCACGTCAAAGGGCCCGTGGGTGAAGTTCCATGTGATCCCAAGACGCTTATCCAGCCCTGTCAGTATCTCGACAAACTGCGCCTCGATGGTCACTTGCTTGATCGGGAGATCAAGCAAAGCAATTATCTCTTTGAGTTGAGCAATGCCTTCGGACGTACCGTAGAGGATGAGGTAATTCTGCGGGTCGTAGGAGGTAATAGACTCAACGCCATCCGGGACGCTCAATCCGCCACCACCACCACCCAGTCCACCGCCGCCGAGTCCTCCGCC
>MNXM01000079.1:0-1371 GCA_001872605.1 Armatimonadetes bacterium CG2_30_59_28 | reverse complement strand
CCGCCACCAAGTCCTCCGCCACCAAGTCCTCCGCCACCCCCAAATTGCCGTGCGGACCCGCTGCCCATTCCGAGTCCGCCCGCGCCCACTCTTGCTCCTCCGGGTTTGAGGAGTTGGCTGATCCCTCGCTCAAAGCCCCCGCGCCCCAATCCCATAGCGTCAGGCGAGATCAGGGAGGGCGTTGTGGGGATGGGAGTAGAAGCAAGACTTTCTCTGCCAAAGTGACCAGGGGCCGCGTCGGGGTTGAACAACTGAACAATGGTTCGCGGATCCACATACTTCAGTTCGTATTTCTCGTATATCTTCCGTTGGGTCCGTGTGGGCGGCCCGTCCGAAAAAGCAATCGGCTGGTCCAACGAAGGCAAGGGTGGAAGGGTCACTTTGTGGGGCGTGTCTATCCCTTTCGTCCCGGGAGTCTCCACCGGCGTGATGGGCGCCGCCACCTCGGCAGGCTGCTGTGGCGACGATTGCACCGGCGGATGAGCGGAAACGACGTAGACGTTCCCCTGACGCTGCCAGTAATACCCCAGGGAGGATAGTACCGCCTTCAACGCTTCCTCAAGAGAGACGTCGCGCATCGTTGCCGAAACAGGCCCGGTAATTTCCGGGCCGAACACAATGTTCATGCCACTTTCCATGCTCAGGAGCCTCAGCACGTCACGGATATCGGCGTCCTGAACATCCAGTTGGATAAGCACATCGCCCCCGTGCACCTGCTGACCGACGCATACGGTCGTCGGACGATACCACAGGCCGATGGAAAGAATTGCCACCGCTGAGAAAGTCGCCAAGTACAATAGCGAAGAACTGCGTCTTGTGTGGAGCGCTGGTGTGTTTATTGGCACAATGATCGCCCCCTCCTCCGAAAATGCGGATTTCGGAGTGCGGAATGCGGAATGAATCGCATCCTTTCGGACTCACAGAGTCCGCGCACGCCGGATTTTCATCTCACTGGTGCCGACAGGTCGGCATGAATGGATTCCTTATAAATTGCCGCCAGCAATCTCGTTTACACATGCTGATCCCGGAAATATACCTTAGTGACTGGCGGCAGCATAGCGCGCCGACGGGAGGGACATAAGCATGTGCGTGTTACCCTGACTCCGAGGGCCGAATTCGTAAAACGCGCCCACCCTTGCGATGCACCCCACCGCGCCGAGAACTGTCTATTCGTGCACCAAAGGACCACGGCGATTGCGACGGTGCCGGTATGAATGGCGTTGCTTGCTGCGCCGAGTTCACTCTGCAACAACTCCGCTGTTCCCCTATCTCTATAAGGCCAAGGATCCGGGGGTCATTTGTGTGGGTAAAGCAGTCCAATTGTTGGAGGAACTTCTTAGAAGCCCCCGCCGAATCTGCCGCGGCCGCTGC
>MNXM01000078.1 GCA_001872605.1 Armatimonadetes bacterium CG2_30_59_28 | reverse complement strand
TCCGCTACGTCTACCACGAACCGAATCTTGGGGGATGCTGTGTCTTTTGCCATGACGATTGCCTCGATGTTTGCTATGTTGAAGGGGTTGGAATGCCACAACTACCTCCTGTAGATAACAAATCTACGAGGGAAAAGCAAATCTAGCACCAATGCTCAAGGAGCAGAAGTCATCTCCCACTGCTCAGGTGTCCAAAAACTGCTGGGATTTTCAGCTTTGGGAAACTTTTGTCATTTAAATTGACATGAGTAGCGCATGGCCGTAGAATGCGGCTTCGTAAATGGCTCTTGGGTAAAGACCGGAGCGAGAGGGCGTCTTGAGAACTGGGGGATGCCAAGTTATGGCTCGACCGTTGCGATTGGAGAAGCCGGGAAGTTTCTACCCTTGCCTGAATCGTGGGGTGAGGGGGAAAGGTGGATTTTCATCCGTAACGAGTATATGTTCTGATGGGCAATCACTACCACTTGGTGGTCAGACCCCGCAAGGAGAATCTGTCTCGGGCGATGCAGTGGCTGGGCGTTTCCTATGCCAGTTACTTCAACCGACGCTATGAACGGTCGGGGCATCTGTTTCAGGGGCGGTTCAAGAGTTTCGCAATTGAGGAGCAGGACTATTTGAGGAAGCTGATCCTGTATGTGCACCGCAATCCTCTGCGGACGCGTCTGGTTGATCGGTTGGCAGATTACCGATGGGGCAGCTACGGGTGTCTGACTTCGGGGAGAAGCTGCGTGAGTTGGTTGAGGGGTAAGGAGGTTTTGCAACTGTTCGGCAATCGTCCCGAACGCTTTCGCAAGGAAGTGCAGAAATACAGCAAGGAAGAGGAAAGTCTGCTGGAGAACATGAGGTTTGGTCTGTATCTGGGTGGTGAGGCGGCCCTTGCGTCTCTGCGGGAGCAGTTGAAGGGGAAGGTGCATCGGGAGAAGCCGCAGAGCCGGAGGCTGTCCCGGTCTGAGTCGGTGGACGAGGCTGTGGAATCCCTGCGTGAGGTGCTGGGCGTGAGCCGGAACGAAATCGACGCCTTGCGAAAACCAGTTCGCCGCAGGCAACGTCCCATGAGTGACCTTCTGATCCGGGTGCTCTGGCGCCGGAGCGATCATCGCCTGTCGGAGATCGGTGAGTACTTTGAGGTGGGATACACGACGATCTCCAATGCGCACCTGCGGGGAGAAAGACTGGTGCAGGCGGACAAGAAGTTGGCTGGCAAACTGAGAGAGTTTCTGGCGATGGGAGTTGAGTGATAAAAGAAGTTGTGCCCTCCATGAAAATGTTACTGGTATTGCTGAGCATCCTGAACTGGGGAATACATGCCCCTTATGCCGATGAGCCGCAACTGGAGAATCATCCGCAGGTCACGAACAAGACCATCGACGTCTACTGGACCGATGCGGCGCCGGTCGTGGACGGGCAGATGAACGACGGATGCTGGAAGAGCGCAGCCGTTGCGCGGGATTTTCTCGCTCTGGCTTCAAATCAGAAGCCGGCGGGTGAGCAAACGGAGGTATTCGCCTGTTACGACGCCACCCACCTGTACGTGTTCTGGAAGGCCCACGAATCCCAGATGGATAAAGTTGACCCCGGTCCGGCGCTCGACAGGCAGGACGAAGTTTCCATGCGAGAGTATGTGCACGTCATGCTCGATCCCCAGTTCCGCCGCCACGGGGAGCATTTCGGTTTCTGGGCCAGTCCGCTGGGTGCCCGCAAAGACGCGGGCGGCCGCAAGGGGCTGCACTTCGACTGCAACTGGCGCGCCGCCGGCGGACGGTTCGACCGGGGATGGACCATGGAGATGTCCATACCTTTTACGGAGCTTTCGGGAGACAGCCTGCCCTACCATGTCACACCGCAATCAGGTGACACTTGGGGTATCAACTTCAACCGAGTCGAGGCCGCAAGAGGTGAGGAGTCCCAGTGGTCCCAGACCGGCGGCAACATGAACAATTACGGCTGCATCAGTCGCGTCTTCTTCAAAGGACGACGGCAGGGAGCAGTTTTGCCCCATGTTGCGTTCATTATCCCGGAACCCCTGTCCCTTGGCCCCGGCGAACTGATCTTCAAGATCACTAACGTGGCTAACCGCGTCGCGATTTCGCTCAGCCTCAACCGCGACGGTCGGACCGTGGCGAAAGAACAGGGGGAAGTGTGCGGTGAATGGAAATTCCGTTATTCCATCGGCAGCGGCGGGTTGTGGCAACTCCGGGCTACATTGACCGAGGGCGGCAAACCGTTCTTTGCCGTGCAGGGCGAGGCGGAACTGCCTGCGGTGGCTGAGACGGTGGTCGAGATTCGCAAGGCAGTGGTCGTCGCTAACGAGAAATTCCGCACATTTGTGCATCCCGAAGCTGGGCGTCTCCGCCAGGCGTTCTCGGAACTGCAAGAGGGACTGAAGGCTACCGACACTTGGGTGGGGCGCACCAGCCAGCTCACCCGCGAGGAGTGGCGCACATTCACAAGGGCAACGGAGACCCTGCGCGCGAAGTGGAACAACCTGAGCTACGACGCCAACCTGATGCGCGTCTACCAATCACCGGCGGCCTTTGCGGTCGGCGTGGCCCGGTCGGACGAGAAGGTTTATCCGTACACCGCGTACGCGGGGTCCACTGACGGCGTCATTGAGGTCGCCGCCGCGGGAAACGAATACGAGTCTGTTCAACTCGTCGTGATGCCTTTCTGGAAATCGTTGGAGAACCTGAGCGTCTCCTTCACGAACTTGCGTGGTCCACAGGGAGAGATTCCCGCCAGCAACCTGTCCTGGTTTCGAGTGATGTATGTGAGAATGCCGGAGAATCATCCCTCCGTCACCTGTCCCCACCCGAGGGAACCTGACATCCTGTGGCCCGGCGAGCCTTTTACTGTGCCCGCCGGAACGACTCAGCCCCTCTGGATTGATGTGTACGTCCCGACGGGCACTCCGGCAGGAGTGTATGAAGGAACGATCACTGTCAAGGCCAACGGAAAGGGGGTCACGCGCCCCCTTCGGGTGCGCGCTTATGGGTTTGACCTGCCCGAGACCAACACCCTGAAAACCAACTTCTGGTTTGCGTGGGGGACTTACTCCTACGGACTGGGCGCGTACTACGGTTACAAGGTTCCCTACACGCCCGCGCTGTGGGAGCGGCACGTTCGGCTGCTGGCACGCTACCGGGCCCAGCAATACTATCTCCACGAATTCGGCACGCCCACACCCGCCTACCTGGAGCCAGACGAGCATTTCATCTTCGATTTCTCGGCCTTCGATGAATACATCCGTATCAGCAAAGAACACCACGCCAACTGTCTGCACACTGCGCTGCTCAGCCCCGAGCACGGGTCGGTTGCGTCCTTCGTCAATCGCAATGCTGTGGTGATCGAGCGGCAAACCGGTAAACGCATGAAGATGGAACCGTTCATTGCCGATTGGCAGCAGCGATTCAAGGAGGGCAAAGTACACTGGAATGACAACCCGGTTTATGTCGATTTCGTCAAAGGGCTGGTCGCCTACCTGCGCCGGATGGGGGTGCTCGACCAGGCACACTGCGAACTCTACGACGAACCGTACAATAGCGAGAAACGGTGGACGGAGATGGCGCGCCACATTGCGTATCTCAAGACGATCGTCCCGGACCTAAAGATGCAGAATTGGGGCGTGAACCCGACGCAAGTCATCGGGGGCAAGAGCGCCATCGGGCTGGTGGACATCTGGGGGCCGCATCTCTTCCAGTGCAACGATCCCGCAATCCTGGGGGCTGTCCGGGAACGGCGCGCGAAGCATGGCGAACCGTTCTGGTTTTACGTGTGCGGAACCTGGCAGGGAAACGGCGGGTGGTCGCCGTGCCACCGATACTATCACTCGTATGTGCAACCTCGAATGTATGGCTGGATGGCCTGGTGGTTGGGCGCGGATGGGTTCCTCGCGTACCATCTTGCCGATGTCGGGGATGAGAAAAAGAACGTCAAAGCCGACCCGGCTGAACGCTGGCCCAACTCCGAATGGTGGGCCGAGTGGGGGCACAACCTTGTCTATCCGGGACCGGAACCCTCCTGTGATCTCATTCCCGGCATGCGACTCGCGGCCATTCGGGACGGGCTGGAGGACTACGAATACTTCGCACTGCTCCAGAAGAAGGCGGCCGTGCTCGACCCCAAGAAGGACCGCGAGGTGCTGGTAGCGATGCGTGCGGAGATGCAGATCGAGCCCGCGATCATCCGCAGCGTTTACGACTACACCAAGGATCGTCGTGCTCTGGACGCAAAGCGTGATCGGCTGGCGCGATGGATCCTGCGCAAGTGAGATCACCTCGGACAGCACATTGAGATCGGAGCACGCATGAAGACGCGGCATAGCACGGACCTGTCAGGGCTTCATGGATCGATCTACGACGTACGAGTCGTGGACGGTCCACCGTCCACCGGGGGTGTGTGCGGCGTACAGCCGGGGCCGGATATAGACTTGGTTGCCATGGCGCGTTGGGCCTTGCGCGCCCTGCGGAAGAACCCGCGCCCGAACCTGGACCACGAGTGCCGCTTCAGCACAGTCCCGACCTGGTACCCGCCGTGTCTGGGACCGAACGACCACGATCCGATCACGATCGGTGATACCGACATCCGCAGACTCAAGTCCAGCACCACCGCCTGGGACATGGGGACGGTGATCGTGGGGGATGCCCGGCTTTGGCGGCAAAGTGCCAGCCGACAGCGCGCACGATGTGCTCGGACTCACAGAGGCCACGAAGGCGGCGGGAGCGGCTGGTTCCAGAAGCAGATGGCTCACTGCCTCGATGGTTGCCGCACCGGTCAGCAGCCGACAACGGGAGCGAAAGAAGGGATTGAGGCGACCCGCATTGCCGAGGCGGCCCTCAGCGCGGGTGACCGTCCCGCGATTATTGAGCTGTAAGAGGTTGGTTGCTCTTTGACAGATCGGGTTGTTTATCGCATCCGTAAAGTGTCCGGCGCGCTTTTATCTCCGACTGGGTTGCAGCAGCGCCCAGCCACACGGAAGGGCATTGGCGGCGAGGGCGATCTTGAGGAGGTCGCCGGGGATAAAGGGGAGCACGCCGACGCGGAGGACCCGGTCCCACCCCACGAAGTTTGCCAGCCACGGCAGACCCATCAGATAGATGCAAGCGTTCCCGATCAGCATTGACAGGAGAGCCGTGGGTAGCCGGCGATCCCAGCCATGCTCGCATAGCCAGCCGGTCATAAACGCTGCTGGAACGAACCCCAGTAGATATCCTCCGGTGGGCCCCAGCATCCGACCGATGCCGCCGACACTGCCGGCGAGAAAAGGCAGACCGACGGCCCCCTGTGCGAGATAACACAGCACAGCAAGGGCGCCGCGTCGGCTCCCCAGCAGGGCGCCCACGAGCAACACGCCGAAGGTCTGCCCCGTCACTGGCACTGGCCACAGGTGAATCTGAATGCGCGCGGTCAGCGCAACCAGCCCACTGCCGAGGAGAATCAGAGCCACCTCCCGGTAGACGCCAGTAACCGGCCACGCGGCCTCGGCAATCACTTGTGAGCGAACTGTTAGTCCCCGCTGCATATTCATCATTCACGCGTCTCCTGTCCGGAATTACAGTCAAAGAATAACCTGCAATCCTTTATCCCGCAAGTACTCCTTAAATGGTGCGCAAGGGAACTGGGGCGCACCTGCTCTGGGTGCATCCCGGAATTACGGAAAAGCGGATACATCGACTTTGTCGCCGTAGGATAAAGCTCCAGCTTTGTCATTGGCAGACCTCTTTCCCGCCATTCCAATGTGCATCTGACAAAGCTGGAGCTTTATCCTACGGCAATCTCCGTAATTCCGGGATGCACCCCCATTGCAGTACTTTGGGGACGCGCTCGCACCGGCGCTGAAGTCCCGACGCGTCGGGATGCTGGCCAAGGACAAGCCCGTCGGGCCGAGGGAACGACAATGCACATGGAGGAGGATATGCCGCGAATGAATTTCACCCCTGAGGGGATTGCCACAGTGACCACTCCCTGCGATGGGAAAACCTGATTTTGGACAATGCACACTGGGGGTTCCTTCCCCTGTGCGAACCGTTTCGGTTCGATAACGGGGGAAGGTGGTCGAAGACCGGATGGGGGTTGTTACTGTCCCCTTTCACTCGCGCAAGTCTTCCCAACCTCTCGTTTACGCCTGCCCGGCCCCAGGGGGCTGATTACCACCACGCGTCGCAAATCTGACTTGCACACTGGCTCTTAGTTGATGTTCCTGCGCGCTTTCGGTATAATATCTCCTGTAAGTTCACCCGAGGAGTCTGACGGCACCCCATGATCCAGACGATTGCAGTGACTGTTTCCTATGATGGCGGTCCGCCGGTCCTTCGGGAAGTGACCGTTCGGATCGAGAAGGGAGAGTTCGTCTTCCTGGTGGGGCCGACCGGCATGGGAAAATCGACTTTTCTTAAACTGATCTACCGGGAGACAACGCCACAAAAGGGGAAGGTGATTGTGGCAGGGAGGGACATCACCCGGCTGGAGGCGCGGTATGTACCTGAACTCCGGCGGCAGATGGGGGTGGTATTCCAGGACTTCCAGTTGCTCCCCCGAAAGACGGTATGGGAGAATGTTGCGTTTGCTTTGCAGGCCATCGGGACGGAACGAAAGCGGATCTTCCGCGAGGTTCCCCAAGTGCTGGAGATGGTGAACCTGACGCACAAGTCGAACGCCTATCCGGCGAAGCTCTCCGGTGGGGAACAACAACGCGTTTCCATTGCGCGGGCGGTCGTCAATAACCCCGCGATCGTGCTCGCAGACGAGCCAACGGGGAATCTCGACCCGGAAACGTCCTGGGACATTGTTCAACTTCTTGCGAAGATCAACCTCCGGGGAAGCACGGTGGTGGTAGCAACACACGACAAGTACATTGTGGACGGGATGAAAAAACGAGTCATTGCCATTGAAAACGGGCAGGTCGTGCGCGACGAGTCCGGGGGGTATCATCATGTTGACACTGAGGAATCTGGAATTTTTCCTCCGTGAAACATCTCTGAATATTCGCAGAAACGCTCTGATGAGCCTGGCGGCAGTGTCTACCGTCGTGGTGTCACTCTGCATACTCGGCAGTTTTCTTCTGGTAATCGTTAACGTGGACGCCATGGCGACGGATGTCTCCCGTAAGGTAGAGGTGACGATGTTCTTCAACGAGCAGGTCTCGGAGAAGAAAGCCGAGCGTTCTCGGAAGAAAATCCTCAGCATTGACGGGGTCAAAGAGGTGGAATATGTGTCACGCGAGACTGCCCTGCAACGCCTTAAAGAGCGTTTGGAGGGGCAGATCAATTTTTCCGACATCGAGAAGAACAATCCTTTGCCGGACTCGCTGGAAGTTAGTGTAACCGACCCGGATATCATTGGCGATGTAGTGACCAAGCTGAAACGTGTAGAGGGATTTGATGAGCCAGAGTACGGCAAGAAATACGCTCAGAAAATTCTAAGATTCGGTCGGGCCGTCAAGACGATTGGGGTTGTCACGACGGCGCTTCTGAGCCTGTCGATCCTGCTGATCATCAATAACACAATTCGACTGACGATCTTCGCCCGTCGTCGGGAAATTCGGATCATGCAATTGGTGGGGGCGACAAACTGGTTTATCAAAGTGCCGTTCCTCATGGAAGGAGTTCTCCACGGGATTGCGGGTTCCGCGGTGGCGTCGCTGTTACTTGTTGTTGCGTACTCCTACGGCGTCAAGAATCTGACTAACACATTGCCCTTTATCCCCGTAGTCCCCCGGGAGGCATTGACAAGCCATTTTATTGTTGTACTGAACTTGATGGGACTGTTGTTTGGTTACACGGGAAGTCTGATCTCAATCCGGAAGTTCCTGGCAAACCTCTAAATGAATCCTTTCCTGGCAACACGAACACTGTCCGGACGCGGAGCGCGCCTCGGGGTTCTCTCCCTGGCCATGGGACTGTCGATCTCCCCGGCGGCGTTGGCGAAAAAGTCTTCGCGGACTCGCGGCGAGTCCGCCATCAAGACAAAGATACACAACCTCCGACAGAAGAAGAAGGAGGGGCATCAGGAGGCAACGGAGGCTCGGAAGAAACTGAAGGTGCTCAAGAAGCAGGAACGAACAATCACCTCACAGGTGGCCGAAACGCAGCAGTGCCTTGAGCAGACCCGCGGTGAATACGACCGGGCGAACCACCGTCTTAACAGAACCCGCAACCAGCTTGACCGGACGCAGGAATCGTTAAGGGAAGTGGAAAAACGATTGGCGAACCACAACGAGGCTCTGGGAGACCGACTGGTCAGTATCTACAAGAATGGAAGTCTGGTCTATCTGGAGATGGTGCTGGAATCCCGTAGCTTCTCAGACGTAGTGAAACGAACGTATCTTTTCCGCAAGATCGTTGAAAATGACATCGGTCTTCTTCACCGCATTCAGGCAGACAGGGAGGAGATCGCTCAGAAGAGAGATCTGCTTAGACACCAGGAAAGACAGATTGAGTCTGCCCAGGCTCAAGTTGAGCAGAAGAAGAAGGAAATAGCGACTCAGGCAGAACGAGAACGGCAGCTACTCTTCAAGGTGTGTCACGAAAGAGCAGCCTACGAAGCTAATCTGCGGGAATTGGAGCAGTCTTCCCGGGAAATCACCGCGATGATTCAGCGGCTGGCAGCTCCCTCCTCCGGCGGAGGGGTCACTGCCTGGAGGGGCGGCTTTATTCGACCCGTGTCTGGCAGAATCACCTCCAGTTTTGGGTATCGTTTCCACCCGATCTTCAAGGTCCGTCGGATTCATACGGGCGTGGACCTTTCCGCGCGTTCCGGCACGCCAATTCGTGCCGCGGCGGGAGGGCGCTGCATCTTCGCGGGGTGGCAACGAGCCTATGGAAAGATGGTGATCATTGACCACGGGGGTGGCCTGGCGACAGTCTACGCCCACTGTTCATCGACCTCAATCTCTTCGGGAAGCAGGGTATCGCAGGGACAATCTATCGCCCACGTGGGGAGCACCGGTGCGAGTACTGGACCCCATCTGCACTTTGAGGTTCGTCGCAACGGCCGTCCTGTCAATCCCATGACCTTGCGGTAGATGACTTGATTGAGCATTCTGTATGATAGAATAGCAACGGATGTCTGGGACAGATAACATTGATGCAGGTGTCGTTTTATGAGTAAGTACCGCGTCGGGACAGTCATCACGATCGCCATCGTGGCGTGTTCCATACTGGGATTCGCCTTTTCTGCGGGATACGCCGTCCGTGCGACTGAGGACAGTCGGCGATCAAACCAGCAAGTTCAACTCCCCCGAGAGTTCCTCGCATCCGTTAAGCTGGATCCGGGACTCCGAAGCGCCAAGCCCAATCTGAAGCCCTTCGAGTACCTCTGGGAGGTGATGCAGGCTATCAAGCTGCATTACGTGGAGCCGAAGAAGATCGACGAGACCGACCTCACCTACGGCGCCATCCGGGGAATGGTGAAGGCTCTGGGCGACCGCTACACCCGTTTCATGGACCCGGAAGAGTTTGAGGAGTTCAGCGTCAGGAACGCGGGGGAATTTGAGGGGATCGGCGCTCAACTTGGAGTGGGCTATATCAACGAGGCGACCAAGGAGGAAGCCTTGATGATTGTGGCTCCGCTCCCCGGAAGTCCGGCGGAGAAGGCGGGGATCAAAAAGGGCGATTTCATTCTCAAGATCGACGGCAAATCCACCGAGGACATGGCGCTGGAGGCGGCTGTTCGCCTGATTCGGGGTCCGCGCGGAACGAAGGTTGTGCTGACCATTGGGCGGAAAGGATCCAAAGATCCCTTTGATGTTCCCATCGCGAGAGACACGATCGAGATTCATCCCGTGAAGTCGGAACTATTGGAGAATGACATCGGGTACCTTCTGCTTCGGGAGTTCAATGAGAAGTCGGAGAAGGAACTCTCCGAGGCCATGGCAAGTCTGCGAACCAAGAAGATAAAGGGACTCATTTTCGATCTGCGCAACGACCCGGGAGGTCTGTTGGATGTCGCCGTGGACGTTGCCAGCCTTTTCATGGAATCGGGAACCGTTGTCTATACAAAAAACCGAAGCGGGCAAGAGGAAAAGCTGCAGGTCAATACTGAGAAATTCCTCGGACTGGGTATCCCCGTGGTGGTCCTGATTAACGGCGGAAGCGCAAGCGCATCTGAAATTGTTGCGGGAGCGCTGCAAGACAATAAGCTGGCCCATGTCATGGGGGAACGTTCCTTCGGCAAGGCATCAGTTCAATTGCTGGTACGGCTGCAGAACGGCGGTGCCCTGGCAATAACGACAGCCAAGTACTTCACGCCTCACCGGAGAGACATCACGGACAAGGGAATCATGCCGGACCAGGTGGTGGAACTGACCGAGGAAATCTATAAGAAGGACGGAGACATACAACTCAAGAAGGCCATCGACCATCTGAAGAAAGAGGTGGCCGCCGCCGCCGGTGGACGCAATACGGCAACCACGCCTCGACCTCCCGCGTCACGAGCGGCGGCGAGCGAAGCGCCAACCGATTACTACATCTGTATTCCGTGGGCTTCCTACAATACGTGACGTCTCGACCGTAGGGTGATGGGGTGGGGTGGGGTGCCTCCGTGAAATTGCAGAGCGCGACAGGAAGAGCAATGCGAACAGAAGGCAACGAAGGGTCGGGTGCCGGTGCCGGATATTGATTCTTTGCGCTACAGAAAACAACTTCAGACTGAGCGAGCATTCTATTGGACCGTGATCGTGTCCCTGCTGGTGGCGCTGGGAACGATTGTGTTCTCCGACAAGCCATGCTCCATCCAGGTTGGCGAAGAGTTGGTAGCCTGGGTGGATGGCATCAAGACAGCGGAGAATGTCATCAATACTCTTCGGGATGAATACGTCGGCCCAATAACCAAAAAATACGGGAAACGCATCGCCGGAACGTTTCGGTTCAAGAAGTCGCCCTCCATCACGCGACGAAGCGTGGAGGGACCCCGCATTATCTCCGAGCAGGAGGCGCTGAAACGCCTTCGCGCCGCGGTCACCCCGCAAGTGAAGGGCTGGGTTGTGTACATAGCAAAAACTCCTCTGGTCGGTCTCCCAACCAAGAAGATGGCGGAAGAAACGATCTACGGAGTAAAACTGAAGCTGACGGGTGGGAATCGCGCCGAAGCCAATAAACGCCAACTGCAGGGCGGCTCTAAGGTTGACGAGGATTATATCGACCTTGAGGACATGCGACCAAAGCCGGAAGAGGCCGTGGCGTACCTTACCAAGGATATGTCCTACGGCTCCGCTGGAGGCGGAACGTCCTCAACGGGAACTGATGACGGTAACTACACTGTTCAGCCCGGTGACACAGGCATGGCGATTGCACGGAAGTTCAACACGACCGTGCAGGCATTGGAGGAACTGAACCGGAAGGTGGAATGGCAAAAACTGAAACCGGGTGACAAACTCCGCGTACCCGCCACGGGTAACTCGGAACCGCCGGCCGCCCCCCCCAGCAACGCAAGTTCTTCTCCGCGAACTCACGGAAAGCCTGAATCCAGCAATATTGCCATCACGAACACCAAGGTGGAGAAAGTCCGCGAGAGCATCCCGTATGCGACCATCAAGCGGCACTCCCTTAAGCTCAATCCCGGGCAAACTGAGATTCGGCGCAAGGGGGAAAAAGGGGTTAGAGACGTTCAGTACAAGGTGTACTACCAGAACGGGAAAGCGATCAAGCGTGAAGAAACCGGCAGCGAGATTATCAAGCAACCCATTGCCCAGGAAGTGCTCTACGGTTCGGAGGGTTAGCCCTTGCATACGAATCCCAACGGACGCTTGTACCTCGACTTTCTCCCCCCTGCCACTCCGTTACTGGTCACTGCGAACTCTGAGATCGACCCCCACATCGATGTCCAGCCGCAGGATCCTGTTGTTGATCTGATACGGAAGCCGGTAGAGAGCGATGACGTCTCCAAACGGGACGTAGTACCCTATTCCGCCTACCTTTCGCCCCTCGATCCGCTTGTCCTGCCCCTTGGCCCTCAAAACGATGGTGAAGGGTGTGCCCCCCGCTGAAAAGATCTCACCACCGAGAAGCCCGGTCAATGCCCGAACCCCAACCCACGTCTTGCCGCTGCCGAACTCAGCGTCCGCGATGAACAACGCCGGTACAACCTGCTGAACCCCGTTGACGAACACTTCTACCGACCGCGCGGTGTCACCTGAGGTGGGCAGACCGAGTCGGGACACATCAAAATGCATTCCATCGGGCCGCCGTTTGTAGTCGCCGCTCCAATAGAACCCATTCTTCTCAAAGAAGGGAACGAGTTCACGTATCGAGCCTCTCAATCCCGCCGCGCGGGTGGGGTGACCCTCGGGCCGTTCCAGCGCGCGTTGATGTCAAAGGCCGTCCCGAACGCGTGGTTGGATGGCTTCGTTGTGCTCCCACGGATCAACCGCGGCACGAACGATCTATCCCACGTAAGCACACGGTGCAGCAGCCTGTGTTCCTCAAGCTCCTCCCACGCGGGCTGTAACTGCGCCGCCGCGGCTTTGAAAAACAAACCCTTCCCTGTCGAGGGCTTGCCTGAAACAGAAGCCCCCTTGAGTTGGGAAACTCCCACCGTGACAACATTCTTCTCCACCCAGCCGTCGAAGATATCAATCCTTCCGCCCTCAAGCGGCCTCCAGCGCACCCCTCCGACGATGGAGTGATGGGTCGTACGGACACGGGCCACGTCCATTCCTCTTTGTGCCAATGCGGACTCTGCGAGTCCGCGCTGACGACCGTCGCGACGCGCACTTTTGAGGAGGCGTGCGAACGCCTGAAATGGTATGCGCTGCGATGGAGGCGAAGTTGCCCATCCACTCGTGAGCGTTGGCGTCGAGGATCGTCGCCACATTGTTGTACTCCGTGGCGGAGATGCACTGCTGCACCACGAAGCGGTTGTCGTAGCCTTCCTGCATCGCAACGACATCGGCGTTGCCCTTGCCGAGGATATTGAAGTCTGCCGGCAACTTGTCGAACAGGGCAACCGACTCGTCCAGATACGCCCCCCCATCGGGTGTAAGTCAGATTTGTGAGAATCCACCCCAGCCGGAACCATAAGCGCCTGTAGCCTGAAACCCGACAGTGATTGTGTAACGGAGTTTGCGATTCGTCGGTCCTGAGTGAGTTTATACCTGGCCGACCCCAGGGCGCTGATTACCACCACGCATTACAAATCTGACTTACACCCGAGTAATAGTTGCCAGCAGCCGCAGATTGCGGTAAGATTTGTGCTGTTCCCATGCGACATCTCATACGAAGAGTTGCACGACCGCACGCGGTCGTCGGGCCAGCATAGCTCAGATGGCAGAGCAGCGCACTCGTAATGCGCAGGTCGCCGGTTCGAATCCGGCTGCTGGCTCCATTACTACCTCGGGGTGTGTAACGAGTCAAACCCATGAATTCTTCCTCAGTCGAAGTTCGGAAGCATCGGACCACGGGGTCCGGGCTCGACGCGGCAGTTGTTACCCCCCCTCAGCCAGATCGCCTCTTCACCATTCGGGCAAGCCTTCTGTTGGCAATCGATGTTCTGCTGATCACCCTGGGAATCCATCACCTCGAACCGATCAGCGAACTGCTCGCAACTTCCTACTTCATCCCCATCGTGGCCGCGGCCTACTGGTGGGAAACCCGGGGCGCAGTGATCGGCACGGCTACCTGTCTGATTCTCTACACCAGCGTCTCTCTGGCCAGCGGCGGTGAAGCGGGATTCATCGTGCAACAACTGCTCATCAAAGGTATTCTCTTTTGTTTTGCAGCATTCACCGCAAGCCTCATTTCCATGGAGCGTCGCCAATTGCTGGTGCGGTTGCGGAAGGATGAGATACAGACCATCGGCGCACTCGCAACGGCCATCGACGCCAAAGACCCCTACAGCCACCGCCACAGCACGCAGGTCATGGAATACGCGGTCATGATCGGCGAGGCGATGGAGTTGCCCCCGAATCAACTCGAGCTGCTCGAGTATCAAGCGATGCTGCACGACATCGGCAACATCGGCATTCCCGATAACATTCTCAACAAACCGGGATCGCTGTCCCCGCAGGAAATGGAGCTTATGAAGGGCCATGTCTCCATCGGTGTGGACATCCTCAAGCGAATCGACGCGGAGGGGAAGCTGGCTGAGGGAGTGCTTGACCATCAGGAGCGCTTCGATGGCGGGGGATATCCGCGTGGCTTGAGCGCGAACGCGATATCCCTCAACGGCAGAATCCTCGCCGTCGCCGATGGCTATACCGCGATGATCTCAGACCGACCATACCGCAAGGCGCTTACCCAGGAACAGGCGATGGAAGAGATGGCTGGCAACGCCGCCACTCAGTTCGACCCCGACGTAGTGGACGTCTTCCTGCGGCTCCTCCGATCAAAAGCTTCCAGCCCCGCGGTCCAGCAAGAGGAAAATCGGGAAACGCACTGGCAGTAGGACGCTTCCATGACCAGAGCAACCTCTCTGATCATCATGTCTGCGTTGGTCATCACGCACACTGGCTGCGGAATGAACCAGGCGCCGGAAACAGAGAAGGCGTTTACCGACCGCTCCCATGCCTACGAGTACTTCTCGAACCCGTGGGGTCTCATTGGGCTGAAGGACTACCCGTCGGGAACGCGCATCGCTCCCCATCTGGCTCTGCTCCTCGGCGATCGCCACCAACTGCGCATCTGTGCCGGAGAGAGGATGGCGCGCATACCACCCTCGATCCGAAGAACGCTCTCCATGGGTTATTTGCCCATCGTCCAACTGCGCTTCAGTGACAGAAGCTCTGTCGGCTACCAGATTGAGCTTCTTGCCGCGCCGGAAAAGATGGGGCCTGCGGGAGGCTCGTTTTGGGGTCCCACCGGAAGCGGGGATTTCGACAACTACCTCCACATGGCAATCTGCGGCACCGGCAGGATCGAGCAACCCGCGACAATCGCTTTTGAGTTTGTTTCCGACCTGCGGCTACAGGCCGCGGGCCCGGCAAGAATCGTCTCGCGCAATCTCAGTTTCCGTAAGCTGGCTCTCGATAGATACACAGTGGATTGCGGCCCAACACCGGTCATGGACCTGCAGACCACCGGCGAGGTATTCGCGAAAGACCGAAAACTGCATGTGGGATTCCGGCTGGCTGGCGGCGAGATCGGTCATGTTTACGCGCGCGTGCCCAACCGAGTCGACGTGAACGTGATTCCCACGCCTCCGCATCGGTTCTCAGACGACTTGTCCGACTCCTACACTACTGCGCGGCGGAAGACCAGCGAAGAGTGGAATCGATTCCTTGGAGCGCATCCTGCCATCGGCGTACCCGAGAAGAAGGTGATGGATTGCTATCGCACCGGCATTGTTCAGCAATTCATCGCGAGAGATCGGGAAGTGCTGAAACCCGGAGAAGGCTTCTACGAAGACATCTACCTGCGTGATGCCGCCTACCAGGTGTATGCCCTTGATGTGATGGGGTACGGGCGCGAGGCGGAGGCGAGCCTTGAGAAGTGTCTCGACTACCAGCGCCCCGATGGACGGTTTGAGAGTCAGAAGGGACAATTGGACGCGAATGGGTACATGCTGTGGATTCTCGCGGAGCACTTCCGCCTGACTGGAGACAGCGAGTGGCTGACTCGCGTCTTCCCTCGCATGAAGAGATCCGTCGCGTGGCTGCTTTCGGCGATCTCCCACTCGACTGGTGCGTTTCCCGGCATTCTCCCCAACGCGCCGGCGGATGGAGAGAACCTCTGGGACGGCGACTGCCACATTGTGGGATACGATCTCTGGAATCTGCGCGGACTGGAGCACGCGGCGTTCGCAGCCCGAACACTACGCAAGGATGACCTGGAGGTCAGGTGGGGCGCAGCGGCCGAGACATATCGCCAGGCGATTCGCAGAAACGTGTTGAGTCGAGGGCTCGATTTTCTCCCCCCCTCCTACGAAGGTCGGGGAACCCACTGGGGAAATCTCGAGGCGCTCTTCCCTTCCCCGGTTTTCAGCCCGGACGACTTCCTTGTGGAGAATACCCTTCGCCGGGTGGAATCCACCTACCGCGAGGGCGTCATGCCGTGGTCCCCCGATACGGTGCGCGCCATCCATCCGTACGCGACATCGTTCGCGCACATGTCGCGTTTGCACCAGGGCTACTACAACAAGGCCATGGATGGCTTTTACGCTCAACTCCTTCACACAAGCGCGGCCAACGGATTTGCGGAGGGCATCTACGACGACACGCGGGAAGCATGGCGCGGCACCATTCCTCATCAATGGGGGTCAGCGCTCTTCATGGTCTACCTGAGACGACTGTTAATTCAGGAGGGGCCGCACACTCTATCGTTGTGCCCGGCCGTCCCAGACCACTGGTTCTCGGACGGCAATATAATTCAGTGGGACAATCTGCCAACTCATTTCGGGCCTACATCGCTAAGAATCGAGGCGAACTCTGAGTTCGAGGTTCACGGCGGCATATTGCGGGTTCAGTCGCGACTGCCGGAAGGGGATGCGCTAAGGGCATCCTTCCTGTTCCTTCCTCCTGGAATGCGCTTTGAGATCCCATCCAAACCACCCGACGGGGTAGCGGCAGTGAACGAGACGCACGTCCAACTCAAACGTGGCAGGCAGGCGTTCACGCTCGCACTGCAATCGCACGGCGCGCCGCGAGTCCGTTCATTCCTGGGGCGCGCCGCAGAACCGGATGCTCGCCGCCCATCGTTCTGACGACCGCTGCTGGGTTCACACATTCCCGTAGACATTCCTCCTTTCCTTGTCTATACTGACACCGTTACCACTAATAGCGATCGGGCCGTTCGGAGTGGGGCTATGCACAAGTTCGAGTTTCGCGAAACACTAACATTAGAGGAGGCGCAAGCTCGCTGGAAGTTGGCGGTAAAACGCCGCGGCGATATTCGCACTCCGGCCGAGTCGGTCCCCGTCGAAGAATCCCTGGGACGCGTAACCGCCGCCGCCGTCAGAGCGTTGCTTTCGTCTCCCCACTACCACGCGGCGGCAATGGATGGCATCGCCGTGGTGGCGGCATCCACTTTCGGGGCGGTGGAGTCTTCTCCCACTCGGCTGGCCATTGGCAGTGAAGCCGTCTTCGTTAACACGGGCGATCCCATACCGGAGCGATTTGACGCGGTCATAAAGATTGAGGAAGTGCGCCAACTCGGGCCGACCGATGTAGACGTTTACGCGCCCGTCGGCCCGTGGAACTACGTCCGCATTGTGGGAGAAAACGTGGTGGCGACGGAGATGATCCTTCCCGAGGGACATCCCATTCGACCGGTGGACATCGGTGCGGTTCTCTCGGCAGGAGTCATCGAGATTCCAGTGCGCGCCCAACCGAGGGCCGTCATCATCCCGACCGGCTCGGAAGTGGTTGAACCCGGCACGGAGCTCAAGCCCGGTGACGTGATAGAGTTCAACTCGCGCATCGTGGGAGCGTCTCTTCGCGATCTGGGGGCCGACTTTGTCCGCCACCCTGTGGTGCGCGACGATACCACCGCCATCCGGGATGCCGTCCAGCGATGTTCGCGCGACTATGACGTCCTCATTCTGCTTGCAGGCGCGTCGGGAACCGGATCGAGGGATTTCACCCCCGCTGCGCTTAAGGAAATCGGGGAAGTCATCGTACACGGCGTTGCTCTTCGACCTGGTAAACCGGTTCTGCTGGCGATGGTGGACGGTCGACCGCTGGTGAATCTGCCGGGATACCCTGTGTCAACGATTATCAATTTCGACCTGTTCGTCCGGCCTGTCATCTGCGGGATGCTGGGCCGTCCCGTACCTGACCGGCAGAAGGTTGCCGCATCCGTCAGCGCCAAGGTTCCCTCCCCGATGGGCACAGAAGATTTCGTTCATGTGCGAATGGGCAGGATTGGGGGTCGGTACCTCGCGTCGCCCGCTCGCAGCGGCGCGAGCACCATCGTCGCGGCTGCGCACAGCGACGGGTTCTTCCGCATCCCCGCAAAGAGCGAAGGGGTCCTCGAGCACGAAGAGGTGCAGGTGGAGCTTCTGCGCGACCTGAGCGACATCGACAACGCCTTGCTCGTCATCGGCAGTCACGATATGTGTCTCGACCTGCTCACCAGCGTTCTCCGGAATCGCGACAGCCTGTTGCGAATCTCATCGTCCCATGTCGGGAGCTACGCGGGTCTCGCCGCTCTGGGGCGGAAAGAGTGCCACGCCAGCGGATGCCATCTACTGGACTCGGAAACGGGAGAGTACAATGTCCCGTTTGTTCGGCAGCTTGTAGCCGGCAAGCGCGTGACGCTTGTCACCGTGTCGTTTCGCGAGCAGGGGCTGATTGTTGCGCCCGGGAATCCGAAGGCGCTCTCCTCCATTTCCTCTCTCGCTCGTGAGGGCGTTATCTTCGTGAACCGCCAACGAGGTTCCGGCACCCGCATTCTTCTCGATTACGAATTGAGGCGGGAGGGACTCGGCCCCAGGAGCATCAATGGGTACTCCCGGGAGGCATACACGCACCTCGCGGCGGCAGCCGCAGTGGCGGCCGGATCGGCAGATGCGGCATTGGGGATACGCGCCGCTGCCACAGCGATGGGTATGGACTTCGTCATGGTGGCACGGGAGCAGTACGAGCTGGCAATCCTTTCCTCCGACCTCAATGACCCCAGAATGGAGCAACTGCTCGACGCCATCCGCTCGCCGCAGTTTAGGAGTGAGCTTTCTTCCCTGGGCGGGTACGATGTTAGCAGAACGGGAGAGATTCGCGAGGTTGAAGCATAACGTACGCGAAGCCTCTTAGCCGGATCAACCGCGTCGCCCATCGTCTGGATGACGTCGTGCGCTACAGTAAAGTCAAAGTTGAGACCGAGAACGAAAGACCCCCCGAAAGGCAAGGAACCAAATGACTGCCAACCTGCAAACAAAGATGGTGGATGTGGTCGGGAAAAGGAACACCGTGCGTGAAGCCGTCGCAACCGGCTGTGTGCAGGTAGGCTCGGAAACCGCGCGCATGATTGCTCGCGGCGAGATTCCCAAAGGGGACGTGCTTAACACCGCCCGCGTCGCTGGCATCACGGGCGCCAAACGGACCCCGGAAATCGTGCCTCTCTGTCACCCACTTCTCATCTCCTCTGTGGGCGTGGACATCCATGTCGATGAGTCAGAAGGAAGAGTGCTTATTTCGGCCACCGTTCGTTGTCTCGGCAAGACCGGCGTGGAGATGGAGGCTCTCACCGCCGTCTCCGCGGCCGCACTGACCGTCTACGACATGTGCAAAGTTGTCAACAAGGGAATGACCATCGGTGACATTCGGCTCGAGTCAAAGTCCGGCGGCAAGAGCGGCGACTACAGGCGGGAGGGGTAATGCGCGGCAATAAACCGGGTGCAAGTCAGATTTATGATGCGTGGTGGTAATCAGCCCCCTGGGGCCGGGCAGGCGTAAACGAGAGGTTGGGAAGGTGCGAACCCTTTGGGTTCGAGGATGGAGGTTGTTGCAAGAACTCACTCAGGACCGACGAACCGCGAACTGCGTTACACAATCACTGTCGGTTTCCAGATTATAGCGCCTATGGTTCCGGATGGGCTGGATGGGGCTGACTATCACAAATCCGACTTACACCCCGTTGTAGGCATACTTGGAAGCAAGCGACGGAGGAGCGCCACCGGAATGCCCGTCATGTTCACGGCAAATTGGTTGCGTTCACAATTGGCGCTTGGAGCATATATCCGCTGATGCTATGGCAGGGGGTCACAAGAGGAAAATGGGAGATATCGTCTGTAAGTTCGGTGGTTCTTCGCTCGCTGACGCAAACCAGATTCGCAAAGTGGGGGAAATTGTTGACGCAAATCCAAAGCGGCGGTTCATCGTGGTTTCCGCTCCGGGGAAGCGGCACAATAAGGACGACAAAGTCACAAACCTCCTATACCAGTGCCACGAGGCAGCGAGGCGCGGTAACGACATTACCCCAACTTTTCGGCGCGTCGTAGAACGCTACGAGACGATAGCCAAAAACCTCGGACTTTGCGGCGTGTCCGAGTGGCTTGTTGAGCTGCACGACCACATTTCGAACATGTCCTTCACACGCGTCAGCCGCGACTGGCTCGCCTCCCGCGGCGAATATCTCTGCGCCAAGCTGGTGGCAGCCTACCTGAAGGCAACGTTCGTGGACGCGGGCGATGGGATTTTTGTTGAATCCGACGGCTCACTCATCGAGGAACAAACCTACAATGCCCTTGGGAAGCTCCTCTCCGGTGGGGGGCGATACGTTATTCCCGGCTTCTACGCGGCAAAACCCAGCGGCGGTATCAGCACCTTTGCTCGCGGTGGATCCGATATTACCGGTTCCATCGTTGCGCGTGCAGTGAAAGCCGAGGTTTACGAGAACTGGACGGACGTGCCCGGCATCCTCATGGCCGACCCTAACATCGTGAAGAACGCTCAGCCGATTCTCGAACTGACTTACGGAGAGATGCGCGAGCTTGCCTACATGGGAGCCACCGCGCTGCAGCATGATGCCGTGTTCCCTGTGCGGGAGGCGAGCATCCCCATTCACATCTGCAACACCAACGACCCCAAGTCCCCCGGCACCTGGATTTTCCGGGAGCGGGATCCGAGCCACACGCCGCAAGTCGTCGTCGGGGTATCGGGACTGAAAGGCTATTCCGTCATTCTTGTAAAGCAACCATTGATGACGCAGGAAGGGGGACACGGCTTGAGAGTTCTGGAGGCCCTGCATCGCCACGGCGTTCGCCATGAACACGCCCCTTCCAGCATCGACTCGATGTCCGTCATCGTCAAGGATGAGGAGTTGCAGGGCAAGGAGAAAGCCCTCCTGCGGGACATTCAGCAGTTTGGCGCAGTGGAGACCGTGAAAGTCATGCCTGATCTCGCCCTGATCGCCGTCGTGGGATTGGGGATGGCGCATCGCGCCGGCATCGCAGCCCGCGTCTTTGGCGCGCTCGCGAAAGCCCGCGTCAACATCCGCATGATCAACCAGAGCGCTTCGGAGATCAACATCATGGTTGGCGTGGTGGAAGAGGATTTCGAAAAGGCCATCCGCGCCATCTACCGCGAGTTTGCGTAAGAACTTGTCTCAAACACCGTCAGCGACTCTTGCGGAGCACCCGCAGACCCCCAACGAGAAAACGCGGCTTTACGCGAGTTATACTCGTTAAGGTTGAGAATCCACGTTTTCTGCCGTAGGATAAAGCTCCAGCTTTGTCTCCCGGTGAGGCGAGTCTGCTGATTGACAAAGCTGGAGCTTTATCCTACGGCAGAAAACGTGGATTCTCAACCTTAACGAGTATAACTCGCGTAAAGCCGCGTTTTCTCGTTGGGGGTCTGCGGGTGCTCCGCAAGAGTCGCTGACGGTGTTTGAGACAAGTTCTTACGCAAACTCGCGGTAGATGGCGCGGATGGCCTTTTCGAAATCCTCTTCCACCACGCCAACCATGATGTTGATCTCCGAAGCGCTCTGGTTGATCATGCGGATGTTGACGCGGGCTTTCGCGAGCGCGCCAAAGACGCGGGCTGCGATGCCGGCGCGATGCGCCATCCCCAATCCCACGACGGCGATCAGGGCGAGATCAGGCATGACTTTCACGGTCTCCACTGCGCCAAACTGCTGAATGTCCCGCAGGAGGGCTTTCTCCTTGCCCTGCAACTCCTCATCCTTGACGATGACGGACATCGAGTCGATGCTGGAAGGGGCGTGTTCATGGCGAACGCCGTGGCGATGCAGGGCCTCCAGAACTCTCAAGCCGTGTCCCCCTTCCTGCGTCATCAATGGTTGCTTTACAAGAATGACGGAATAGCCTTTCAGTCCCGATACCCCGACGACGACTTGCGGCGTGTGGCTCGGATCCCGCTCCCGGAAAATCCAGGTGCCGGGGGACTTGGGGTCGTTGGTGTTGCAGATGTGAATGGGGATGCTCGCCTCCCGCACAGGGAACACGGCATCATGCTGCAGCGCGGTGGCTCCCATGTAGGCAAGCTCGCGCATCTCTCCGTAAGTCAGTTCGAGAATCGGCTGAGCGTTCTTCACGATGTTAGGGTCGGCCATGAGGATGCCGGGCACGTCCGTCCAGTTCTCGTAAACCTCGGCTTTCACTGCACGCGCAACGATGGAACCGGTAATATCGGATCCACCGCGAGCAAAGGTGCTGATACCGCCGCTGGGTTTTGCCGCGTAGAAGCCGGGAATAACGTATCGCCCCCCACCGGAGAGGAGCTTCCCAAGGGCATTGTAGGTTTGTTCCTCGATGAGTGAG
>MNXM01000084.1 GCA_001872605.1 Armatimonadetes bacterium CG2_30_59_28 | reverse complement strand
GACTGAAAGGCACAGCCACGTTCGGCAGATCGGGCGTTGCCCCCAGGCTATGTTGTTTCAGTCCTTCGGACTGAAAGGCACAGCCACGTTCGGCAGATCGGGCGTTGCCCCCAGGCTATGTTGTTTCAGTCCTTCGGACTGAAAGGCACAGCCACGTTCGGCAGATCGGGCGTTGCCCCCAGGCTATGTTGTGTCAGTCCTTCGGACTGAATGGACCGTTGAGTGTCACGCCGGACCATATTGTTTGAACCCATCCTCCCAACTGAGGAACGCTCTATACCTCGGTACGCCCCGAAGGGGCATCACAATGTAGCCAGGGGCAACGCCCCTGGAACAAGAAGCGCCAACCTCAACCTACGCCCTGAAAGGGCAAGACAAGATCTTCGCCGTATGCGGCAGCATCCATAACATGAAGTCATACGCCTTCTGAACCGCCGATACGGGTTCCTGTTGTCTCATGCGTTCAGTGCCATCCCTGCAATCGAAAAAATCGCGCGGCCGTCCCGACTTCGTCGGGACGGAAATATAAAGGATCAAAGGACATAGGATAAAGAGTTATGGAGTCCTCGCACAACGGAACCCGTAGTTGCCGGAGCAGAGCGGCGGATAGTAGCTGTCGCGGGTGGAAACGGCCAGGGCCCCTGGACCGATGACGTAGGACGAGCCGCCCCGAAGGTTGCGACTGTCAAAGTACGCGTCCTTGACCCATTCCGACACATTCCCCGCCATGTCATACAAGCCATAACCGTTGGCCGTAAAACTCCCAACCGGCGAAGTGCCCGCATAACCGTCGTCATAGCCATCAATCGCAGTCCAGCCAAACTTCCTCTTGGCAGTCTGATCGCAGAAGTTTCCCGCGCCCTCCGGCGGCGGCCATTGGTCGCCCCAGACGAACTTCTTCCCGGTGACACCCCCTCGCGCGGCCCATTCCCACTGGTCGTTCGTCGGCAAGTCGCCTCCCACCCAATTGGAGTAGGCCATTGCGGCATGCCACGAGACCCACGCCACCGGCGCCCTCGGTTCGGTCGAAGCGAATTCCTTGTCTTCCCCGCGCCAGTGGTTCAGATAGTCCTGATCGGCAAGCTGCTTCGCCTTACGACCTCCCGGTTTCCAGTCCGGATTGGCCTCCACAAACTTGTGGTACTGCTCATTGGTCACTTCGTATTGATACATCCAGAATCCCTGCACCTGCGTTTTCCCCTCCAGCCTGCCCGCGGGAATCCAGATCATCGGCGCGTTGTCGGCGGGGTTGGTACACATCCATCCTCCTGAGGGTGCAGGTGTGACAGCGACCTTCGCGTTGAGCGGTTGAGGCTCTGGCGGTGGGAGAGTACCCACACCGAGCGCGCCGAGCAACCCGCCTCGGCGGCGAGGGGGTGGTTGCACGTAGCGCACGAAGCGGGGTGCCGGAGGTGGCGGCCCCTGACTGGGTGCCGCGGGCGTGGCGGTCTTTGCGGAGAGAGGCGCTGGAGATTTGGGAGGTTTCGGCGGTTCCACAACCGGAGCTGTCACAGGCGGCGCGGCTGGCGGTGGAGGGGCAGCCATGACGACGTTCGTGGAATCTTCGATAGCGCTGCCGCCTTTGCTCTTGCCTGCCGAGGCGCCGATGGAAGCCGTAACGGAAGCCCACTTGATGTAGGTGGCAAGTCGCTCGGGGGTGTCGGCCTTGAGCACCCCAACCTGCTCTTTGTGGCTCACGAATTTCAGCAACTCCGACTCATCGTAGTCAGACTCATTGCCAATGGCGATGGAGAGGCGCACCGCCTTCTTGCCCCAGGGCTGTTGCTCAAGTTCCTGAATGGCGGCATTGTATTCCTCGGACGGATCAGTGCAGAAACCATCCGACACCAGGATACAAACGGGCGGGTATCCCTTCTTGCTCATCTTCTCGATACTCAACTCGTCGGTGAGCTTGCGGATCGCTTTGGCTGTGGAGGTCCCTCCGGCAATGGTCAGTTCCGGCCAAACGAACTGATCCAGCGGAACGGCGTCCGGGCCGACGTGCCACAGAGCGTCATCCGAGAACTTGATCGCCCGCATCATGATCTGGACCTCCGGATGAGTTCCCACCGCCTTCTTCACCTCTGGAATTGCCTCGCGGATCGCCTGGTTCAGAGTCGCTATCTTCCTCCCACCCATCGAGCCCGAGTAATCCACGAGCCAGAAGAACTGCAGAGGTCTCTTAACGATTTCTCCCTCCGGAGCCGGTACTGCATTTGTCATTTCCTTCATCCCCTTTCGACGTTTGGACTTCTGTTCACCGCAATTGTGTAGCGGAATTCCTGATGAAACTCATCCTTGGTACGCGTAACCTTGTCGCCAACGCTGATACCGCCGGTTTGCTCAGCCGTGGCTCACAGCAACGCGAGAAAATCCTCCACTCTCAGACTGGCCCCGTAGAGGATGTCGGCCAGTGTACCGGTATCGATGGATTGGTGGGCAGGCACGACCACTTGAGCAAAAGGATCGTTGCGCCGCATCACGATATGGCTGCCGCGTTGGCGGCAAACATAGAACTCCGCCTTCTTCAGAGCAGCCACTACACGGCGATAGGACAAACCACGCGGCAACTTGCTCAACGAACGGCCACCTCAAGTTCGACCAGTTCCTTGCCAGCTTCCGTTGGCAACGGCAGACCGTCCTCCATCAGCGCTTCGATGTATGCCGCAAGAGCTTCCTTAGCGTTCTTCAGCGCCTCGCGCCGGGTACCGCCCTGCGACACGCAACCCGGAAGCGCGGGCACCGTAGCGATGAAACCGCTTTCGTTCCCCTGTCGCAATAGAATCGTGTATTTCACAACAGATTGACCTCCTCTTGAACACGACTTTTACCAACCATTTCCCCGGCGATCGATCCACCGCCATTCAGTGCTTCAGCGTATATGTCTTGCACACCGGACACTGGGTAGGATTCGCGCACTTCGGACAGAACCACCGACCGCATTTGGTGCATTCTCTGGATCCAATCCAGGAAGGGTCAAACTTCTTCTGGCAGACTGAGCAGTTGACTTGAGCCATGCCACTCACCCCCTCTCGAACATGAGCAAAGCACAAACAGCACGTAGTCCCGGAATCACACCAAGATCAGATTGCTCCGGTATTCTATGCTGATAGTGGAGGAAATGCAAGGTCACGCGTTGCCCTACTGGACCTCCCCGCGCGATGTTCCTCACCATCAACCGCCGGAATCTCCGCGACGTCTGTGGGTCAGTGCGTTTCTCCACGATATCACCTATAATGGGCGGTGCGTGTTCATTGTGCAGGTGGATCTGTTTGAGCCGAATCGATCTGTGCCAACTCAATAGAATCTCGATTGCCACCCGCGAGAACAAAGTGGATGTCGAGAGTTTTGCGCGCCCGGTTGCTCCCGGCGGGATGGTCGGGGACTTCATCGACTCGCTGCCGGGGATTCTCGCGGGGAACGTGTTGCGCGAGATCATCGACTCGATTGTCACGGCGAAGAGAGACGGGAAGCCGGTCATTGTAACGATGGGCGCGCACGTGATCAAGGTGGGGCTTAACCCCATCCTGATCGACCTGATGCGGCGGGGTGCCATTACTGCTCTCGGAACGAACGGCGCGGGGAGCATCCACGACGTGGAGACGGCGCTGTTTGGCGTCACTTCGGAAGATGTCTCCAGCGGGATTGTCTCCGGCGAGTTCGGGATGGTGAAGGAGAGCAACGACTTCATTAACGAGGCTACCCGCAAGGCGGCTGAAACCGACAGCGGCCTGGGCGAGTCGCTGGGGAGGGAGCTGCTTGAGGCAGACGCACCCCACGCCGACAAGAGCGTGTTGGCGCAGGGGGCCGCGCTGGGTGTCCCGGTGACGGTGCACCTTGCCATCGGGAGTGACATCAACCACATGCACCCGACCTTCGATCCGGCTGCCGCCGGAGTAGCGACACACCGGGATTTCCTGCGGTTTGCTGAATGCGCCACCGGTCTGAAGGAGGGCGGTGTGCTGATGAACGTTGGGTCCGCCGTGCTGTTGCCTACCATCATCGAGAAGTCCCTCGCCATTGCGCGGAACTTGGGGCATAATGTGAGTGGTTTTGCGGGCATCAACCTGGATTTTGTGCAGCAGTACCGCTCCACGTGGAACCCGGTCCGTCGCGCGGAAGAGCTCGGCGGCCGAGGGCTGACGTTGATCGGCCATCACGAGATTTTAGTTCCGCTGATCGCGGCCGGTGTGGTGGAAGGGCTGGAGGAAAAGTCGCGCGAGCCATGAACATCGATTCACTTGTGGAACAATTCAACGGTTGTCGGGTGCTTGTTGTTGGCGACCTGATGCTGGATGAATATATCTGGGGGACTGCGGATCGCATCTCTCCGGAGGCGCCGGTGCCGGTGGTGCGCTGTCGTGATCGCACGCACGCCGCCGGCGGAGCGGCAAACGTGGTTGCCAACATCGCGGCCCTGGGAGGATCGCCGACCGTCTGTGGGATCGTCGGCGACGACGCTCCGGGCGTTTCGCTGACCGAAACGCTGGAGGCATTCGGAGCGGAAGTACGCGGGGTCTTCCGCGATGGCTCACGATGCACGACGAGGAAGACCCGCGTCATCGCTCAGCAGCAGCAGGTTGTCCGCATCGACCACGAATCCCACGAACCAGTTTCCGGCGAGATCCGCGAGAAGATGGACGGCTACATCAGGGCGCAGGTGGCCGGTGTCGATGGCATCATCTTCTCCGACTACAACAAGGGAGTATTGACCGATCACCATCTCGCGACATGGATACCGCTGTCGCGCGAACAGCAGAAGATCGTCACGGCCGGTCCCAAGCCGCAGAGCCTTCGAGATTACGGCGGAGCCACATTGTTGTCGTTCAACCGCTCCGAAGCATACCAGTCCGTCCAGAATCTGCCGCGGACTCCGAGTCCGGGCATCGAACGCAGCCGGGACGCGGCCGAGCAGGAGGACGCAGACCCAACGGGAGCGGGCGATGCGTTGGCTGCCAACGAGGTCGACCGTATCGGCGAACACCTCATTGAGGAGCTGCAGTGTGACGCGATCACGATTACACGTGGGGGAGAGGGAGTTTCCGTCTTCACATTCGACGGCCAGCGCCTGCGGGTTCCCGGTATGCCCGTTCAAGTCTACGATGTTGCCGGAGCGGGAGACACGTTTCTCTCGGCCATCACCCTTGCTCTATGTTGCGGAGCGGATTGGGCGACGGCGGCGGGAGTGGCCAACGCCGCGGCAGCTTGCGTTGTTCGGAAGGTGGGGGTGGCCACCACCAACCCGCAGGAGATCCTGCAACTGATGGGAGAAGTCCTGTATTGACTCGAGGGTTCACCGGTGCAATGTAGCAAGATTGTTCATTTGTCTGCCGCGGACTCCGAGCCCGACCTTCGGGCGTTGGGCGATCAGTGGCGGACGGAGGGGAAACGGATCGTTCACACGAACGGTTGTTTTGATCTCCTGCATGTCGGCCATATTCGATACCTTCAGGAAGCCCGCACGCTGGGGGACGTGCTGGTACTCGGTCTGAACAGCGACGCGTCCGTGCGGCAACTCAAAGGGCCGACCCGCCCGGTGGTCACGGATGCAGAGCGGGCTGAGATTCTCGCCGCGCTCACCTGCGTGGATTGCGTGGTCATCTTCGACGAGCTTGTGCCTGATGAGGTCATCAGGGCGCTGCGTCCCGATATCCACGTGAAAGGAGGGGACTACGCGGCCGATCAGCTTCCCGAGACTCCCCTCGTCCAGGCGCTTGGGGGCAGTATTGCCATTGTTCCCTTGGTTGAGGGGAAATCAACGACTCAAATCATCCAGCGCCTGTCCCGTTGGACTCGTTCCGAATCCGCTCGGGAAGCTCGGAGCGGACTTACGAAGAGTCCGCATCCGACGGCGCGGGCCAACCATGTGGCGGGGCGAAAGGACTGCCAAAGGGTCATCGGCGTCATCCCAGCGCGCTATCATTCCACCCGTCTCGACGGCAAGGCCCTTCTCGATATCTGCGGGAAGCCGATGATACAACGGGTCTATGAACAGACGCGCAGAGCTTCTTCGGTGGAGTCGGTGTATGTCGCCACGGACGATGAACGCATTTTCCGAGCGGTCGAATCCTTCGGAGGGAGAGCCATTATGACCTCCTCGAACCACCCCTCCGGAACCGATCGCCTGGCTGAGGCAGTTGCAGACCTGGCCTGTGACATTGTGGTCAACGTGCAGGGCGATGAGCCGATGGTCGATCCCTCCGCCATCGACAAACTCGTTGCTCCCCTGCTGGAAGATACGAATGTGTCGATGAGCACCTTGGCGGCTCCGATCAACGAAGAGGACGAATTCTCCGACCCAAACGTCGTGAAGGTCGTCACCGACCAGGATGGCTATGCGCTCTACTTCTCACGCGCCTGCATCCCGTACCACCGGGAGGGAGTGGCTGATGGCGTCTCTGCACTGCATCACATGGGACTTTACGCCTACAGGAAGGATTTCCTCCTGCAGTATGCATCGCTGTCGCCATCGCCGCTTGAAAACCTCGAAAAGCTCGAGCAGTTGCGCGTCCTTGAGAATGGCTACCGGATCAAGGTTGTCATCGACGAGTATGCTGCCATCGGCGTCGATACCGAGCAGGATCTGGAACGCATTCGCCAATTGATTGCGAAGGAAGTGAATTGATGGTTTCAGTGGGTCATGTGAGATTCGGCGGGGACAACCCTCTCGTGCTGATTGCGGGTCCCTGCGTGATTGAGTCGCGAGACGGATGCCTGATGCTGGCGGAAGAGATCTCTGCGGTAGCTGCCTCCCTGAAAACGCCGTACATTTTCAAGGCTTCCTACGACAAGGCAAACCGCACGTCCGTGGACTCCTTCCGGGGCCTGGGAATCGAAGAAGGACTGGCAATCCTTTCGGAAGTCCGGGAGGAGATCGGTTGTCCAGTCCTGACCGATGTTCACTCACCGGAGGAAGCTCAAGCGGCCGCGTCGGCGGTGGACGTGTTGCAGATTCCGGCCTTTCTCTGCAGGCAGACAGATTTGCTGGTGGCGGCGGGAGAGACGGGAAAGCCGGTCAATGTTAAGAAGGGGCAGTTCATGGCGCCGGAGGATATGACGCACGCTGTCGCCAAGGTGCAAAGCACGGGAAACGAGCGTGTGCTCCTCACTGAGCGCGGCGCTACATTTGGTTACCAGAACCTCGTTGTCGACTTCCGGTCGCTTGAGATCATGAGGCAAACTGGCTGTCCTATCATCTTCGACGCAACCCACAGTGTGCAGCGCCCGGGAGGCGCGGGAGGCGTTTCCGGTGGCGATCGCGAGTTTGTGCCACTGCTGGCGCGTGCCGCCGCGGCGGTGGGGATTGACGGACTGTTTCTCGAAGTCCATGACCGTCCCCAGGAGGCGAAGAGCGACGGACCCAACATGGTTCCGCTGCACGAGCTTGAGCCACTGCTGCGCCAAGTATTGGCTATAGACCGGGCGCGTCGGGGAGAGGGGGGTTCGCTATGAAGGAAGCAAACATCCTCGAATCGGCCCGGCGTGTCCTCGTCATCGAGTCGGCCGCCATCGCTTCCATGTCTCAGCGACTGGACAACAGTCTCGAAAGAGCGGTGGCTTTGATTCTCGCCTGCACGGGGAGGGTGGTGGTCACTGGCGTGGGGAAATCCGGTGTCATCGGACGCAAGATTGCCTCCACCCTTGCGAGCACTGGAACGCCTGCTCTGTTCCTGCATTCCGGCGAGGGACTTCACGGAGATTTGGGAATGTTGACCTCCGTTGATGTTCTGATGGCGATTTCCTATAGCGGGCATTCCGATGATCTGCTCAGCATTCTGCCAGTTGCGCAGGACATGGGGGTGCCCATCATCGCTCTCACCGGACAGGGTCGATCCCACCTTGCGATGAATAGCGACGTAGTGTTGGACGTGTCGGTAGAACGTGAGGCCGATCCCAACAACCTGGCCCCCACGGCCAGCACGGCCACGACGCTTGCCATGGGCGATGCACTGGCGATTGCGGTGATGGGCGAGCGCAAGTTTGGGCGGGAGGACTTCCTGCGGTTCCATCCCGGAGGGTCGTTGGGGAGGGGACTCACACTGCGGGTTAAAGACATCATGCGGACGGGGGATCGCATGGCGCTTGTTCGAGAGAGCGTGCTCATCCGAGAGGTGCTCTTTTGCATCACGCGGGCGCGCGCCGGAGCAGCGACCGTTGTGGACGAAGCAGGACGCTTGCGCGGCATCGTGACAGACGGCGACATCCGGCGACATCTGCTGCAAAACTCAGCCGACATGCTCGAAAAACCGGCCGGTGAGGTGATGACAAGAACACCAACAACCGTGCATCCGGAAATGATGGCCGTGGACGCGATGCGGCTGTTGGAGGAACGCGACATTGACGAGCTGCCGGTCGTCGATGATGACGGAAATCCCGTGGGTGTGCTGGACGTGCAGGACCTTCTCCGGGCAGGGCTTCCCGGGACCCCTTGACCCGTTCCGCTTCTAAATGGCGTGGCTCATCACCGGCCGCAATCTTACCGGTGCAGGGGCGCTTCCATTCGACGGTTGTAGTTTCCGCGTGGGTTCCCACCCGAGCACCTCTCGAGCTCGCGTCAGTTTGCACACCTTATCGGTTGCGTCGCCGGTCACGAAGATGGGCACAAACCCTTGAGCGCGGCATGTCAGCGCTGCGTTAAAGGCGCGTCCCAGATCGGACGCCTTTGTCTGTCCGTACCGATCAGAGTTTGGGTTTCTCTCCCAGTCCTCATCCGTGCTCGGCCCGCAGCACCGCAGGGAAATGCATGTCATCTCACGCGTCCGGGCAAAGTATTCGCACACTTCTTCCCCAAGGCGCTTGGTGAAACCGTAGATGTCCGGGGCATCGCCCTGGGTGTCTTCACTGTCCAGCGGTTGAGCGCGCCGCGTGTAGTGGTTGTAGATGGAGAGTGTGCTGGCGTACACCGCTCGCCTCACCCCGGCGTTCGCTGCCGCCTCCAGGCATTCGTGCACACCGCGGACGTTGACATCGTAGCTGCTCGCCACTTCCTGGTTCCCGCCGTCCTTGTCTCTGCCCATCGCGAGATACACCACGGCGTCCATGCCTTGAGACGCGCGTTGGAGGTCGTCAGCAGAAGCGACGGATCCCTGCACAAAATCGATCGTGGAATCGCCCGGGGGCACTCGGTCATACACCACCAGTCGATGCTGCTGTTTCAGACATGGGTTGATCAGCCTCCCCACAAATCCGGATCCGCCGATCTCCAGAACGTTCATTACGGACACCTCTCTCCATCTGTTTTCCGCGAGTCGCTTTGTGGTAGTCGGGCACCCGTGTGCCCTGTAAATGCAAAAAACGTCCTACTCGTTTCTCGGAGGTTCTCGGTGAGGAATTCTCGTCGATTCAAGTAGACGTTGTCTCTGATTCCAGCCTGCGATGGGAGTCGGTGCGTTTCCACCGTTCTCCGCGGACTCATAGAGTCCGAAGTGAATACTCATTGCTACAAATTTCAGATGGCACTGCCTTTCCGGATGGCAGCGATACATAGGGAATATAACGCCTATTCAGGCCGAAATCAACAAGAACGTGATATTTTTTTTGCGCGCCCTCGCTCTCCCTGTCTCCGATGAGGAGAGGGAGTTTGGCGGATGATGTGAGGTGAGAAAGTTGACCCGTTGCCCGCGATGAAAGTAACATGTTGTCTGACCTCGTGGTCAGATGAGCGAAATGCGAAAGGAATAGCTCGTGGGCAGGAGAGAGAGGGCACGACAACTTCCATGCTGGGGCGCCCATTTTGCCGTCCTGTTGGTCGGCATCGGGATCGGGTATGGGGTGCGGGATGCACAACTGTCCGAGGTGCGACGGGAGGATGTCTCAAACCTGGACGTCCTGTTTTCTCCCAGGGGAGGTTGCACGGAGGCCATTGTCCGCGAGATTAGTGAAGCAACGCAGGAGCTCCTCATTCAAGCCTACTCGTTTACGTCCAAGGACATCGCCGCCGCCGTTTCACGAGCTGCCAAGCGAGGGGTGCGCGTGACTGCTATCCTGGATACCACCAATCGAACCGGCAAATACTCTGCCGCCACCTTCCTCGACCACGCGGGCGTGCCGGTGTTGATTGACGGCGCACACGCCATCGCACACAACAAAGTGATGGTCATCGACAGAAACACAGTTATCACGGGTTCCTTCAACTTTTCCCGCGCCGCAGAAGAGCGAAATGCTGAGAACCTGCTCGTTATCCGCAACGCGGCAATTGCGGAACGATACCGGGAGAACTTCCTGCGGCACAAAGGCCATTCGGAAACTTATATTGACGCGAGGAACCAGTAGCAAGTAGGGTCACCAAAGCAATCTTGCGCCGAGGCTGTACCAGACGATCCATCGGTTTGGGAGAACGCTGGTATTGGGTAACGGAAGGCACGAACGTCAGCAACGAAGGAGTCGAATTTTCTCATGCGAATCACCAAGATCGTCGGGTATGAGGTGGCGGTTCCGCTCAAGCGGATTTCTTACCGAAGTGAGATTTACGGCAAGCCGGACTGGGAGTCCCGGATTCAGAGCATCATCGAGATGCACACGGACGAGGGGCATGTCGGCCTGGGGGGTGGGCTTGGGAATGTGGAAGGAATGCTTCGCACGGAGTTGGAGTTCCTCAAGGACGTGGACGTGACCCACATGAGCCTGGCGCGGCCGGAATGCGGTGGGCTTAGGAACAACCCTTTTCTTGCCTACGAGGATCCGGGGCGCTGCAAACGCCCTCACGAATGGGAGGCGCGGTTGCCCGAGCCCATCGAGGTTGCCCTCTACGACCTGGTGGGGAAGAGGCTGGGTTGTCCAGCTCACGTGCTGCTGGGTGGCGCCTATCACGAGCGTGTCCCGGTGGACTTCTGGACGGACAGGAAGACGCCTGAGGACGCGGGGGCTTCCTGTGCCGAAGCGAAGCGAATGGGTTTTCGCAGCGTGAAGATGAAGTGCGCTCTGGGCGACCCGATGGTCGAGATCGTGGAAGCCGTCCGCGACGCGTGTGGCCCGGATTTCCCCATTACCTTCGACCCGAACGGACGGTTCTATCGTCCGGCCGAGGCGCTGAAGGTTGCCAACGAACTCGCCCGGCTCGACCATCCCATCATCATCGAGGACCCCTTCCCACGCATGGTGAACCTCGACTGGCATGTGTACTTCCGCCAGAAAAGTCCGTTGCCCCTCGCCATCCATCTCCACTCGCCACAGCAACTGGTGGATGTCATCAAGCGCGAAGCTTGCGACTACCTGAACTTCGGTTGCGGGATGAAGTCCGCGGTGGAAATGGGGCACATGGCCTCCGCGGCGAGCATCCCCATGTGGCACGGATCGAACCTCGATCTATCCATGCGCGCCGCAAGCGAGGTCCACGTTTCTGCTGCGATTCGACTCATGGTGCTGCCTGGCGATACAGGCGGCCCCCTGATTCGGGAGGATGATTTGGTGAAAGAGTACTATCCCTTTGACGAGGGATATGTTACCATCCCGAAAAAGCCCGGCTACGGACTTGAATTGGACTACGACGCGATAGACAGATACTGTCACCGTCGGTATTCCATCGAAGCCTGAGCATTGACGTATTGGGAGTGCTCGGGGAGAGAATGAAGGTCTCTCCGGAGGTTGCGCACATGCCGCACGTCAAGCGAACCACTACGAAACCGTACAGAGAAAGAGAAGCCGACAGGAAGGCCACGATACGGCTGCGGATTGCCGCGATTGTCGGACTGGTTCTGCTGGCTGTGGGACTGACCTACGGGCCGAACAGGTTTGCGAAGAAAATGCAGCAGAGGTCCGATTCATCCTCCGGCGAGTCAGTGGAAGACGGAATCCCCAAATCGGGAGGCTTCTTCAGGAGACTCGCACCCAAAGGGCGCGGAGGTGGTTCGTCAGGAGGCAGGAGCGCGTCTGAAGAAGACCCAGGGACTGCCTGCCGGAAAAAACTGGAGTCGATCCGGAAGCTTTCACGGGAATACGAGAGAGCGCATGGAGCAGCACCGCCCAGCCTGGGGTCGATGGGCGTCAGCCAGGGCGCCGCGGTCTGCCCCGAATCCAAGGAAGTCTATGTCTACGCACCCGCCTCAGGACAGGTGTCGTGTCCCCACTCCAAGCACATCACCTACTAATCCCTCCGATCGCCTTGCGGTACATGAAACGTCGTCCTCAGACGCGGTAGCCCGCCGGAAAGAGTTGCAGCGATGACGCAGTTTGGACGTGTTCTTGCCACATTTCGTGGAGTGACGCCGTGCGCGCTTCCCTGGGTTGCGGACCTGACCTACTGGCACTCCGCGCACGTGAGGTTGGGAGATATTCCCGAGCGGTGGGCAGACAAGGAAGGCTTCCGCCTCATGCACAGGGAACTGGGCGTGGGCGCGCTCTGCGACTACGGTTGCACGGGGTACAGACAAGTGGACGGTGGCGCGGTCACTGTCCGGCAAGATGCGAGGAATGGGGTTACCACAACCACTCTTGCTACCCCGGTCGGCAGCATAACCTGCCGTCACCAGTTCCTTCCCCGGAGTCAATGCAGCGCGCACCTTGATTACTACGTGAAAGCGGTGGAGGACTTGGCCGTCGTGCGCTACGTCGCCGAACAGCGACGGTACGAGCCCGACTTCGACGCGTCCTGCGGACTCACAGAGTCCGAGAAGACCAGAGACGCATGGAACGGCTGGGGACCGATGGTAACTCTCCCGCCGAGGTCGCCGCTCTCCGCTCTGTTCACCGAATGGGCTGGCGTGGAGACCACCTGTTATCTGCTCGCCGATGATCGAGTTGAGGTCGAGAAAACGATGCGCGCCTTAGCGGAAGCTCAGGATCGGGCGCTCGCCGTGCTCGCAGAATCGCCCGCGGAAATGATTGAGTTCCCGGACAACCTGTCCGCCGAAAATCATGCCAGCTTCTTCGACAGGTACATGAGGCCGCATTATCAACCCCGCGTCGAAATGCTGCACAGCGCTGGCAAGTTCGTTGGCGCGCACCTTGACGGAACGTTGCGGGGACTACTGAACCGGATGCCAGAGACAGGAATGGATTTCATCGAATCGGTCACTCCCGCTCCGGTGGGCGACGTGCCACTCTGTGAGCTTCGCGCTCTTGTGCCTGGCGACTTTATCCTGATCGGAGGCATACCGGGCGCCAGTTTCTCTCCTCCGTGGACCTGGCCGCAACTCGAAGCGCATGTGAGAGAACTCCTGCGACATCACGCTGGCACCCCCTTTATCCTCGGTACCGCCGATCAAGTTCCACCCGACGGGAACATTGAGTGGGTGCGACGTATTGCAGAATTGCTGGAAGACTGAAAGACTGAAAGCGAGGTTCATCCCGTGTCACGAACTTATCACTGGGACTTTCCTCTCCCGCGAACGCACACTGGCATCCTGCAGGGCAACGGTTTGCCGGGAACCATGATCTGGGGGGAGGCGAACACGCTCCGTATTACCCTTGGCCGCGCCGACTTCTGTGAGTCCGCAGAGTGCGAAATCCATGGGAAGAAAGATGTGTGGCTCAGAAGGGGCAAGCGGAGGAGGTGATGCAAGGCAAAACTGTGACTATCCCAGTTCGCAAGGGAGAAACGTTTTCTCTCAGACGCGCGGAGAGAGACAAACGGTTGAGTGCCGATCAGCCCAACGGTCAATCTTTGACAAGGCGAAATGAGGTTGGTTAAGGGATGTTTGGAGTTGGATGTTCTGCTGGGGTTCGCTGTGTCCGGATGGATGGGAACAACCCGAGCGGAGGGGCCGAGGCTGGTAGCGCGCTGGAGTCTCCGGGAGGATATGGGCACGGCTGTTAAGGACGGCACATCGCATCTGAAATTCCTTCCGACGCGGGCTGCTCCCTCTCCGTGTGCGCCCACCCGTTTCCTTTAGTCGCGGGTGTAAGTAAGATTTGTGATAATCAGCCCTATCCAGCCCAGCCGGAACCATAGGCGCCTATAATCTGGAGACCGACAGTGATTGTGTAACGGAGTTCGCGGTTTGTCGGTCCTGAGTGAGTTCATGCAACAACCCCCATCCTCGAACCCAAAGGGTTCGAGGATGGGGGTTGTCACTGTCCCCTTTCACTCGCGCAAGTCTTCCCAACCTTTCGTTGATGCCTGGCCGACCCCAGGGCGCTGATTACCACCACGCATCACAAATCTTACTTACACCCTTTAGTTGCCGTTCGGTATGCAAGCATGGGTTTGTTGTGAGAGAATAACGGCTCAAATTAAGTTCACAGAGGAGTGAATTGAAGATGGTAGAGCTATCCGCCTGCATTGAGACAGTATATCCCGACGAGTCGCCTGTTCGGCGCATGGAGCGCGTCGCGCAGATTGGCATCGGCGCGGTGGAGTTCTGGGGTTACGGGAACAAAGACCTCGACGCGATTGACCCGGCGAGGAAGGACCTGGGGCTGAGCATCGCCGCGATGTGCCCGATGCTAACGAAGCCCATGGTGCAGCCCGGGGAAACCAACGCCTTTGTCGAAGCCGTCAAAAAGGCCACGGAAGTCACCGACCGGTTGGAGTGCCCTACCCTCATCGTCACCACGGGGAATGCACTGAAAGGCGTCTCGCGTGAGGACCAGCACGCCGCTATCGTTGCCTGCCTCACGGCCATCGCGCCAGTGGCGGAGGACGCGGGAATCACGTTGGTTCTGGAGCCGCTGAATCTGCTCGTGGACCATGCTGGTTATTTCCTCTCCACCAGCGCGGAGGGGTTCGACATTGTGCGCGCCGTCGGCAGCCCAGCGGTGAAGCTGCTGTATGATATCTACCATCAGCAGATCACCGAGGGCAACCTCATCCCCACGATTCGGAACAACATCGACCTCATCGGGCATTTCCATTCCGCGGACCATCCTGGCAGGAATGAGTTCGGGACGGGGGAGATCAATTATGAGAATGTCGTCCGCGCGATCGCGCAAACCAGCTACGACGGCTACCTCGGTCTTGAGTACCGGCCCACCAGCGACCCCGATGCCGCGCTGCAAAAGTGCAAGGAAGTATTCGACGCGGGCGTGTGCGCATAACGAGAGCACCCGACGAGGCCTGTCGTGCCTGCTTCTTCCAGAGAGGCAGCGCCCACGTTGCAGCCCACGGATAAATGGAATCTGAACTCGAGAAAGCACCGCTTCCGAACGACTTCCGTCCAGACGGGAAATTCAACCGGGGAGCCGTGGCTTCGGGTCCCAAATGCAAACGCACTATAGTGCTTCACCGTTGCAGGGCCAACGCGTGGATGAACACGGGGTGTATACTCGTTACGGGTGAAAACACCCCCTCACCCTGCTCGGGTGGCCCGCGCAAACTCCAGCGTCTGCTTCGTGGACTCGGTATCGCACCGGTTGCAGTCCACCTCCATCATTAAGCTCTCATCCACCACCAGCTATCAGCCATCTGCTACTTCACCGTGACCTTCACCGTCTGACTGTTGTTGGAGGTGTTGGTTTCACCGGAGACAGTAGAGACGGTGCCGGTGATGAGGTAGTCGCCGGTCTTCTGCTTCCGCGGGACCTTGATATTGATGGTTCCCGACGTCTGCTGTCCTGCCGCCAGCGAGGCAATGGTCTTCGGCTGCCCGAGTTGCTTACCATTGTACGTGAGCCGGAAGGTGAAGTTCGTCTCCGTTACGTTCCCGTTGTTCTTCACCGTGTACGAGAATGTTACTGTTTGCTTCCGAGACGCCGAGGTGGGCGACGCGGAGAAGGCGGTGAGAGCTACGTCGCGCACCTGTGTGCCTGCGTTAACGGTAAACCCACCGGTCAGCGTTCCGCTGAGACTATCGGGATCAGTCACCACGAGGTTCCAGCTCCCCGTGGACGCCCCCGAGAGGTTGAAGGCGCAGGTGATTTGGGTTGTACTGACCACATTGACGCTGGTCCCGGAGATGTCGGTAGCCCCAGCCTTTGTCAGCTTCACCGTTGCCCCAGACTGGAAGCCGGTTCCGGCGAGACTCGTGATGCTGACGGAGCCGTCGTTGGTCCCGGAGTTGGGAGTGATACTAATGACGGTAGGGGGGTCGTTGGTCGAGGTGAAGGTCCAACCCATGTCCTGGAAGATGCCTGAGACGAGGGGACCGATCGAATGCGTCACGCCCGAAGACACGGGCGTCATCAATTCGTTGTCGCCCGAGTAGGTGCTTTCGTCTAGGTGCGAAACACTGGATCCGGTCTCGTAAGGATTGGGCGCATAGAGTTTGGCGTTGGAGCCTCCTCCTGCCGTCCTCGTGCTGTCACCGCCGAAGAAGAGCGAGTTGCTCACCAGAGCGGATGAACGCTGAGTCTGGTTCATGGAAGTCAACAGGTCCGCGCCGGCGGACGCACCCTTCGCCAGGAACCTATCGTAAATCACAGGGAATCCGGAGGAGAAGGAGCCGTCCTCATTAACCCCCTCGACAAACCCAAGCCCGTGGCACAACTCGTGGAGAACCACAGAGTAGAAATCCACGTCGCCTCCGGCGTTACCGTCCGTGCCGTAGTAGAAATCCTTGCCACCAAGGACAATCGAGTTATCCACGCTGCTATTGAACTGAGCGATGATGTCGGGGAGACCGGGCGCGAGGTCGCTGCCTGCGAATTGGTTGGCCATTGCCAACGCATACCAGGTGGATGATCGCGGCGCGCCGGAGAAATCTCTGATGACGCTCGCCGGGCCGGCCTGCCCGAGAACCGCAGAGGTCGCCGTTCCGCCGAGAGCATCAAATGATGCCTCAATGTCAATGGGCACTGATCCCCGCAGCGACTGGCCCCACTGGTTGATTGCCGCCTCAAAGGCCGCCTTGCGCTGAGAACCCAGTGTCGGGTCGCTGAAACCCTCCCCAGCGCTGTCGTCATAGGTGATCCGCATCGTCACCGCGTGGGCCGCCGGGAAGGCTCCTGCGACCAACAACAGACCAACTGCCACAAGGGGAGTCCGCAAAGAAACGAGGCTCCTGAACGGTCGATGTTTCGTGCCGACTTGCTCAATATGGGTTCTCATTGATTAACTCCCTTCTCTCTGTTTGGAGTGGAGATGTGACATTCGCTCGCAACTTGTCACGACACCTTCTGACGAAGCCCGGGCCGCTTCCTGGCGCGTCATCGTGCCATTCGTGTGCAGGATCACGCCCCCGCCGGGAGTCCTTCCCTGCTCGATGGTGGGCGTTCCCTTCCTGACCGCCGATAGAGACGGCATGGCAGCGCCTGGCTCCTTGTACACCCAGCCCGCCCGTCCTGCTTGCGAGGATTCCTCCACCCCTTTCGGCGCGTTCCGCACCAATACGTTTGGGTACTCCGACGGCTCGTAGGGAACCTCCGCTTGCGCGCGAGACCTCGCCGCGTCACGGGATGCCGCCTGCATCCGTTGAGACGACGCCCATGCTGCAAGCCCGGCCAGCACGGCGATCGACCCAAATCCTACGACCACTTCAAACCATGTCTTCTTCATTCGTCTTCCCCCTCGGTTCGTCCAGCATCTGTCTCTTCATTATGATCGTATCTACCGCATCGTCAACCAGTTTTCCGTAGTTTGGCAAATCTACAGTTCCGGTAGGCAGGAGGCGTCGTCAGACCCGGCGCATTGCGCTCCTGCCCTACCATCACCTCCGGGTTGAACGCAGCGCAGGTAGGGAAGCGAAGCAGCCCGCGAAATTTTGACTCCTATCGTTATTTATGCTACAAACGTGGTGCGAGAAAGGAGACAGAATGACAGCAACAATGGATTGTGGCAGTCTTGCCGGCGGGAGCGTCCTGCGCAAACCCGTTGGTCGGGGTGATGGTTACTGGGTGGGCGCGCCGACGGTATTCCGTGATCCCGTGGATGGCGCGTCGTACCTTACATATCGGATTCGTCGTCCTCGCGGTGTGGAACCGGATCGAGGTGGAGAGGCGCGGATTGCGCGCGCTGAAACCGGATTCCAGTTCGAGGACATATTTGCGCTAACGAAAGATCAGATCGGTACTGCGTCCATCGAGCGCTGCTACGTTCACCATGCCCCCGATGGGCAGTGGCGCTACTTCGTCAGTTACGTGGACCCCTCCGATGGCCGCTGGTGTGTGTCGATGATGAAGGCAGACACCATCGACGCCCTGGAGCCGGACAATCTGCGCCCTCTATGGAAAGCAGCAGACCTCGGGCTGGAAGGCGTGAAGGATCCGTGGATTGCGGAGATTGACGGACGTTACTGTATGTTCCTGAGCATAGCGCTGTCCACCGCGGCAACGAGTAACCAGTCGCACGACACACTGGACATCTACAACACAGGACACTGTGTCTCCGCGTCCGCCTTGGCGACTGCGTCTGATCTTGATCACTGGACGTGGGAGGGTATCATCTTCAGACCTGAAGCGTCCGGGTGGGACTGCTACTGCCGCAGGATCAACAGCGTCGTGTCGGTGGAAGGTCGCTTTGTCGCCTTCTACGACGGCAGCGTCAGTCATCACATGAACTACGAGGAGACGACGGGTCTCGCCGTGTCGGACGACCTGCGATCCTGGCAGACGCTGACACCGGAGGGGCCTGTCCTCACCAGTCCTCATGCCAGCGGAAGCCTGCGGTATGTCGATGCGCAGGAAGTGGGAGGGCGGCTGCATATCTTTTACGAGTTTGCGCGGGAAGACGGGGCGCATGACTTGCGCGTGATTGAGGTAGCGCCATGCCTTCTCGGCGAGCAATCACGACGCTCTCTCACCATCCCTCCGGCAGCTCCAGTGTCCAGACCTCACTGTTCAGTATTGCCGCGTACCCACCCATGACCCAGATCTTGTCCTGGAAGACCATTGTCGAATGCTCGTGGCGGTTTGTCCATTTCACGTTGGATTTGAGCTCCGTCCAGTTTTTCCCGTCTTTCGTGAACCAGACGTCGCCGAAGTTGCCGTTCTCCTTTGACCAACCTCCGAGCGCCCATATCCGGTCGCGGTAGACGACCAGCGAGAACCACAGCCGCGGCTGCCACGGGGCCGCATCCGTTACCTGTGTCCAGTTGACGCCATCTTCGGAACACCACACGTCGTTGACTGCAACATGCTCCGGGTGCCAGAGCCCACCGCCCATGATCCAGAGCTTGTCGTTGAACACGACGGACTGGGCGTGCGCCCGTTGCGACCAGGGAGCGTTTGCGACTTCCAGTTTCCATTGCCGGCCGTCCTCCGATGACCAGACGTCATTCCTGACCATCGCATCGCTGTGGTCGTAGAAACTCTCCGTGCCGCCGAGAACCCACATCCTGTCTCTGAATACCGCAAATGAGGAAGCGACCCGCGGACACCACCCCGCGTGTTTGGTTTCCAGTACCCAATCCGCGCCGTTCACGGACGACCAGACTTCATTGCTGTTCTCCGCTCCAGGCAATCTGCGCCCACCCATGAACCACATATTGTTTCTGAATACCATCGCAGGTGACAGGTCGCTGTACTCCCACGGAGCCACCTCCGTCACGCGCGTCCATTGCTTACCGTCCGGCGACTTCCAGACGTCGCGGGGGTTGGGTTTGTGGGCGTCGAACCACCCGCCGAGAATCCACAGGTGGTCGTTGCACACGAACTCCCCCGCCGAGTCACGCGCCTGCCACGGCGCCTGCTTGTTCACGCATACCCAGTCTGTTCCTTGTAAGGTTTCACTCATAGCGCTACTCACTCCGATCAGTGTCAGAATCACAATCGCAACCGCCACCCGTGATTTACGGGCGCACATGGGGTCAGCATACCTGCCGGGAAGATGGTCCGCCACGCTTGATCCCTGCATCTTCTCCGCAATCTCATTTCCCATGCTGTCACCTCCCGTAGGTCGCTCCGCCCACATCAATGGTTGATGGGGTGCGTGGTCGCCGCCCCACTTCAGGTCGCTTGCGTTTCGCTGGCCTATCCCGCGAGAGGAATGCGGAGCCCTTCCCTGCGGCCGATCTCGATCACTGCACTCGTGTCGTCAACGTCATACTGCTTTTCTCCCACAGGGATCGGCTCAATCCTGCTATCGGTGCGTGAAGCGAGGCGCCAAAGGAGATTGATGATCTCCCTGGAAGGGGAATCGTCAAACTGGGGAGAGATGATTAGGAGGTCTATATCACTCCATTCGTGGGCGCGTCCGGTCGCATGGGAACCGAACAGAACCCCATATCGAACGGGAATGCCGGACTCGGTGACCGACTGAAGATAACGTTGGATCACTCCGACAACTGACTCATCAGCCAATCGTACACCTCCTGTGCGTTACGTATGTATGCGTCGGCCTCTGCTTGGGAAGGCGGAGGGCCCAGCATCTCGGGGTAACGCCCCTCAATGTTGAATGGGTTCATCTCCGCGAGGACAGCGCACTGGGCCTGGCTGAGCGGCAGTCCAGACAACTCGGCAAGCCTGCTAAGGTTGTGAATCCTCGGGGCAATATCGTCTGTATGGCGACGGACATGGGCTTTCAGTGCCTTTAGAACAGGCCGTGGCGTATCTTGCCCTTGCTCACAAGGTCCCGGGCTATCTCCCAGTCCTCTGTCGCCCCGTCTCTCCAGTACTGAATCTGCTTCCCGATATTGATCATTGCAGCTTCCGTGGCCACATGAATCCTGTCTCCACACTCCTCCTCATTGGGCGCGAAGCGGGGATAGAGGAAGCCCACCATCGCGATGCACAGAAGTCAACCCGCGAAGTGTGGAATTTGCGGCGTACATGCGATCACACAAGGGTGGCTACTTCAACGGCTTCAGCGTCACCCCGCGCAGGTCCATTCCCTTCTCCTTCTTCATGCTCGGCACTATGGATTGTCCCTGTAGTATGAAGACTAAAGCAAAAGACTTCCCCCCGAAGCAATACCAAAGATGGCCGACACTATGCTCCCTCTTTGGAGACAAGGATCCCCCATAGCTCCTCGTTGATCTCTCGGATGTGAACGAGAATGATGTTCCGCGATTCCTGACCGTGACAATCCAGCACCCATGTTATCTTGTGAATGTCGTCGCTGCTCCAACCCGCCGGTTGATCCTCGACCTCAATATAGCTCGCGGCTTGGCTGCTCATGAGGTTTGGCTCCGTATGCGTCACGGCGGGCCGCTTGGGAAAGCACACGGCTATCGCTTGGGCCACCAGACATTCCGGAACATCCGTCCAGCGCGCACAAGAAAGCGCCACATCAGGAGCACTAACCTCCTCCCCAAGTGCCGTCTTCGCCATCAAAATGCGAACGGGCGATGACAGAACCCTTTGTGCCTATAATGGTTGGGACACCTCCTATGCTGTAATTAGTGTAACAGACAAGGAGGAAAGGAACGATGGAGAAGATGAAGGAAGTAGAGATTAGAGAGAGAGGAGTGGGTGAAACGGAGGGAGGGCGTAGCCCGACTGGAGTTTCACCCACGGCGCCGCTGCGTGCCGGGTCTGCCCATCGGGCGGGGAACAACGGAGTTCCGGTCTCAGTCGCTGGCTTGGCCGGGACGCGGTGTCCCGATCCCGAGGTGTTGGAGAAAGCCACGCGTCGCCGGTTTACAGCGGAGTACAAAGCACGGCTCTTGGAGGC
>MNXM01000085.1 GCA_001872605.1 Armatimonadetes bacterium CG2_30_59_28 | reverse complement strand
CATGCTTCTGACTCGTCACCAGCCACATCGCTTGAAACCAGGACCGCAAGGGCTTGCGCGTGCCCTCGAACACGGTGCCCGCCGTAACCGAGACCTCTCCGCCACACCCTCGACAATGCAGATAACCTCGCGCGGTTGTCCAAGGCCGCTCCATGCATCCGCAACGAAAACACCGGTTGCCCTCCGGCCACCGGACGCGCAAGAGGTAAGTCCGGCAGGCGGCCTCATCCGCGAACCAGCGGTCGAATTCCTGAAAGTCCCGCGGGTAATCGACGCCCGCAACCGGTCGGGACAGCGTTCCCATGACCCCATACTACATGTAGTAGGCACTTGCTTCAAATGGATACCCCACCTTTTTTTTATTTATTGATGAATCCTAACTCCGACTTCGCCATCTTCGCGCGTACGGATGCGCGGCAGAAGCACGGGCTTGATGAAGCGATTGCGCGCGTCAACCGCTGCTGCGACGCGGGCGCGGACGTGGCCTTCATCGAAGCGCCGGAATCGCTTGATGAACTGGAGGAAATCCCGCGCCGCGTCCGGCATCCTCTACTGGCGAACATGCTGACCGGCGGGGTTACCCCCATCCTCTCCGTTCAGGGGCTGGAGCAGCTTGGCTACAAGATCGCCGTCTTCCCGGTGGAATCGCTCATGGTTTGCGCCCGCGCAGTCCGCGACTTGTGCGCGGAATGGATGGAGAAGGGACGCGTGGACGACCTCGTCTCGCAAGCGATGACCTTTGGGGAACTCAAGCAGTTGCTGGGGGTGGATGACTACCTGAACCTGAGAAGCGGGTTGCAGGATCCATGAACACCGATGTCCCGTCGCACCTCGCGAGTTGCTCCTCAACCAGTCCCCATGAACCGTTTCTCAAGAATCTCCCGCACCCGCGTCGCGTGTGACTGATATCGGTCGATCAGTTCTGCGCCGGTCGCCGCGTCCGAGGTTTGATAGCGAAGTGACTTGGTGAGCACGTCAAGTTCCCTCCCGGATTTCGGCAGCAGTGCCGGAGCGCTGGGGTCGAGCAGGCGGAGGCGTGAGTCCACACGGCGCGTAAAGACGTAGGCCTGCTGAAGGTGGATGTATTCCTCCTCGGAGAGGATTCCGCAACACCATAATCGCTCGATCCCCTCAAACGTGTGCGGAGTGAGAGCCGTCGGCGCGATCGCCCCGTGTCTGAGTTGCAGCCACTGGACGGTGAATTCAATGTCGTTGAGACCTCCCGGACCCAGCTTCACGTCGATTGTGCCCGATTCCTGGGCGGCGCGTTCGGACTCGATGCGTTGTTTCATGTGGCGCAGACTTATAAGGGTTTCTTCATCCACCGGTTTTGTGCGATTCCAGTGCCGGGCGCGGTCCGCAAACCTCCCCCCTAATTCGTCGTCTCCCGCAACAGGTCGGACTCGCAGAAGGGCGAGGCGCTCCCAAGGCTCGATCCATTCCTGCCAGTATTCCTCGTAGCTGTCCAGGGAACGGGTCATCACACCCGCGCCTCCCTCAGGACGCAATCGCGTGTCGAGTTTGAAGGCGTAGCCCTCGCCTGTCCACTCCGCGAGCGCCCGGATGAATCGCTCACAGAAGGCGTGCAGGCGCGTTGGTCGTAGCTCCTTGTCGCCCAGATCGTGCACAAACGCGACATCGAGGTCTGAACCGTAGTGCAGTTCTTCTCCCCCAAGCTTGCCCATGCCGATGACGGCGCACTGCTCAAACGGAAGGTCCCCCATGCCCTCGCAGACGATCTCAAAGGCGATTTTCAGGCAGGATTCGGCGAGATGCGATATCTCCCGATGCACGGTGACAGTGTCGGACAGGTTTGAGAGGTCGCGCACGCCGATGCGGAGCATTTCCCGGTGTCGATAGCGTCGCAAGGCATTGAATTTGCCGTCATGATCCTTTTCCACGGTGACACGATCCCGCAATTCACATAGCATGGTCCCGAGGTGCTTCTCAGGAGTCATAATTCCCGGTGACATGAGCATGTCCAGGTACTCCGGGTGCGACAACAGCGTCTGCATCAATTCCTCGCTCACGGCGCCGAGGGTCGCGAACATCTCGATGGACTGCGGGTTCCGCGAGAGCGACCTCAGAAACGATGCGCGGTTCCCCACCGCGCTGCATAGTGACTCAAGCCGATTGAGCGCCTGGTCCGGATCGGGAGACGATGACATTGCATTCAGCAGGGAGGGCGCGATCTGGAGGAACAATCGCCGTGTCCTCAATGGCACGTGAACGTGCGCGGGCCCGAGTGCCAGCAGGCGCAGATTCTCAAGCGCGGCCGTAACGTCCTCAAATCCGTAAGGACGAAGCACGGCCTCCGCCTCGCCCGTTGAGCAGGAATCGGGCAGCAGGTTCTCGATTTGTTCCGCCCCGGGAGTGGACGTCTCAGAGATGTCGTGAAAGTACCTTAAGTGGATGCGGCGAACATGGGCGCGATGCTCCTGGATGTGCGCCAGCAGCAATTCTCCGGCGTCATCTCCCGTGTAGCCCATGCGCCGCGCGAGTTGGTCAAGCTCCAGTGGTTCCGTGGGCAGTGTGTGCAGCGGGAATTCATGCACAATCTGAAGGTAGTTTTCAAGCTTACGGAGGAAGATGTACGCGTGTTTCAGGCGTTTGGCTTCCGAGGTTTCAAGCTGCCGCACATTGGCCAGGGCCTCGATGGCATTGAGCGTGTTTCCCGTATGCAGGGCTTGGTGTTCGGACCCCGACAGAAGCTGGAGAAGCTGAATCGTGAACTCCACGTCGCGAATGCCTCCGGGGCCAACCTTGACGTCCGACAGCCCGTTGGACTCAACTGACCGACGTTCTGTGCGCCGCTTGATATGCTGAATTTCGGTGATCGTGCCAACGTCGATCTGCTTTGCGTAGATGAGACTCTCCACGAAGCCGGCGAACCTCTTCCCCAGTTCTGCATCGCCCGCGACTTGTCGAAGCTTGATGAGCGCCTGCCATTCCCATGGCTCGGCCCAGGATTCGTAGTAGCTGAGACACGATGCGATCGAGGGTGACAGAGGGCCTGTCGTTCCCTGTGGGCGAAGACGCATATCCACTCGGTAGAGGTATCCCTCTCCGGTGGCTTCGGTCAGGTTCTTGAACGTGCGTTCTGCGATGCGGGTCAGATCGCGATCGTCGCTGTGTCCGGAAACAAACAGCAGGTCTATGTCGGAACTATAATTGAGTTCTCTCCCGCCAAGTTTGCCGAGCGCAAAGACGCTGAACGCGGGCACGGTGTTCTGTAAGCCGGGATTGTCCCGCGGGACTTGCATCACCTCTTGGCAGGCCAACTCAAACGAGGCGCCAATCAACACGTCAGCAATGTCGGATACCTCTCGTAGCAGTGTCGGCACGTCCGCTAACTGGAGTATGTCGCGAAATCCGACCCGCAACATCTGCCGCCGCTTGAAACGCCGCATCGCGTCTCTGCGCCCCTGAACCGAGTTCAGCGAACTGAGAGAAAGGCGTAGCTCCTTGCTCAACGACTCGACGGAGACTGAATGCGATAGTGCGTGAGTATCGACGACCAGATCAAAATATTCCGGATTGCGGATCAGGATTTCTGACAGGAAGTGACTGAAGCCAAACAGCTTCGCGAGCGCGGACATTGCGCGCGGGTCGTCCTGCAGATAGCGGTACAGTGACGACTTGCCACCGAAAGTCCCGGCGAAGCGCTCGAAGTTGTTGAGAGACGCGTCGGGTTCAGGGGCGTCGGAGCAAGCCGCCAGCAGCTCCTCGCCAACCTCGAGGAAGTCGAGCGTCAGTGGAGGTTCTCCCGCCAGCAGGGAGATGTTCTGCCTCGCGCGGTTCAGGTCACGGAAACGATAGGGCTTCAGAAACAGGTTCTGAGACTCACGAGTGCAGGTCTCGTCCAACAGGTAGTCGGCAAGAGAAAAGGAGTTATGCATGGAAACGGATGCCCATCGTGGTGTGGTGCTGGATCCCTCGACAATCGACAATGCTTTCAGACGGTCTCGGCCAGCGACATCTGACTGCACGGCTCCGCGCTGAGCAGTTCCTTGATGCGTTCCTCTACACGAGACAGATCCTGATCGGAGATTCTGTGCCTGTCTCTCCGGGTGACGTAGAAGGCATCCTCGGCCTTGCCCGACCAGGTCGTGATCTTCGCGGTGTGGATATCCAGTCCAAGCTGCGCGACGGCGCGGGTAACGAAGTACAGCAATCCCTTAACGTCTCCGGCGACAAGGTGCAGGACGGTGTGCTCGTTCGAGAGGTCGTTCCGCGCTTCTGCCTGCTCGATCCACACGCGGGCGTCCAGCGGCCGGCCGGTCTTCAGAATCAGGGCTTCTACACTCTCCTGACCGGATAGAACGCGTCGCAGAGAATTGGTCGTTCGCCGGGCTTTCTCTTCAGACAAGGGCATGGCATTATAGGAAACCCACAAGGTGTCCAGGACGATTTCAGCCTCTCCACCCATCGTGTAAACCTGTGCGGTTCGGATGGTGATGTCCGCTGCATAGAGAACACCCGTGATCTTGCTCAGCATGCCAGGTTGGGGGTCGTCGTGTGTGCAGATGGTCAGTTCGGTGAAGTCGTCCCCCGCTCCGGTGTAGAAATCAATCACCACGTCTTCCGACTCAAGGCTGTCGAGTAGTTTGAGGTGGGTCGCGATCAGTCCGAGTGGTGTATTAACGAGGTAACTCGCCGGGAGCCACTCAGACAGTCTGCGAATGCGGTCTTCTGGTACATCCAAACCCGTCAGTTCAGTCCGTACGCGAACGCGTTCGTGCGCCGCGAGGGTCTCGAGATCGGTGTCGAGTGTTTCCTCGCAGAAGGCGCGATTAACCTTCGCATAGAGTTCATCCAGCAGACGCATGTCTACCTCGGTATAGGCGGTCGCCCCAACTGCCTTTGTGTCCGCGTACGACACCACGTAAAGCATCTTCAGCGTCTGCCGATCCCCCACGGCGCTCACGGCCTGTTGAAGAGTTACCGGAGAATTCAGGTCCCGCAGCCGGGAGAGGCGCACCAGAGTCAGGTGTTCTCTTACGAGCTTGGACAGCACATTGAGATCGTCGCTGTCCAGCCCCAGTCTCTGGCCGACCTCTTGAGCAATCTGCGCCCCGGCGACAGCGTGGTCGCCGTGCGACCGAACCTTCCCGACATCGTGGAGTATGGCGGCAAGGAGAAGGACCTCGGGACGAGTGACTTCCCGCATGGCGTCGGCAAGTGGAGTCGGCTTTGCGGCGTCGGCGTCCCCAATCTCCACCAGATAATCGATGACGCGCAGAGAGTGTTCGCCCACGGTCAGCTCATGAGCGGGATCAGCGGGCACGCAGTGCATCAGTTCGCCAATTTCAGGAAGATAGGCCTGCAGCACTCCACGGTCCCGCATCCGTCTCAGAGTGTGTCCAGTGGCGGGGGTTGGCTTCAATATATTGAGGAACGACTTTGCTGCCCGCGGGGCAGACCGCACCGCATCATCGATGAGTGGCAAGGCTTCGTCCATCAGCGCTTCTGTCTCGAGATCGAATCGGAACCCGTAGCGGTGCCCCAATTCGAATGCCACAAGCATCGTGGCCGGGTCTTCGTGGAAAAGGTCAGGGGAGACGACGCCGATGCGTTGACGCGTCGCGACGAATCCACTTCCCAAGGCCAGCGAACCCTCGAGGAATCGCTTTGCCACCTTCCTGGAGAACCGGTACACTGTCTCCGCCGCGCTGTAGTAACGATCCATGAATTGGGCAGACGGGAGACGATCATCGTTATCGGTTTTGGCGCAACCGAAGTCGCGAGCGATGCGATCATGCGCGTCGGAAACCAGCACATCGTTCTTCTTCCCGGCACTCAGGTGCAGATAGTTCCGGACCGTCCAGAGTTGTTCTCTGGCGTCCGCAAGTCTCTTGAGATCCCTTGGTGAGGCGATGCCTCGGCGGACCAATTCGTGATAGACCTCGTCATGGGTGACCCCAAACATAACCTGGGTCATCCACAGCGCCGAGTGGAGGTCGCGGAGACCTCCGGAGCCTTCTTTGAGATTGGGTTCCAGTGCATATAATCCGGAGCGCTGCCGTTGGTAGAGAAGATGCCTTTCTTCAGTCTTCTCCTGAAGAAAGGAAACGACATCCATGTATCTGAGGAGTTCCCGTCTCATGGATTCAACGAGGTACTCCGCTCCGGCAACCAGGCGCATGTCCAGCAGGGAAGTTCTCGTTTCGTGATCCAGCCTCGGACAGTCGCCCACTGGTCGGTAGGCATAACCCACGTTCAGATCGGAGTTCTCGATGAAGACGTCCATGAGAAGGGCAAACGCCTCTTTGACCAGAGCGTCCACGTAGGGATGACCTTCGGCCGTGGGGATGAATGCGATGTCGACATCCGAGAACGGACTCAGCTCGCGGCGCCCATATCCACCCGTGGCGACGATCGCGATTTCCGTTTCTCCCGGAACATGGGAGTCTGGAAATGAAGCGGCGGCGCGGCGAACCGACAGACGGTAGATTCTGCTCACGACTTCGTCGATGAGTTTCGTATGGTCGATGTGGAAACTTTGCCCCGTGACCGTGGACGGAGCGATGGACAGAAGTTCCTCACGCCCTCGGTTGAGGAAGTCACGAATCTCTCCGACTTCAGCGTTCATGCACGGCCTCCTATACTGACTCAAGGGATTCTATCACAGCCGGGGGAACGCGGAAAGGGAAAAGGGGGACGGGCGCGGGATCGCTGCCTTGCGTTGCGCTGTAGATCAACTGGCCAGAGCGAGTGCCTCAGCGCAACCAGATTGCGTGGACTGGTGGTTGCCTGACTTATCAGAATAGAGCGCCTGGTCGGCCAGTTCCATAAGCTCTTCCGGACTCCTGATCGAGCGATTCCACTCTCCAACTCCAATGGAGATGGTGACAGATCCCAGGAAGGCGAGGCTGCCGGTGCCCTCGAGCGCAACCTGCTTACGAAGACGTTTTGCCACGATATGGGCGCCGGGCGGGTCTGCGTCAGCGAGGACGACAGCAAATTCGTCTCCCCCGATGCGCGCAATCACATCCGTTCGTCGGGAGTGAAGCCGAAGGATGCGAGCCACCTGCTCCAGAACGAAGTCCCCCCGCGCGTGACCGAACTGGTCGTTGAAATGCTTGAAGTTGTTGACGTCAATCATCAACACTGCAAGAGGATTCTTCAGACGACGAGCTCTTTCCATTTCCTCCAGGAGACGCGTTGTGAAATGTCGTCGGTTGTAGACACCGGTGAGCGGGTCGCAAGCAGCGAGGCGTTCGGTCACATGGAGCGCGCGACGCATTCTCCCCACGAAGTAGGCGACGAGGAAGAAACAGGCAAGCAGGAGTACATCGTCCACTTTCAGTCGATGGATCTCTCCGCCGCGTCCGTAGAAGAAGAGACCGGAGCTAACCGTTGCGGCCAGCATTCCTCCCTCAACAAAGAATGCAAGCGACGCAAAAATGATCGGCACGAGAAAAAGGGCTGACACGGATACGTCCAGCGGCGCAACCAAGCGATCAAGGGATGCGAGCGCAAATACCATGATCACAATAATCGACGCCATTAGTTTTTGCACAGCATTCCACATCGTTCTTCTCCTGCTGAATTCGTTAGCGTGTGGCACATCCCTGGAGACGATTTCCTGTCGCTTGCCTCTGTTCCCGTTCATCGATGATTTGGGCCGCAAGGCCCAGCATTGACTCAAGCTCGTCATCCGTACACTGGTTCAGGAAGGTTAGCTCCGGCTCGGCAAGCTGAAAGTTCGTCAGGAGGTCCCACCGTCGGTTTAGCACAGCATCAAACAGTGATGGTTGTCGCTGCGCCCGCAGCAATAGCCTCCCGAGGGGGTTCCTGTCCCACCAGTGGCCGGGCACCAGACTGCTCTTGAAGCGCGCCTCGATGAGCAGGGCATAGGTGAACCATACTGTGGCTATGCCAAGGTTGATGGTGAGCAGCACCAGTACCAACCATAGGAACATGTTGACGCACTTCCCCGGGTAGTATCGGGTAGGAATGACACGGTAGGACACGGACTACAAAGTAGCCCAAGCAGCTCCGCTCCGAGCCACCCGTTCGCAATTGGGCAAGATTATACCTAATCCGCACGAATTCTGGCAAGGGCGTTCATAGGGACGGAGGGAGCGTTGCGTTCAGACCCTGTCAGGCAGAATCTAACGATGCCTTTCCCCTTGTCATCCTCAATCATCTCGCCGGTCTATTTTGCAGGACTGGGTGGATAATTGCGCTCGGCGCTCGCGGGCGGTCGGGACCATGCTATCGTCGGCGCACCTGAAGTGATGAAGATAGGAAGCCCGTGAGTCCGAGAATGGTGAGAAACGAAAGGAACGCTCCGGCCCGAAAGCTGTTCGGTAGATAGACCCAGTCAACGCGGATCGGCGTTTGGCTTGGCAACTCAGCCGCTCTTAGTGCGTCAGCCCACACAAAGGTGGCGAGCGGCGCGCTGCCTGCGTACGCGTGCCAGCCTGGAGAAAATGAGTCGGTAAGGGCCAAGTACTTTCCAGACTGCCGCGGTATGACGGAAACGGTCTGGGCGCCGTAACTGTGCATGTCGCATGGCATTGGGCGCGCCGCGCCCTGCAATCCCTCAATATCAGGAAGTCGGTCCACCACAAACGCGGCCGGCCAAGCGTCGAGGTTTTCGTACATGTAGAGGGGTGAATCCGCGAGAAGTCTCAGCTGTTCACCCTCAAGGGGTTCAGGGGAGAGGATGCGTCTTACCCCCAGCAGGCTGACGATGGGGGACCGGTAGTTGTGCAGCAGAATCATGTTGCCGTTCTCCGGTGGTGACGGGCCGCTGTTTTCCAGACGCGCCATCAGGTTCTTGTAGTACTTCGATTGCAGCGAGTCGTATCCCTGGACGTCGTACTGCCGATATACGGTCATGGCGTTCGGAGGGAGCGTGGCGCGCGGGAATCTGAAAAGAGACCAGTCCTTCGACAGGGTCAGGCAGCGCGACCGCTTTCCGTGCGACAGTGCATCCAAAGGCAACGAAGGATAGATGGTGCGGCGCGGCGCGGTCGGATTGAATCCATGGGCAAAGACAAACAAATCAGCGGTGATCCACGCGAGAGTTGCCGCGCGAAACAGCGATGGGGGGGGGGTGTTGAAAGCGCGCGTGCCCCCGATGACTGACCAGATGAGCAGTGAAAGCAATGGGACCCACAGCAGGGGCAGGGGAGGAGATTCGCTGAACGCTGACGCGGCGACCAGCGCGCACAACTCACTCGCGAGCACAGCGCCAACGCCGAGGGGCAGGCAAGAGATGATGATTTTCTTTGGAGAGATGTCGGCCTGGCGCCAACCGTATTCCCATCCCACACCGGCCATCAGCGCGGCCGCAAAGCAGAAGAGGATGAGGATGCGAGACAGTCCTCCCATTTGGCTGAATCCTGGAACGAGAAAATAGAGGGGATACGTCACAGGTGTACCCAGTGCGACCAACAGGCTGAGCCCTGAGAGCAACGCGTAGAAACCCGCCCGGGCGCGGCGAAGGAACGGTAGACTCGCTAAGGCCAACAGCAGCGGCAGGAAGCCAATGTAGCCGCAGTACTCGGTGTAAGCCGCTTGCCCTGCTGTCGCAAACCCCGGTCCCCAGTAGATATCCTTGCCGGGATTGCCAAACAGGTCGGGCACAAAGAGACGTCCGAGCTGGAGTGGCGACATGGCGTTCGACAAGTACCACTGGTAGGCTTCGATGCTCCTCTCGGCTGAACGGTGGTTGCACCTCGCCAGTTCCGCCGTGGGGAGAACCTGGATGGCCGCGACAAGAATTCCCAGCGCGGTGCCGATGCTCAACGCTGCAATTCCCCGCCATTGTTGGCGACGACTCGAACGGTCTCTGTTGAGTGTGGCAGCACCATTTTCCCAGAGAACCCGAAGGAAAATTGCCAGCAACAGGTAAAGTGATATCTGGAAATGCCCTGCCAGCAACTGTACGCCCACACACAGAGATAGCAGAACGGCATCTCTGCGCCGCGTGCCCGGGAAGCGCAGTACTCTCTCTACCAGCCAGAACGCGGCCGGAATCCAGACCGCGGCGTTGACAAGGGTTGGTAGCTCCAACCACGTCACGATGAACCCGCAAAACATGAAACTGATTGCTGAGACTAACGCGGCGGTCTTAGACAAAACCATTTCGCGCGCCAGACCAAACATGAAAACGCCAGCGAGAAAAATGTGCAGAGCGGCGGACCACTCAAAGGCAATATCGACCGGCAATACCCAGAACAGGACGTTGGGGGGGTAGAAGACTGCCGACTGGCCGTTCGCTACGAACGGTGTGCCGCAGAACTGGTGTGGGTTCCAGAGGGGAATCTCGTTGTTCCGGATGGAACGCTGGGCGAACAGTCTCCAGGGATAGTACTGCGCGAGAGCATCCCATTGAAGCACGTTCCATTTGGGCGCAGTCTTCTGCGCGGGCAACATTCCGGCGAACGGTTGCAACTGCTGGAGAAACCGCCCCGGTAGGAGTACCCTGTCCGTGAAGAGAACCGGGGACAGGAAACAGATTGCCAGGAAGCCGATTAAAAGGATGGGCCAGAAGCGGTTTCTGGAGTTCATGGAACCTGGTCGCAGTATTATGGATTGGGAGCAGCGGACACGCCGACGATGGCAACCCCCAGGCAGATGAGCACCAGTCCGGCAATCCGCAGCGTTGGAACATGCTCCTTAAAGACTAGCCAGGACAGGAAAACTACCACCACATAGCCTGCAGCAATCATGGGATAGGCGTAGCTCAGGTCTCTCTTGGATAGTACCATCAGCCAGAGGAGACTGCTCACACCGTAAAGCATGAATCCCAGTAGCACCTTGAGGTTGAGGAATGCGTTAAAGACTGCCAGCGAGATACTGACTCCCTCAGGGAAAACGGTCTTGACTCCATCCTTTAACAGAATCTGTCCGACCGCCCCCAATATTACCGCGGTAAGAATCTGAACCAGAGGTTGATTGATAAATCCTTGCTCCACAGACTAACTCCTTTGTTCAAGTATCTGGTTGCTCTCAGAGACGCAGTCAGGTTTTTCGCGCTCGACTGAGAGGATAGTATACACAAAATACCTTCCCAATGAAACTGCCTCGGGAAACCGGTCCATAGTCACGGCTGTCCATACTGCGGTTTCGGTTGTCACCAAGAAGGAAGACGTGCTCCTTCGGAACGATCCACCTGCGCGGAAGATTCAGGTATGGCCGCTCCTTCAAGTAAGGCTCCTGGGCGGCGCGGCGATTGATGAACAGCCGTCCTCCGGCAACGATAATCTCCTCGCCGGGTAATCCCACCACCCGCTTTACCACAGGCACATCTCCATGGTCCTCGCGAACGAGTGCCAACACGATATCGCCTCGTTCCGGTGAGTGATCCCGATAGGCAGTCTTGCTCACCAGCAAACGATCTCCTTGTTTGAGCGTTGGCTCCATTGAACGCCCGGACACCACCGCGGATTCATAGAGAGTGGAGCGCACCAAGAGACCAATGGCGAGGGCCATGAGCAGCGCGCTGACCTCGATGATAATGCTGCAGGTGGACTGTGCCCCTGCTGATTGCAGGTTGCACGGTCGTGTGATGCAGGGAGCGGCGATTTCGTCAGAAGTGTTGTCGTTCATATCTACAACTTCCGTGTCAACCGCGCTGCGAACGCTCCATCGGTATTGTGCCGATGGGGAAGACACCAGAAGTACCCCTCGTCAGTAACGGTTGATGGAGGCATACCCGCTGGGGCAAGTCGGTAGTTGGCATAACGTTGAAGGAACAGCTCGATAACGCCGTGGTTCTCTTCACGTTCCATTGAGCATGTGCTGTACACAAGACTCCCGCCAGGTCGGACAACGTTCGCCGCAGAGGCCAGCAACTGGTACTGGACACTGCTCAGTTCCGCGATGTCCTGTGGGCCGATCTGCCAGCGAATGTCTGGTTTCCTGCGAAGCACACCTGTTCCTGAGCACGGCACGTCCACGAGGCAGATATCCGCTACAGATGAGAAGTCGCGAGCCAAGTCTCTGAAATCTCCACAATGAAACTCCGCAATGCTGACTCCAAGTCGGTCGCAGTTTCTGTGAACGGTCCTCAATCGCCCGGCGTTGCGGTCCACCGCAATGACCTTCCCCTTGTTACGCATCAGGCTGGCCATGTGAGTGGTTTTGCCTCCAGGGGCCGAGCATGCATCGACGACAGTCTGACCTTCGAGCGGTTGCGTGGAAAGACCGACAAGTTGCGCCGCTTCGTCCTGAACCGTGTACCAGCCTTTGGCAAGTCCCGGCAGTTGCCCCAGTCGTGGTGATTTGTCAGAGGCGTTCGCGAGGTTCAGGATGAGACAATTCTCCGTGTAGGGGCTTTCCTTGAACGGCATTCCGATTTGTTCGAGTTCTTGCAGCACCTGGTGTTTCCCGGCTTTGAGCGGGTTAATTCGCAGACAAACTGCAGGAGGTTCATTATTCGTCTCGCATAGGCGCACAGTGTCTTCCTCTCCAAATTCCCGCGTCCATCTCTCGACAAGCCACCGGGGGTGCGAACACCGGATCGACAGCCACTCCACAAACCCGACCTCCGGATCCGGTTCCGCGACCTTGTGGCGCACACGGGCCACCTTTCGGAGAACCGCGTTGACAAGACTTGCCGTTCCCTTGTGACCTTCGAGACGCGCGAGACTGACGTATTCGTTGACGATTATCGGCGCCGGTTTGTCCGGCAATCGCAGTAACTCGAAAGCTCCGAGACGCAGTGTGTTGAGAATGCCTACAGGAAGTTTGGTCAGTGGATGATTGCAGATGGGCCCCAGCACCCAGTCAAGCAAGGTGCGGTTTTGGAGAACTCCCATCGTCAGGAGGTGTGCGAAGGCTCTTTCCCTGTTCGATAGATGATGGCCGAAGGACCCATGTTCAAGGATGCTGGGGAAAGAGCGATCCCGCTCAAAACGGTTGAGCACGGCGACGGCCATACGCCGGGAGGAGCTTGGGCTTCCATTGCTTGTCATCGATTCTCGCGCCCTTCGGACGAGAGTGGAACGTCGGGAAAAAACTGGGGAAAGGGTCGGGGAACCTCCGTCGACAGATCGGTCAAAAGCCGAATTCCTTCAGAAACTGGAGCTGTTTCGTTGCCTCGCCGTTTTCGGGGTCAAGCTGGAGGGTCTTCTCAAGAGTGGGGCGCGCCTCCTCATACATGCCCAGCATGGCATACGTCTTCCCGAGGTTGAGCCACGCGTCCGCCAAGTCGGGCCGCAACCTGGAGGCCCTCTTCAGTTCCTCAATCGATTCGTCGAAAAGGCCGGTAAACCCGTAGACCAGCCCCAGTCCCATGTGCGCCTCAAAGTGGTCGGACTGGTCCGCCAGTATCTCTTCATACAGGGCAACGGCTTCGTCGTATTGGCCGTTGACGCGATGTTGATCGGCCTCTTGCAGTTTCCCCTGCGCTGACACGGTACGCCTTTCTTGATCCATTTTCCCACTGATGGTTGAGCCTTATTCTACCTTTGTCTTTCCCGCCTGACAAATGGATTGCAGGTTTTTTTCAGAGCGATTCTATCCCAGAACGTCTCCGCGGTGGACGCGCGCGCCACGTACCCAGTCCGCGCCGGTCATTCGCTTTCTGTCCTGGGGCTGCAGTGCCTCGAGCAGCAGGAAACCATTGCCGGTGCAGATGACGGGAGTTCCCGCAGGACTGAAGTCGATAATCTCCCCGCACCGACCATGCACGGAGCGAGGCGTCGCCGCCTCAACCTGCCACACTTTTAGTGCGCTGTCTCTGAAATGAGTGAATGCTCCCGGGTATGGGTTGGTTCCTCGTACGAGATTGCGGACATCTTCGGCAGGGGAGGTCCAGGTGATTCGAGCGTCTTCTCTCTCGATCTTCGGAGCGTAGGTTACTTCCACCGGGTCCTGAGGAAGCCTCGGTGTCTGGCCCTTCTCGATCATCGACAGCGTTTCGGAAAGCAGTTCACCTCCGATGTCTGCCAGGCGCGTGCTCAACGACTGGACCGTGTCGCTATCCAGAATTGCCGTCTCCCGCCGCAGGATTGCGTCACCCGCGTCCATGCCCTCCGTCATGTGCATGGTTGTCACTCCTGTCAGGTTGTCACCGTTAATGATGGCGCGATGGATGGGCGCTGCTCCCCGGTACTTCGGAAGAAGCGACGCATGCACATTGATGCACCCCTCCGGGGGGAGGTTCAGTATGTTCTGCCGCAGTAACTGTCCAAAAGCAACGACGACGATCGTATCGGGGTTCTGGACGCGGAGAGTTTGGACACAATCATCAGAGTTGACATCCTCCGGCTGTGCGACCGGGATCCCGTGTTCCTCGGCTACTAACTTCACCGGCGAAGGTGTCAGTTTGCGTCCGCGTCCTCTTGGTCGATCCGGCTGCGTGACCACCAGCGAGATGGAGTGCCCGTGCCAAATCAACGATCTCAGGCTTGGTAACGCAAACTCCGGTGTGCCCATGAATAGGATACGCATACAACCACTCCCGCGAGTTCACAGTTTCTCGCATGCCACGTCCGCTTGGCGAAACAGATCGAATGTCACGTCGTTCAGCGGATAGTCAGCCTTGTAGACGACGCGCTGGATCCCCGCGTTGATGATCATTTTGGTGCACAGCAAACAGGGACTGAAGGTTGAATAGATGGTAGATTCCTTCACGGGAATACCGTGGTATGCGGCTTGAACGATGGAGTTCTCCTCCGCGTGGGAGCAGAGACACTCCGTCAGACCGGAACCAGAAGGAGCGAAGGAATTGCACCGCGGACAACCTCCCTCATTGCAGTTCTGCACTCCACGCGGAGTGCCATTGTAACCGGTTGAGATGATTCGCTTGTCCTTCACAATCACGGCGGCGACCTTGCGCTTCATGCAATTGGACCGCCGCGCAACCACCTGAGCGATCTCCATGAAGTAGGCATCCCATGATGGCCGGTCCTGTGCCTCACGCGCCTGCAGAATCTGCAGGGCGTTAGCCACTTGGGCGTGGAGTTCGCTCAGCGTATGGTTGTTCACAATCACGCAGTCGGCCAAGCTTTCAACCGCCGCAAGTTGCTGGTTGTTTCCGGTTCCTGAAACCTCCGCCGCCTCCATCTGCTGGAAGGATTCCCATGTTACGGGATCCTGTTCCCTGGCCCTCGCCCGAAGTCGGTCGAACCGGATATGGGCGCCCGCGTCCACGACGACGAGATAGAAGGACTTACTGTTGCGCAGCGCGGCGACTTCATCTGGATGACGGATGCTGTCAACAATCGCATGGTGGGCAGGGTCCAGACGATCCATGACGCGGCGCGCCAGTGCGCTGGGACCCTCTTTCATCCGCAGTTCGTTCCCCAGTTGGGTGAGGCTCTCGCGGGTGATCTCCTCGCCGCGACGGTTCAGCTCCTCGCGCAGGACGTCCGAGAGTGAATGATACTGGAAGCCGCGTGTCTTGAGGTACGCGGCCACTGTCCCTTTCCCGGCGGCAAAACGTCCGGTCAGACCGACAATCATGGGTGTATCCCTCGTTTCTGGTGGACCCTGTCGCTCTCTTGGCGACGGATTTCATTACTATTCAGCGCAAGTCGCGCAGCAGGCAACCGCGAGACGCGCCATGCGGGAACGTCTTTCTGTCGTCGAAGAAGTTGGGGACCGTGGACTACCTGGCACGGACGAGAACCATTGTCATGTCGTCGTGCTGAGGTGCGCTTCCCACGAAGGAATGGACCGCCCTTTCCACCTTCGCGATGATGGACGCGCCGTCCGGGCAACCGTTGGAGGCCATTGTGGCCTTGAGGCGGTCAATGCCAAATTCTTCTCCCGATGAATTCATGGCCTCCGTGATCCCATCGGTATAGATTAGCACGGAATCGCCGGGGGCCAAATAAATCTGCTGTTCCACGATGATATCATCAAAGACGCTCTCATCAGCGATTCCCAGCGCTGCTCCACTCGGAGCGATAACCTGAAGACCGCCTTCGGACTGCACGGCAATGACAGGTTCGTGACCTGCGCGGCACCACGCGAGCGTCCGGGCGTTGACATCGAGGATTCCGTAGAAGGCCGTGACAAACATGTCGCGGCGGAGATCGGGGAAGATGACGGAATTTGTCGCAGTGATGACGTCACGGGCGGAGCGTTCCTCGCGAGACTGACTGCGGAAGATGCTCCGGATGATCGCCATGGTCATCGCCGCGGGGATTCCTTTGCCGGAGACGTCCGCGACGACGATGCCCAGTCGGCGATCGTTAATCCAGAAGAAGTCGTAATAGTCACCCCCAACCTCCAGAGCAGCCTCACCCAGAGCAGCCAGGTCGAATCCAGGTAACTGTGGGCACTCGCGCGGCAACAGTTGCTGCTGAATCTGGTGCGCGATTTGCAGCTCTCGGTCGAGTCTTTCTTTCTGGGCCAGCTCGGCGACCATCGCAGCGTTGCGGATGGCAAACGCGGCATGGTCGGCCAGCGACTGCAGGATGCCCTGGTCGTCCTCATCAAAGGCGATTGCTGTCTCGCGGTTGAGTACGGCCATGACGCCTAAGACTTCGTCCTGGATCGTTAGCGGCACCAGCACCATCGATCGGTTGCGCATGAACTCGGTGACTTTGTCGCTCATCACTCCGGCCTTCCTGACATCCATGATCAGCATGGGTTCGCCCGTGCGAGCAACTTGACCAATCACACCCTCACTCATGTTGAACTGTTGTTCGAGCATGCGTGTCTGCAATAGCTCTGTGCGCCGGGCGCGGTATTCAGGCTCAGTGTTGTCGTACATAGGTGGAAAGAAGCCGCGCGACAGCTTGGCTTGAAGCTTCCCGGATGAGTCCTTAAGGAAGATGGCACCCGACGTGGCGCCGGTGGCCTTCAGGCTGCTCTCCATGATCATGCGCAACACTTGCGGCAGATCAAAGACCGTGCTGTATGCGTTGCCCATTGTCTCGAGAAACGACACGACAACTTGTCGCTCGCGGTGCATCCGATGACGGTCGAACTCGACCTCTTCATACTGCTCCATGATGTTCTGGAGCAGCAGCGTGTTGAACAGAAACAACGCCGCAAAAGTGGCGATGCGGTGAAACAGAATGGTGTTGCCAAATACGCCAACTGCCAGGAGAGCGAACGCAAGACTCTGCGGCAGACGGGATTCAGCCTTTCCCCTGCACGTGCCCGCGATGATGGCGATGACAACAACGCCGAGATAGACGCGGTAGAAAGTGGGAAAGACATCAGTTACCTGCCGCGTCATCACGAGAAGGGCGAACACCACGGTGATGCCAATCAGTTGGTAGTTGAACCACTTCTGAAGCCGGGTGTACAGACGCCGCGGTCCCATCAAGAATGCCAACCCTAAAAAGAGCACGGACACGAGTTCGGTATAGAGCAGCAACGGAGAAACCGACGACAATGGGTGCCAATCGAGTTGCATGAGCGCGGTGGGACGGTAAAGCACGGAATTCGCGTAAATCTCCTTGCATGTGAGCAATATGAAGGAGAAGAGCATGATAGCGAACTGTCGGCGGCGGTGTCGGGCGGAGTGGAAATACTCCGAGTCCGGCCTTTCGGTGGTCATGTAGAGGTAGAGGAATTCACGTCGCTTGGCCGCTGTCCACTCAAAGACGGCCAGGAAGGTACCCAGGACAGCAAGGAAACAGGTTGCCAGATTGATGGCTATCATGCGATGTTGAGCCGTTTTCTACCGGAATGGAAGTGCAGGTTGGCAATCGAACATGCCAAGTTGAGCCGACCTTTCCGGCATCATGTGTGGTTGCCGTGAGATGACTGACATTATAGCAACTCATACCGGATCGGCAACACAAACCCACCCATTCTGCCAATAAATAACCTGTCAAGCACTTCTCTGCGTGTGGAAAACCCCGAATATGCCGGTCCCGGGTGGATGAAGCGCAGGGCGGTTTCATGATTCCAGGGCTTCTCGAATCTCCTTCCGCACATCTTCCTTGAAGGCGCCTGGGGCAAAGCCATCGTGCCGGCTGCGGGTACGCCCCTGTTTGTCACCGATGATGAGCGTGGGCAGTGACTCGACAGCGAAACTCTCCGCCGCGGCACCATCAATGTCCATGTAAGCGGGCAACCGAATACTCTCTTTAACAAGAAAACGCCTCACATCTTCGGAAGTCTCCAGGTCTAAGTTGATGGCCAGAAAGACAACGTCACTGCGTGTAAACTCCTCGGAGATTTCCTGTAATATCGGGAGCTCGAGACGACAGGGAGCACACCACGACGCCCAGAAATCCAGCACAACAACTTTCCCGCGAAGCTCCGTTGACGTCACCGATTTGCCGCTCAAGTCTTGAACCTTGAATTCCGGTAGCGGCCCACCTGGCGATGTGCTCCTGACCTGCGGAGAAGAGGTGACCAACCCGAAGATGACCACCGCAACACCCAGTATGACGATGATATAAGCTATGAACTTCATCTCGTTACCGTTCCTCTTCAACAATATGCTGATCCCACCCGCTTGTCATGCAAACCCCCAGACGGCCCTTGCCGTGCCGCCCAGGAACCACTGTCGTTGAGCATCGGTGAGACCGAGATCCCCATCCTCCGCGACGAATCGGTTCAGTGCCTCCGCGTAATTCTCGTTCCCTGCGCTGTTGGGGTAATCAGATCCCCACATCAGCCGGGACGCTTGGAAAGCACCCATTAGCTGCGCGATGAACGCGCTGGCGCAGTCCTCGGCATTGTCGGTCCGCGTTGCTATCGCCGGACCGGACACCTTGATGTAGACGTTGGGGTACTCCGAAAGCCTCAATATGGCTCCCACTGACATTTCTCGTTTCTCCGGACTCAGGTCCGGCATGCCGCAGTGGTCGATGACGACAGGGACTTCCGGGAATTGGCGGAGCATTCGCTCAAGTCCGGCCGCCTGCGTCCAGGCCATGTAAATGCAAATCACCGTACCCAGCTCCCCGGACTTTGCCCACAGAGGAAAGCTTCGCGCATCAGCCAAACCATAGGATCGGTACATGTAAGGTCGCAGACGAACCCCGGAAAGGCGGGCCTCAAGGACCAATGCCTCCAACTGCCTCGGCGCTTCCTGCGCAACAGGGTTCACGCAACCGATCCCCGAAAACGTTTCTGGATGACTGCGAACTGCCTCCGACAGATAGCGGTGGTCATAGGCGAGATGATTGGGTTGAACGAGCACCCCGCGACTCACGTTCTCTCGTGACATCAGCGCGATGCAGGACTCGACATCCACACACGGTTCCATGTAGCCTGATTGGTGAGAGTGCATCGTCAGGTCGTCGTGTACCCGATCGCACCCATTTGCTGTGTCAGGTGAGACGTGCAGATGTGTATCGATGATTTCCACGAATAATCCTTGCCTCCTGTTTGCCCTGAAGTGCGTCGTGCCTATTCTCCCAAACTACGTGCAGTTTTGCAACTGAGGAGTCGTCCATACCCATTGGCTACCATGCCGGCAAAAAAAGTCGGGGGCACCCCTCTGGCATTGAGTATCAGCGTTTTGCCGTGCTATACTGACACCCGCTTGCTTCAGCCCATCCTTGCCAACAGCCATATTGGAACGCCATGTCAGCCACTGTCGAACAACCCCGCCTCCGCAACCTGGAGATCTTCCCCGTGCAATCCGATGGGAGGCGATACATCTGTCTTCGGGACCCAGAGGGATTTGCCCAGCAACTCATGATTGTCTCTGAAGAAGCCGGGGTGCTCTTGAGTTGCATGGATGGGTCTCATTCCGTCAGCGAGATACAAGCGGCCTTTGTTCGCCGCTTCGGGCAACTGGTCTTCAGTGACCGGGTTACCGCACTGATCAAAGCGTTGGACGAGTCTCTGATGCTCGATTCGCCCCGCTTCCGGGATTACTTCGAGGAACTCCGCCGTGACTTCGTCGACGCGCCGGTACGCGCGTCGTCACACGCCGGAACTGCTTACCCTGCGGAGCCGGAAGTCTTGCTGCGTCGCATCGATTCCTTTTTCTCTCACCCCGAAGGGCCGGGGAGTCTCCCGCCTGATTCTGCGGAAGGGGACGGGAGTGGGTTGAGGCGCGTCTCCGCGATCGTTGCACCGCACATCGATCTCCATCGCGGCGGGACGACGTATGCGTGGGCCTATCATGGTCTCTCCCGGGCCGAACCCGTGGACCTGTTCATCATATTGGGGATCAATCACAACGCGGCAAACCATCTTTACTCTCTCTCTTCAAAGGATTACCAGACGCCTCTGGGGATCCAGCGGACGAACCAGGACGCCGTGAGTTTCATTCGTGAGCGGTGTGGTGACTGGATTGTCGAGGACGAAATAGCGCACCGGAACGAGCATTCCATCGAATTCCAGGTGGCCTTTCTGCAACACCTTTTCGACCGGGTTGCCTGGGGGAAGGAGAACGCCCAACCGGAGATCGTCCCCGTGCTTTGCTCTTCCTTTCTCCACCTGCTGCAGCCGGGACAGCCCGCGGGGGCACTTCCGGAACTTGCCAGCTTCACCGAGGCATTGCGCGATCTCGTCCGCGGCTTCAACGGGAACGTGTGCGTTATTGCCAGTGTCGATCTCAGTCACGTCGGACCCCGGTTCGGTGATCGGTCTCCCGTATCTCCGATACAGATGCGGGCCCTTGAGTCGCAGAACCTGTCGTTGCTGCACAAGGTCGCGAGTCTCGATGCCGAAGGTTTTTTGGCAGAGATACGAGAAGACGATAACCGCACACGCATCGATGCAGTACCGGCCGTCTATGCAATGCTCACGAGTCTGGAACTGCGAAAGGGTCAACTGCTGAAATACAATCAGGCTGCCGAAGAGGGTGGCCAGTCGTGCGTTACATTTGCCAGCCTGTCATTTGAGTGACTGCCGCAATTCCGGTAGCAGGCAATATCCCGAAAACTGAAAAGAGGAGCAGACAAATGTCAGAAACCAACATCGTGCAAAAGAAGCCCTACGTCATGGAAATGGAACCGGGAGAGTACTGGTGGTGCCAGTGCGGACTTTCCGCTGAGCAGCCTTTCTGTGATGGCTCGCATAAAGGTACAGACTTTGCGCCCGTCAAGGCAGGCATTGCCGAGAAGAAGACGGTTGCATGGTGTGGCTGCAAACGAACGGGGAAGCCCCCCTTCTGCGACGGCACACACTCAAGCCTTTGAGCCTTTGCCTGACGCGCATCTTCGCGGGAGATCCTCACCGATGCCCAATTGATAGGAAATCTCCCGGGGAAACACTTGGCTGGCAAATAAAGATACGCCCCCGGCGGGTCAGCTTCGAAGAAGGCGGCCAATATGTGTTTGCCAACGCGTTTCGCGTCTGCCATGATGCTCACCAATCTCGCGAGCGCAATGGATTAAGATCAATCCCTCCGTGAGCATCGTTGTACCGCAGCCCTTGACCGGGTGTAAGTAAGATTTGTGACGCGTGGAGGTAATCAGCGCCCTGGGGTCGGCCAGGTATAAACGAAAGGTTGGGGAAACCTACGCGAGTGAAA
>MNXM01000223.1 GCA_001872605.1 Armatimonadetes bacterium CG2_30_59_28 | reverse complement strand
AGAAATACTGTCCCTTCGAGCCCTCCGCCAAACTGTCATTCTGAGGAGGAACGACGAAGAATCTCCTTTGCGGCAGAGATTCTTCACACCGTTCAGAATGACAGAGGGCGGACAGTATTTCTGACGACCTACTTATGATTTGTGATGCGTGGTGGCAATCAGCCCCCTGGGGCCGGCCACGCATCACCAATCTTACTTACACCCAACCCGGCGTTTGCTTTTGCGGCTCTGGGGCATTATAGTTATCCTTGGGCTGCTGGGGAAGAACGCGGAACCACGGCGTAGACCGGTGCGTCCCAGCGCTTGCAAGCAAGCGTGTGCACGTAAACGAAACTCGAGGGAATTGCTGGAGGACATGATGAACAGGTGGAAGCATAGTCTCAGCGTCTCGTTGACGCTGACAGCGGCAGCGACGCTATTTCTGCTCTCCCAAGGAGGAAGGGCGCTAGGCAAGTCAACCGCTGACCTGGTGCTCGGGAGACTCGAGGCCAAGATTCGCGCTGGGTTCACCAACCCCGAGAACCCCAAGTCCGCAGAGATCAAGATTATCCCCTATGATAACACCGCGCTTGCTGGCGAAGGTCGATTGAAGGCCGTGGTAATTCGCAGTGCTCCCGCCATGATCAAGAAGGTCCCGGCGGAGGAAATCGATATGCGAGCCGACGATGTCAGAATTGATGTGAAGAAACTGTTGAAAGACGACGACATCGTCACCATCAGTACCGCGCGTACTCGTCTCAACGCCATAATCTCTGAAAGCAACCTCGACAGCCTCTTTGCCCGTGGGCGAAGCACCAAAGACATGAAACTGAAGACCAAATTCGACGGTGGCAAAGTCACAATTTCGGGGACCTGGAAGCTCTTCATGTTCAAAGGGCCCATCCGGACAGTTGGCAAGCTCGCTGTGACCGCCGACAACAATCTGAACTACGAGCTCGAGTCCCTGAAGCTGAATCACGCCGAGGCTCCGGCGTCTTTAAAGAAACAGTTCATGCAGCGACTCAACCCCGTGGTGGAATTCAGCGACATGCCGTTCAAGCCAAAGGTGCAGTCCATCGCCTTCAAAGGCAGTAAAGTTTACGTCTCCACGTGAATCTGGTAAGATACACGTTCATCGTCTGCCACACCGTGGAGAGTCATGGACGCGCGCCCCGATCAACTGGATCCCATATTTGCCGGTTGTCTTCTATCCGGTAACTGGAGGCTCGAACTGTGATGGAGGTCCCTCTGCAGTTCGCCTTCACGGCGGCAATCATAGTGGCCGGTTCATTCCTGCAGGGAGTCACGGGTTTCGCATTCGGTATGGTCACCATGTCGCTGCTGCCATTCCTGATGACTGTCAAGGCCGCGACGCCGCTGGTTGCAGTACTCGCCGTCCCCAATGCCGCGTCGATTCTCTGGCAGACGCGTCAAGGAACGGACCTGCGCAAGGGATGGGGGCTGCTGTCGGGACTCGTCTTCGGAGTCCCGATCGGCGTCCTGTTCATCGCAAAGATGGACAACGCGATTGTGGAAAAGGCGCTGGCGGTCGTCCTGATTAGCGTTGCGCTCCAGGGGCTGTTACTGCCGCCAAAGGTGGGAGCTGGGATGCGGCCATTCTGGGGCCCTGTCGCTGGACTTTTGGGCGGGATGATCGGCGGCGCCTTCAACATCGGCGGCGCGCCCATTGTCGTCTACGTCTACCGCCAAAACTGGTCCAGAGAAACGATTATCGCGGTCATGCAGACGGTGTTCCTCATCTCCATGCTCTACCGACTGACTTTCTACGCATTGACCGGGATGCTGTCAGCGACGCTCTTCCTGAACTGTCTACTGCTGTTGCCTTGTATCATTGTTGGCAGTTCCCTCGGTGTGCGGTGTCAGCATAAGATCGATGTTCCTCGCCTGCGCGTGGTTGTGAACGGGGTGCTGGTGGTACTCGGCGTGCTGCTGCTAACGTAGAAGGGCATCGGTCTCGCGGAAAGGATCCCCGCTGGGGTCCGTCAGGATCGAGTTTCCCGATAATAGTAGCGCATCGTTCTTGAAGTTCCCCCACAAAAGGACGCCGGATCGCTTCAGCGTCCGGTAGCTCACACAGGCAGCTACAGAATGGAGGCTACCCTCCTTATTTCTCCCCCCCTCCGACCCGTGTTCGCAGCGAACACGGGTCGGAGGGGGGGAGAAATAAGGGCTCTTCCCTGTCACTCGGTAGTCGGTTATGTGAGCTACCGGACGCTGAAGCGATCCGGCGTCTAATGCCAAAGAATTTACGAAAAGATACAGTAGTGGCTTGGTCGGAGGATGGGAGTGATCGTTCGTCCCACGGCCATGAGCGTTGGGCAACGTCTACCGTCGCGCCCCCACGAACGTGGACCAGAGGCGAGAGTTGAAGAGGTTGTCGACGGTCACCTGACCCGCGCGTCCGGAGGCGTGAATGATCTGTCCGCTACCGATGTAGATGGCGGTATGGTCGACACGGTACCCATTGCCGGAAAAGTACAGCCGATCTCCCGGCTCCAGTTGCTCGTATCCCACGGGAGACCCAACGTTGAACTGCTGCGCAGCGGTGCGGGGCAGGTAAGTGCCACGACTCTGATAGACGCGGCGCACAAAGGCGGAGCAATCCATGCCACCCAGCGAAGTGCCTCCATACACGTATGGAATACCGAGGTACCGATAGGCTTCGTTCACGATGTAGGAATTACCGGCCCCGGGAGTGCCAGGTTCGGCTCTGCCCGCAACCAACTCGACACCGAGCGCGCGAACGTACTTCATCGGCACCCAGCAGGTGGAACCGTCGATCATCATCACGCCGTACCAGTCGTTCTTCTGGTTGACGATGACGAGTTGCGTTCCTTCGGTGCAGGTGAAAACCGTATTGCCTGTGGGGCTGGCTGACTTGCGGATTCTCGCGCCGCTGGAGGAAATCACTCCCAGCTTACCAACCACCTTGCCGTCCGACTTTTGTCCGGAGGCAGTTGGGACACCAGCCGCGCTCTTACCACTGCCACGTTCCGGGCTGTCGTCCCGCTTATAGACAATGCTCTCGCGGATAGGAATAACCAGAAGCTGCCCTGTCTGAAGTCGCGCCTTTGCGCTCAGAGCATTCTTCTGGCGAACTGTGTCAGCCGAGATACCATACTTGCCGGCAATGCTCTCGATGGTATCTCCGGCCTTGGCGTAATATACCTCGGAAACCAAGAGCTTCCCCGAGCTTTGGCGTCCTGAAGCAGCGTCCGTAGTGACGGTGGATTGCTCGGAGGGACCTTTTGTGGGACCGGCATCGCCATTGTTGGAGATGGGCACCACGAGCGTCTGTCCGGCGCGAGGCCTATAGTCTTTGGGTACGCCGTTCTTCTGACAGATGGTGTCGACGGCGACCCCGTATCGGTTGGCAATCGACTCAAGCGTCTCCCCTGCCCGCACCCGATGGATCTGGATCACCATGGTAGCGTCCGAGACGCTGAGCCACCCGGGCGCGCATAAAACAAGCAGAAGGGCAATGCCGATCGACTTGAGCGTAGTTGTCACCCTGAAGTACCCCCAAAAAAGTGGGACTGGCGGTTGGACGTCACACCCAACGACCGGTACCCACCACCGACGTGCTGCTTTCCGACTTAACGCTTCGAGAACTGGAAGCCGCGGCGAGCGCGCTTGCGGCCATATTTTTTCCGCTCCTTGACACGCGGGTCTCTCGTCAGCAATCCCGACACCCTGAGCGGTGTATGGAGCGTCTCATCCGTCTGTTCGAGTGCGCGAGCGATCCCGTGCCTCACGGCCCCCGCCTGACCAACCTTGCCACCCCCCGAGGCTGTGGCATCAACGTTGAAAATACCGAGCTTGCCGGTGAGCGCGAACGGTTCAAGCACTATCTGCTGAAGCGCAGAGCTTGGCAAGTACTCATCGATGGTCCGTTTGTTGATGGTGATTCTGCCTTCGCCGGGCGTCAACCACACGCGAGCGACGGCATTTTTACGGTGTCCGGTTGCGTATAACTTCGTCTCTGCTGACACAACAATCTCCTTCAAAGAAATGCGGTTTTCAATATCAGGCGGACGCTGGCTGTACCACGTCCAGTGGCTTTGGCTGTTGGGCCTCGTGCGGATGAGCTGGCCCGCGGTAGATCTTTAGCTTTGTGGCCATTTTCCGACCGAGAGAATTCTTCGGCAGCATCCGCTTTACGGCCAAGCTCAACGCCAGCTCTGGCCTGGTCGCCATCAGCTTGCGATAAGGCACCTCTCTAAGCCCTCCGGGATACTGACTGTGCCGATAGTAAATCTTCTGATCCAGTTTCTGACCAGTCAACCGTATTTTATCAGCATTGATGACAATTACAAAATCTCCAACGTCCACGTGCGGAGCAAACTGGGGCTTATGCTTCCCGTGCAGCACGGTCGCGATCTGACTGGCCAAACGCCCCAACACCTGATTCTCTGCGTCAACGAGAACCCACTGACGGTCGGCTTCGTTTGCTTTCGGTTGATATGTCTTCATGAATACAGAACCCTCCGCTACGAGGCTCCATCTTTGCGGCCTCGTGGTATGCCAAATCATTTCCAGCAATCTTTCGCGCCCCGAGACGCCGCGTTCATTCAGTACGACACCTTCACCAGGCACAAGCCCTGTGGCGGCGCCGTGGGACCTGCCATCTTTCGGTTGCAGGACTCAATAATCTCCCCGACGTGCTCCGAAGGCACGCGCCCCATGCCCACTTGAATCAACGTACCCACCATATTGCGAACCATCTTGTAGAGAAACGCGTTGGCGACGACGCCCATCCGTATCCGGCTTCCATCCCTGCGCACTCGAAAGAGCGTCAGATCCCGCACGCTAGACCCCGTTCGATCGCTTCCCGCCGCCTCGAATGACGCGAAGTTGTGCGTTCCCACCAGGTAATCGGCAGCGAGCTGCATTCGGTCGGCATCCAGCCGTTGTGGAACGTGGGTGGCCACGCGACGCAATAGCACGGACGGAAAACGCTTATTGTCAATCAGATACGCATAGCGACGGCTCTTCGCGTCGTACCGCGGATGAAACTCCGCGGAAGTCTTCTCCGCACGCCGTATCCGGATATCGGACGGCATCTCGGCGTTGAGTGCGTACGGAATTCTGTCCACCGGTATCCCGTTGCAGGTCTGGAACTTGATTACCTGGCCGGTAGCGTGAACGCCCGCATCGGTGCGTCCCGCTCCCAAAATCCGTATCGGCTCCTGCATCACCTTTGCAATCGTCTTCTCAAGCTCGCCTTGCACGGTTCGTTGGTCTTTCTGCCATTGGAATCCGGCGAACTTCGTACCTTCATACTCCACCGTCAGTTTGAAGTGTCGGACGGCCACTGCTATGTGCCTATCCTGCTTCCGTTCCGGTCAGCATCACGATCGCCATGGGCGCCGCGTCCCCGCGACGTGACGGAGCTTTCAGCACACGCGTGTAGCCCCCGTCGCGCGTCTGGTAACGCGGCGCGATCTCCGTAAACAGCTTGTTCAGGACATCCCGCTCCGGATGCTCCTTCTCACGATACCGGCGCTCCTGCATCTTGTGACCATCCAACGGTGGACGGGGAAGCACCTTCTGCACCTCACGACGCCGGGCGACTGTGTCTTCCTTGGCGAGCGTAATGATCTTGTCAGCAAAACGTCGCAGTTCCTTTGCCTTTGACTCCGTGGTAAGGATCTTCTCATGGATGAACAGCGATGTTGCCATGCTCTTCAGAAGGGCCACGCGCTGATCCGCCGGCATATTAAGTTTTCGCTGGTCCTGCCTATGTCTCATTTCGTGTTGCCTCCGACTCCTTCAATACCAAAGCAGCTCCTCGCTGAGAGCACGCCACAAAACTGCACCGTCTCCGCGAACGGCGAATCCATACAGACCCACACAAGCCTCCTGCGACAGACGTAAGGGTTCGAGCCCTATCGGACTCTCGAACTATGCGTCCAGAAACTCGTCGACTTCATCGTCTTCGTGATCGAGGGAGAAATCCTCAGACGCTTCGTCTTCCTCCATCGCCGCCAGTCCATCCTTGTCTTCCCTCAACCTAAGCCCGAATGTCGCCAGCTTCTCCAGCACCTCAGTAAGCGACTTCCTCCCAAAATTGCGGATAACGAGCAACTCTGGCTCCGTGTATTGAATCAATGCGCCCAGCGTCTCAACTCTGGCCTTCCGGAGGCAGTTGTATGTTCGCACTGAGAAATCGAGATCATCTGTGCGGTATTCGAGGACTTTGTCCCTCCTCATGGCTCGGGCTTCCTCGGACTGCTTCTCTTCCTCTTCTCTCTCGATGAAGTCTAAGAAGAGGTCCAGACACCGACTGAGAATGAGCGCAGCTTCGGTAAGCGAACGATTGGGCTCAATCGCTCCGCTGGTCCAGATTTCCATGGTCAAACGGTCGTAGTCCGACTTGTGTCCCACGCGCGTCGGCTCAACAAAGTAATTCACGCGGCGGACGGGGGTATAAATGGCATCCACGGGAATCTGGCCAACGGGAAGGTTGGAGCGGTCCCGCTTGTCGACGGGAAAATATCCCTTTCCTTTCTCGATGCACAATTCCATTTTGAACGAGGCGCTCTTCGTTGTGAGTGTCGCGATATGAGTTTCCGGAGTGACAACCTCCAGCCCCTGTGGCAACTGCACATCCGCACCGGTAACTTCCCCCTGCCCTTTGACCTCGATGCGGCCGACGGTAGGTTCGTCAAGCGCCCCGTCGGAAACTGAAATGGCCAGGTCCTTGATGTTGAGGATGATCTCAGTGCAGTCTTCCGCAACGCCTTTGATCGTGGAGAACTCATGCTGCACTCCCTCGATCTTGACGGACGTGACCGCAGCCCCCTCAATGGAGGAGAGAAGAACGCGCCTCAGCGAATTCCCAAGGGTAGTACCGTATCCCCTCTCGAGTGGTTCCACCACGAATTTCCCGTAATGCTCGAGTTGATCCAAACACCGAACTTTGGGCTTCACCAATTCCAACATATATCCCCTTGCCTCCTGGTCCCAGTAGACCTCTCTGCTCTGTTCCCACCGTCTGCCATCGATCCCCGAAGCAATCTCACGTCACTACCGCGAGTAGTACTCAACGATCAGCTGTTCTTCAAGCTGCGAATCGATCTGGTCTCGTGCGGGCATGCTCAGTACGCGACCGTCGAAGCCGTCATCGGTCCGCAACAACCACGCAGGCACTGCGTGCTGTGACGAACTCCCCACATTCATATTGATGCCCGTCTTCGCCCGGCTATTGGGTTTAACTGACACCATGTCGCCCGGCTTGACCAGCAGCGAGGGGACGTTCACGGGTCTGCCGTTCACCGCGAAATGGCGGTGCGTCACCAACATGCGCGCTTCCCGGCGCGACGAGGCATATCCGAGACGAAAGACAACGTTGTCAAGGCGCCTCTCCAGGAGTTGCAGGAGGTTGTCGCCGCTGATCCCCGTCATCCGAGCAGCGTGCGCAAAGTAAGCCTTGAACTGTTTCTCAAGGATACCGTACATTCGTCGCGCTTTCTGCTTTTCCCGGAGACGGACTCCGTAGTCCGACATCTTCTTGGGACGCGCATCTCCGTGGGATCCCGGAGGTCCGGTGCGTTTCTCAATCTCACACTTCGGGCCGAGACATTTCTCGCCCTTCAGAAATAATTTCACGCCTTCTCGTCGGCAAAGCCGACAAACAGGGCCTCGATACTTAGCCAATCAGAAAACCTCCTTGCTCTTCCATCCTGCGACCCGCTTGGTCAATCCTTCCGACTACACCCGTCGGCGTTTCTTGGGGCGACAGCCATTGTGAGGGAGGGGGGTCTGATCCCTGATAACACCGATCTCAAAACCCAGAGACTGCAGGGAACGGATCGCCGTCTCCCTTCCCGACCCCGGACCTCTGACGTAGATATCAATCCTCCGCATACCCGCGTCCTGGGCCTTGCGGCCGCAAGCCTGGGCGGCCAACTGGGCGGCGAAAGGTGTTCCCTTCTTGGTGCCCTTAAAACCCACCGTACCCGCGCTGGCCCACGCCACTGCGCCTCCCTCGACATCAGTAATGGTGATGATTGTGTTGTTGAAAGAGGACCGAATAAAAACCATCCCCTTCGCAACGTCTCGCTTTTCTTTCTTCTTCCCTTTGGGACGTCCTGCTGCCATGGTCTACTACTCTCCGATCAGTTTTGCCTCGCTCACATCGCTCACGCATACGACGGACACCCAGCCGACCGCGGGGGTGCGTCGCCGCGCCGTCCTTACTTCTTTCGCCTTACACCGACCGTCTTTCGCGGCCCCTTGCGTGTCCGGGCATTGGTGCTTGTGCGCTGTCCTCTCACCGGCAGACCGCGTCGATGTCTGAGACCCCGATAGCTCCCAATCTCGATCAGGCGCTTGATGTTCTGCGTCACCTGACGCCTGAGGTCGCCCTCGACGCGGAAGTCTCGCTCCAAGACCTCGCGCAGCTTGCTGACCTCCTGGTCGTTCAACTCGTGAACGCGACGGTTCGGGTCCACGCCCACCCTCGCCAGAATTTTCTGGCTCGTGGCCAACCCGATTCCGTAGATATACGTCAATGCCACTTCAATCCGTTTGTCTCTCGGCAGATCAACGCCTGCAACTCTTGCCAATGGAACTTCCTCCCGAAGACTCGAATTCCCCGCGCCACATGATCTGAGGACAAATGCGCCTCAGCCCTGGCGCTGCTTGTGCTTGGGTTTCTCACAAATGACCATCACCTTGCCGTGTCGACGAATGACACGGCACTTCTCGCAAATCTTCTTGACTGAGGGCTTCACCTTCATTTTGGTATCCTTCTCCTTTGCCCCTCGCAGACTATTTGTACCGGTACAGGATTCGCCCGCGGGAGAGATCGTAGGCGGACAACTCCACGAGAACCCGATCCCCCGGAAGAATCCGTATGAAATGCATCCGGATCTTTCCCGAGATGTGAGCCAATACTTCGTGGCCGTTCTCCAACTGCACCCGGAACATGGCATTGGGCAGCGTTTCGACCACCTTTCCCTCGACCTCAACTCCCTTTTCCTTCGACATGATCTCTCCCTCCTGCTGCCGGTGCCCTGCCATCCCCAGCGGGTGACAGAAGTGCATTCCCGGCTTCAACAAGAGCTGCTACGTGGCCAATACGGCCCGAATCCTGGACTGAATTTCCTCGACACTCCCATGGCCGTCCACAGTCTTTAGAAGCGATTCACCGCGATAGTGTTCGATCAACGGCGCTGTCTGCTCCCGGTAGACCTCCAGCCTGCGCAGTATCGTTCCCGGTTCATCATCGAGGCGCTGGATCACCCGGCCTCCACAAGCGTCGCATCGTCCATCCACCGGCGGTGGGGAGGCGACCAAATGAAAGGTCTTGCCACAGCCATCGCAAACACGCCGCTGGCTGAGCCGCTCCACAATGGTCTCGTTATCAAGGTCAATGTTCACCGCCGCGCCGAGAGACTTGCCCATTCCGGACAACAGCATCTTCAGAGCTTCTGCCTGAGGAAGCGTTCTGGGGAATCCATCCAGCAGGCTTCCCTCCGCGCAGTCTTTCTGCTGAATCCGCTCCCGCAGGATACCGATGGTCAATTCGTCCGGCACCAACTCGCCGCGATTCATATATCCCGAAGCCTCGCGTCCCAAGGCAGTTCCCCGCATTGCCGCTTCCCGGAAGATCTCTCCCGTCGATACGGCCGGTATGCCGAGATACTCAGCCAATCTCACGGCTTGGGTTCCCTTTCCGCAACCAGGAGGCCCCAGCAAAACTAGTCGCATTATCCAGCCTCGGATCCATGAGCGTCCCACGGCTTGGGGGTCACCACTACTTCACAAACCCTTCGTACTGCCGCAGTTTGAGCTGCTGCTCCAACTGCTGCATTAACTCGATCGCGACACCGACGACGATCAGCAAAGTTGTGCCCCCTGCAAGCCCAAAGGACGTGATCTTCGTCCAAGTCGGCACCCAGTACTGCATGAGGGCCACCAGCGCCAGGAACAAACCTCCGGCAAAAGTGATCCTCGTCAGTACTCTGTCCAGGTACTGCGCCGTTGGGAGACCGGGACTGAATCCCTGAATCTGCCCCCCATACTTCTTCAGGTTATCCGCCACTTCTTTCGGGTCGAAAACAACGGCCGTATAGAAGTACGTGAACCCCAACACAAGCAGCGCATAGAGGACGGCGGCAATCCAACTGGTCGAAGGCGTAAAGAAGTCTCTCACCCGACTGGCCCAGTAGGAGAGGTCGAAGGTCAAACCAAAAATATGCCATTCCGTTCCCACCGGGATGAAGTTAGCAATCGTTGCGGGGAACAGTACCACCGACACCGCAAAGATGATGGGGATCACGCCCGCCTGATTCACCCGCATCGGCAGGTGGGTCCGCGCCCCTCGAATCACTTTCCGACCGGCGACCCGGTCGCCATAGCGAACAGGAATGCGCCTCTCTCCCTGGGTGATGTAAACAATAAACACAATCGTTCCTACGAACAGAAACGCGAGCAGGAAAATGTTAAAGAACGTAATGACTCTTGCACTCCACAGAGAGAATATCTCGCTGACGGAGGCGGGAACCGCCGCCATGATCCCAAAGAAAATGATTAGCGATACGCCGTTGCCGATACCCTTGTCTGTAATTTGTTCCCCAAGCCACATCAAAAAAGAGGTCCCTGCAGTGAGTGTCAACACGACCTGAATGATATTGATGAACCCTGACGTCATAAGGATATCCGACCGCTGCATGGTGATGGTCACACCCAGCGCCTGGACAAACGCCAGAGCGACAGTCAGGTACCGAGTGTATTGCGATATCCTCCTTCTCCCATACTCTCCCTCACGTTGCAGTTCTTTGATCTGCGGTATGGCGATGGTCAGCAGTTGAAAGATGATCGACGCGTTGATGTACGGCATGATTCCCAGTGCGAAAATGGAGAAGCGCTTCAGCGCACCGCCGGAGAAGATGTCCAGCATCCCGAACAACTCGCCGCCCTGCTGAAAGAGCTGCGCCAGTTTGTCTCGATCAATGCCCGGCACCGGGATCCAGAGCCCGAAGACATAAACGCACAACATGCCGACCACAAACAGAACGCGCCCGCGCAGGTCCGGGTAACGCATGGCCGCAGAAAGATTCGAGAGCAATCAGATCACCTCTGCCTTTCCACCCGCCGCCTCGATTTTCTGCCGAGCCGTCACCGTGAAATGTGACGCGCGAACGGTAAGCGCTCTGGTAATCCTTCCCTCACCCAGCACACGCAACCCCGATTCAAGTTTCTTGACCATCCGCATGTCTTTCAGCGTTTCCGGGCTCACCGTAGCACCCGCGTCAAATCGCTCCAACTGCCCCACGTTGACGGCGGCGTACTTTTTGCGGTGCATTGCGGAGGGCATGGCAGAGCGGCTGATGCCTCGGAGTTTCGGCAATCGTCGCTGCAGGGGCATTTGTCCACCCTCGAAACCCCGCCGAACCTGCTCCCGCGACTTCTGTCCATTCATCCCACGACCAGAAGTCTTACCCAGTCCCGAACCGGTGCCGCGCCCGACGCGCTTTTTCGAGTGACGCGAGCCGAGGGGCGATTGAAGGTCTTCGATTCTCATTCCTTGTGCACTCCGTTCATTCTGCTTCCTGAACTTCGACAAGATGGCAGATTTTGCCGGCCATTCCCCGGATGGCTGGATTATTTGGCCTTGTTACTGTTTGATGAAGCTTTCTCAGTCCCAGTGCCCTGGTTGTCGCCTTTTGATCCTTCGAGAACCCGATCGGGCTCTTTCTCAGTGTTATCTTCAACTGCGGACTGTCCTTTGATAACGAGGTCATCCTGTTCATCTCCTTCTATTTTCACATCGAGCCGCCGTAAGTATCTGGGGAAGCTCTCCACCGAGACTCCCCTGATTCTTGCCACTTCCTTGGGGTCCCGGAGTCGGCCCAGTCCCTCCAGGGCGGCCCAGACGCACGTAATGGCATTGTCGGAACCAAGGTTTTTTGTCAACAGATCCCGAATGCCCGCGGCTTCCACCACCGCGCGCACGGGACCTCCCGCAATCACCCCTGTTCCGGGGGAAGCCGGTTTCAGCAGAACGCGTGCCGCTCCCACCCGCCCGATCACCTGGTAAGGGATGGTGGTGCCATTGCGCCGAACAGATACCATCCGGGTTTTGGCTTTCTGCACTCCCTTGCGAATGGCATCGGGGACGCCCACAGCCTTCCCAATCGCTGCGCCGACGTTGCCCTTCCCATCGCCCACAACCATAAGAGCGCTAAACCGTCGTTTCCTTCCACCCTTCACCGTTTTCGCAACGGGCTTGAGTTGAATAAGTCTCTCATCAAACTCAGGGCTCTGTGCTTCTATACGTGCCAATATTCGACCTCCCAAGCGTTGCTAATCATAACCGAAGACCTGCTGCTCGCGCCGCCTCCGCAATACTCCTGACACGACCGTGATACTGGTTCCCGTTCCGGTCGAAAACGGCCCGCTCAATTCCTCGTTCCCTGGCGCGTTGAGCGATGAGTTGTCCCACCTTGGCGGCCGCGGCGGTCGTTCCTGTGCTCCCGACTTCCTCTTTCACCCCGGGATCGATGGAAGAGGCGCTGACAAGCGTCGTGCCTGAGACGTCATCGATCAACTGAGCGGAGCTGTGCCTCAAAGATCGTTTCACGCACAAGCGCGGGCGCTCCGCAGTACCGTACACTTTCTTACGGATGCGAATCCGCCGTCGCTCCTGCGCATCTCGTCGTGTTTTCACTTTCATCTATCCATCACTCCGATTCGGTTCACAACTGCACGATTAACCCTTGCCGCCTTCTCCGCCCTTGGCAGCTTTTCCAAGTTTCTTCCGGACCACTTCTTCCGCGTAGCGGACGCCCTTTCCCTTGTAAGGCTCCACCGGTCTCACCTTCCGTATCGACGCTGCGAAATCACCAATGCTCTGCTTATCAACACCCTTCACCGCCAGCCGCGCAGTCAGGTATCCGTTCTCGGAATTAGGAGAAACCGAAGCTACCTCGACCTCCAGTCCGTCCGGGATCGGTATCTCAACGGGGTGCGAGTAGCCTATCTGCAGATTCAGTTGCCTCCCCTGCACCTCGGCGCGATACCCGACGCCGCGCAGTTCGAGAGACCGCTCAAATCCCTCGTGAACACCCTTCACCATATTGGCGACCAGAGCGCGCGTGAGTCCGTGAAGCGCCCGATGATTCTTGGCATCACTCGGACGTCGGACCACAATCTGATCCACTTCCTGCGCGACATTGATATCCGGATGAATTGTCCGTTCGAGGACCCCACGGGGTCCTCGAACGGAAACGTGAGAATTGTTGATTTTCACAGTCACCCCTTGCGGAATGACAATTGGCATCTTACCGACTCGAGACATTGTTCTACTCCTGTAGTGCCGACTCCACCTGTTGTGCGCGATTTGCGGGATGATCGTCAGAGACGATGCAGGGCCCCTCACCACACCTTGCAGAGCACTTCGCCACCCACACCGAGTCGAAGCGCGTCGCGATCTGTCAACACGCCCCGCGGCGTTGTCAGTATCGTCGTTCCCAATCCGCCCTCCACACGAGGGATGCTGTGCTTCCCAACGTAAAAGCGTCGCCCGGGTTTGCTGATGCGCTCGATACCGTTGATGACGGGCCGCCGCCGCGTCCCTGTGTATTTCAGGGAGATGCGGATCACTCCTTGTACCCGGTCTTCCAAGTGCTGGTACCCGGCTATGTACCCCTCTTCCTGGAGTACTCGCACGATTTCCAGCTTAAGTCTGGAGGCCGGAGCTTTCACCTCGTCATGGCGAGCACGAGAGGCGTTTCGGATACGTGTCAGCAGATCTGCGATAGGATCAGTATTCACCGTTTACTTCCTCACCGTTTAAAGCTTCTGATCGATTCACTTGGACCGAGCAGGTTTCCTCCCGAATTCTCCCCCGGCGACACGGGACCACGTATCTGTCGCCGGCTTAGTGTTACCAACTGGACTTGGTGACACCGGGGACCATCCCCTGGTGGGCCAGTTCCCTGAAGCATATACGGCACAAGCCAAACTTGCGCATATACGCGCGCGGCCTGCCGCAGCGTCGGCAGCGGTTATAACGCCGCACCTTGAATTTGGGGGACCTGTTGCACTTAGCAATCAGCGAAGTTTTTGCCACAATCTGTCTTCCTCTCCAACCAGACGACCTGCGGTCTGGTTTGTATTACCGGTTTCAAGTTTCAATCAATGATCCTTCAAGGGGACTCCCAGAGCCTTCAGAAGGGCCTGGGATTCCTCGTCGGTGCCTGCCGTCGTTACAATGGTGACGTCCATTCCGCGCACTTTCACAACGCTGTCGTAGTCGATCTCAGGGAAGATGAGCTGTTCCTTCAGGCCAATTGTGTAATTGCCGCGCCCATCAAAGGCCCGAGTCGGAAGCCCCTGGAAGTCACGAATGCGCGGAATCGCTGCGTTCAACAGACGATCCAGAAACTCGAACATGCGGTCGCCGCGCAGCGTAACCGAACACCCGATGGCCATTCCCTGGCGTAACTTGAAGTTGGCGATGGATTTCTTGGCCCGGTTCACCCTGGGCTTCTGTCCCGTGATGATTGTCATATCGGTGATCGCGGCGTCCAGCAACTTGGCGTCCTCACGCGCGTCTCCCACTCCCATGTTCACGACAACTTTCTCCAGCTTGGGGACCTCCATAAGGTTGGAGTACCCAAACTGCTGCGTCATCTGGTTAACGATCTCTGTCTGATATCGGTCTTTCAATCGGGGCATATCCCTACTCCTGCCTTCGAGGTTTAGTCATCAGTGTTTTCTTCACGCCTCATCAACTACCTCGCCGCAACGCTTGCAGGCTCGCGACCTCGCCTGACCTTCTCCGATGCGAACGGCAATCCGCGTGGGTCGATCACACCGAGGACAGACAAGCATCACATTGGAGATGCCAATGGGACCCGCCATCTCCAAGCGGCCCGTTTGCATCTGCTGCGGATTGGATCGTCGGCCGCCTCGGCGGTGTTTGATGACCATATTCACACCTTCCACCACCACGCGCCCTTTCTCCGCTATGATCTGAGTCACACGTCCCCGACGTCCGGCCTTGGGTCCGTGGGGGCCGTCTTCGCCGGTCATCACCATCACAAGGTCGCCTTTCTTGATGTGCGTCTTCACTCAGTACCTCCCCAATCGCCTTGCGCTCCTGCTAAACAACCTCAGGCGCCAGCGAAACAATCTTCATGTACTTTCGATCTCGCAGCTCGCGCGCGACCGGACCAAAAATGCGCGTCCCCGTTGGGTTGTTTTGCGGGTCAATCAGCACAGCGGCGTTGTCGTCGAAGCTGATGCACGATCCGTCGGGCCGACGAAGGCCCTGTTTGGTTCTAACGACGACGGCCTTCACGACGGTGCCTTTTTTGACGGGCGCAGCGGGGGCGCTAACCTTCACCGTGGCGACAATCTGGTCGCCGATATTGGCGGAACCTGCATTGGACCCACCGAGAACCCGAATGCACATCAGTTCACGTGCGCCGGAATTGTCGGCAACTTTCAATCGTGTTTGCGGTCTGATCATCGGTGCTTTCTCCTGGAGCACTTCGCTCGTTGTCCCGGCGTCGACTCCCGCTGGGGAATCCGACTGCCGCGTGCAAATCATCAGTTCTGTTCCTTATCCTTCTTCGCCTGCGCAATGATGGGTTCAGCCACATGAGAAGGAACTTCCTCATAGTGTGCGAACTCCATGGCGAAACTGCCTTCGCCTCGGGTCATCGACCTCAAATCGGCCCCGTAGCGGTAAAGCTCCGCGAGTGGGACCTGCGCCCTGACCACCTGGGTCTCACCCACTTGCTCAGTGCCCAGCACCCTTCCCCGACGGGAGTTGAGGTCGCCAATCACGTCACCGATATTCTCTTCCGGCACCGTGATATCCACATCCATGATGGGCTCGAGGAGATAGGGCTGCGCCAACGGGACCGCCGCTTCCAAGGCTAATCGACCCGCCATCTGGAACGATATGTCGTTGGAGTCGACGGGATGCTCTTTGCCGTCGTGCAGCCGGACCTTAAAGTCCGTCATTGGGTATCCGGCGATAATGCCACGCACCATTCGATCCCTAACACCCTTTTCGACGGAAGGAACGTACTTCGTCGAGATCGCCGCCCCCACAATGTTGTTCTCAAACTCAAATCCAGACCCTCGTGGCAGACCGGAGACCTCAACCACCGCCACGGCAAACTGACCTGCGCCACCGGTCTGTTTTTTGTGCTTACCTTCAGCGTCTGCCTTACCGCGCACGGTCTCCTTATAAGGAACCTTCGGCAGAGTTGTGTCCACCTCGACGCCGAACTTGCGTTTGGCGCGCTCGATGGCAAGACTCAAGTGGGAGTCCCCCAGTCCCGCCAGAAGAGTTTCCCCTGTCCCCTGGTCTCGATAGAACTGTAGCGACGGGTCCTCCTCCACCAGACGGCGCAGGCTGATTCCCATCTTGTCCTCATCGGCCCGTGTCTTGGGGTGCACTGCCAACCACACGGAAGGTCGCGGATACACCAACTCGGGCAAAACAGCCGAAGAGCCCTCTCCACACATTGTGTGCCCGGTATTGGTATGTTCGAGCTTTGCCACGGCGGCGATTTCTCCGGCAGTGACGCTGGCAACAGGGGAGTTCTCTTTGCCCTGCATGAGATAGAGTTGGCCGATACGCTCCTTCTGTCCCCTGTTCGAACTGTGGAATTCTGAGTCCGACTTAAGTGTTCCGGAAAATACACGAAAATAGGTGAGCCTTCCCACGTAGGGATCGGCCACCGTCTTGAAGGCCAGCGCCGTCAATGGTCCTTCTGGGGACCGCTCCACCGTGAGTTCTTCATCCGAATTCGGCTTGCGAGCAACCAAAGGTGGGAATTCACAGGGCGCGGGGAAGAATTTAAGTATCGAATCCAGCAAACCCGAAGTCCCGATCCCCTTCTCTGCCGCCCCGCACAGAACCGGCATCACCTTCCCATCGGCGATGGCAGATCGCAAACCGGATAGGATCTCCTGGTCCGTAAGCCCCTGCCCGTCGAGGTACTTCTCGAGCAATTCATCGTCACCTTCCGCGGCAGCTTCCGCCAGCGCTTCCCGGGCGATCTCGTACTCATCCGTGTATTCGTCCGGAATCTCCGTTTGCTGCTCCTTACCGGTCTCGTCCGCATTCATTGCTTTCCCGCTCAGCACATCGATCGCGCCGGAAAAGCTCTCACTGGCACCCATCGGGATCTGAAGCGGAACTACGGGGATCCCGAATCTCTGTTTCATGGTTCCCAGATGCGCCGCGAACTCAGCGCGATCGTTGTCCATTCGGTTGACAAACACCAGACCAGCAAGGCCGTTTCGTTTGGCCATGTCCCAAGTGCGCTTGGTCTGTCCCGCCAGCCCATCAACGGCTGAAATAACGAGCACGACTCCCTCGACAACTGCCAACGGCCCTGGGATCGATCCGAGCAGATCGGGAAAACCAGGAGTGTCGATGACCGTGATACGATATCCCTTCCATTCAGCGTAACCCGTGGTGGAAAAAACGCTGCTCTTCCGCGCGATTTCTTCGGGCTCCGTATCGAAATGGCTGGTGCCGTCCGCCACCTTCCCAAAACGGTTGACCATGCCAGCCGAGTACAGCATGCCGTCGGCCAGAGTTGTCTTGCCACAACCCGCCTGGCCGGCCAGAACGACATTTCTCATTTTGTCTGGTGCAAACAATTTCATCATCAGGTCCTTGTGTCAGGTTCCGAGTCAGTACCTCGACGCCTGCACAGAGCTTCTGCGGCGCCGTCGGCCACAACCTACTTCGCTTTCTCCAATATCCGGACCACCCGCCAGCGCTTTTCCCTGCTAAGCGGTCGGGATTCCATAACGCTCACGCGGTCCCCCGTGCGGCATTCGTTGGATTCATCATGAGCCTTCAGCTTCTCCGAGCGCCTCATCACGCGCTGATATAAAGGATGCCGCGTCAACTGCTTGATGGAGACGACGACTGTCTTATCCATCTTGTCGCTCACGACAACGCCTTCTCGAACTTTCCGTCTGCCACGCTCCGACATATATGACTCCCTCTAACCTTGGTTTGTCTTTCCCCGCTCAAGCTCGCGTTGTCGCTGAATCGTCATGACCCTCGCGATATGCTTTCGCTCCCGCCGGATCTGCATGACATCGACAAGCTGCTGGGTGGCTGCCTGATAACGGAAGGTAAAGAGATTCTCCTTGGCCTTTCCCAATTCCTGCTGCAGTTCGTCGTCGGAAGCGAGTCTCAGGTTGTTGCGAATCTCGGTGATCTTTCCTTCAGGCATGCTCCATCTCCTCTCGAACGAGGAATTTCGTTCGTATCGGCAGTTTCATCGCAGCGCGCCGCATGGCTTCTTTCGCCAGAACGGGATTGACGCCCGACATCTCGAAGAGGACGCGCCCGGGTTTGACAACGGCGACCCAATACTCCGGGGTTCCTTTGCCGCTGCCCATCCTGGTTTCTGCCGGTTTCTTCGTGACAGGCTTGTCCGGGAAGATGCGTATCCAAACTTTACCGCCACGTTTGATATAGCTTGTCATCGCAATACGAGCCGCTTCAATCTGGCGTGAGTTGATCCACGCTACCTCCTGGGCCTGGAGACCGTACTCTCCAAAAGAGACGGTTGAACCACGATAGGCTTTCCCTCGGCGGCGGCCACGATGTATTTTGCGGTATTTAACCTTGCTCGGCATCAACATCTTCAGCGACCCTCCTGCTTGGCTGGTTCGGACATCGAGTTATCCTCAGAATTAGCTACAACGTTTGCCGCCTGCACCGACCGAGACCTCGCAGGAAATTCCCACTCCGGAGGCAGGTCCTGCAGTGCCTGCAGTTCCGGTGGCAACGGCGGAGTCGCCCCAGTTCCCACCGCCTCCTCGGCTTCCGCCGCTTCCTCAGCTTGCGCCAAAGCCGCCGCTTCCGCCATCGCAGCCGCTTCGGTCTCGGCCTGTTCGGCGGCCGCCAGGCGTTTCTCTTCCTCCGCACGCATCTTTGCCTGATCCAAGGCACGCAGCGCCTTCGGAGGCAGAATGTCTCCCTTATAGATCCAGACCTTCACCCCGATGTTGCCAGCGGTGGTACCCGCCTCCGTAAACCCAAAATCAATATCGGCGCGAAGGGTATGAAGAGGAATTTTGCCGTCTTTGGTCTCCTCAACCCGCGCCATTTCACTGCCACCCAAACGTCCGCAGCACCGAATCTTGATACCCAACGCCTTCTCGTTCTTCATCGTGCGAGTCATCGCCTGACGCATGGCGCGTCGGAATGCAATGCGCCGTTCCATCTGATTGGCGACACTTTCCGCTACCAACTGGGCGTCCAGCTCAGGAATCTTTACTTCCACAACGCTGACGTTGATATCTTTGCCGATCCGCTTCTGAATATGCAGCCGTAAATCCTCTACATCTCTTCCGCCACGACCGATAATAATACCCGGCTTGGCCGTGTGAATACCGATGTTGACCTTGGTCGCAGCGCGCTCGATCTCAACCCGCGAGACGGCGGCGTCCTTGGGCGGATTCTGCTTCCGAAAATAGTCGTGAATCAACGTGCGAATATGGATATCTTCCAGCAGAAAATCCGCGTACTGCTTCTTCTTCGAGTACCACTTGCTTTCCCACGTCCTGTTGATCCCAAGACGTAAGCCCACAGGATGCACTTTCTGGCCCACGTAATGCCACCTTTCCTTCGTGGTCGGTATTGGACGGAAGAGACCCATCGTCTGCATTTCCGCCCTCTTCCCATCATCTCTCTTCCACCTCAACCGTGATGTGGCAGGTGCGCTTTAGCAGCGTATCGGCTCGACCACGGCCCCGAGGCCAAAACCTTTTCAGCGTTGGCCCTTCATCGACGACAACTCGAGAAACATAAAGCTCTTCTCGACTCAAATTATCATTGTTCTCTGCGTTTGCAGACGCGGACTGGATGGCCTTGCGAAGGTATCTGGCCCCCCGCTGAGGCATAAGAAGGAGGATGTCTTCTGCTTCATCAACTTCCTTGCCGCGAACGAGGTCCGCTACTTTTCGCAACCGATAGGGCGACGTCCGGATGAATCGCGCTACTGCTTTCGCCATGTTGACTGTCCTTTCCCTTCAATTCCGCACAACCCCGGGGGGGACTCTCATGTAAGCCCGCCGGCGCGCTCCGTATGGTAACCGTGTCTTCGGAATGTTCGTGTGGGTGCGAACTCGCCCAGCTTGTGTCCCACCATGTTTTCCGTAAGGTAGATGGGAACATGCTTCCGACCGTCGTAGATGGCGATCGTGTGCCCTACCATCTCCGGGAAGATCGTTGAGCTTCTGGACCAGCACTTGATCACACGCTTCTCTCCGCTATCATTCATGCGGTCAATTTTTTTGAGCAACTTGGGGTCTGCGTACGGACCTTTCTTAATCGAACGAGCCATTCTCCAAACACACTCCTAAACCAAGATCGCGCCATCCTACCGGCCGCGACTGCGGACGATATACTTGTCTGAGAGTTTCTTCTTACGGGTCTTGAACCCGATGGCAGGCACTCCGGTGGGACTGACCGGGCCGCTCTTGCGCCGACCCACGGAGCATCCGCCTTCTCCGCCACCATGTGGATGGCAGTCGGGATTCATGGCCTTGCCGCGCACTGTCGGACGCCAGCCCAGGTGCCGATTGCGTCCGGCGCTCCCGAGATTGATGGAATCGTGATCGCTGTTGCCCACCGCTCCGACCGTCGCCCGGCACTCGATATTCACCAATCGCACTTCACCGGAGGGTAGTTTCACGTGGGCGTACTTCCCCTCTTTTGCCATCAATTGAGCGCTGCAGCCGGCGCTACGAGCAAGCTGCCCTCCCCGCCCGAGAGTCAACTCGATGTTGTGAATCGAGTGTCCGGTCGGGATCCGTCTCAACGGCATCGCGTTACCCAGACGAATCTCTGCCTTTTCTCCGGACTGCACACTGGCGCCCACCTGGAGCCCATCGGGAGCAATCATGTAACGCTTCTCCCCGTCTGAGTACTCGATCAGCGCGATGCGACAGGATCTGTTGGGGTCGTACTCGATCGTCAGGACTTCAGCCGCAATATTATCTTTGTCACGCTTGAAGTCAATGATCCGGTAGCGTCGTTTGTGCCCTCCACCGCGGTGTCGCGTCGTCAAACGCCCCTGGTTATTTCGACCGCCATGCTTCTTTAGTGGCGCCACAAGCGATTTCGTCGGTTTTGTGGCAGTGACCTCCTCAAAAGTATGGACGGTCATGCCACGACGACCTGGTGTTACGGGTTTGTATTTTCGGATTCCCATGCTGTGTTACTCCGTTCCCTACATGCCTGCGAACAGCGGGATCTTCTGACCGGGAGCAAGGGTGACGATGGCCTTCTTCCAAGAAGCGGTCCTGCCTTCAGGAAAACGCCCCATTCGCTTCTTCTTGCCCGGAACATTGATGGTGTTGACTTTCAGCACCTTTACCTTGAATTTTTCTTCAATCGCCTTGTGGATCTCAATTTTGTTAGCGTCGGGATGCACCTTGAATGTGTACTTCCCCTTGCGAGCGCCAATGACGCTCTTTTCCGTGATCATGGGGCGCTCAATCAGGACATGAATATCCATATCAGTTGGAGAGCCTCCTTTCAATCTCATCAACGGCGGCCCGGGTCATGATGACTTTGTCGTACTTCATCAGGTCTACAACACTTGTCTGGTGGAGCAGTTGAATCTCCACCCTCGAGAGGTTGGCGCCCGCCTGTATGGCATGGTCGTTGGGGGCTTCCAGCACAATCAACGACTTGCACCCAGTAAGTCCCATTTTCTCCAGAACAGCAGCCATGGTCCGGGTCCTTCCGTCTGCGAGGTCGAGAGACTCGACAACGTAGAAAGCCTCATCGGCCACTTTAACGCTGAGGGCGCTGGTGAAGGCCGCCCGCCGCATTTTCCGTGGAACCCTCTTCTTGGTAAATCCCGGCACGGGCCCAAAAGCGACGCCGCCCCCTCGCCATAGAGGCACACTGCGTGTGCCATGTCGCGCGCGGCCGGTTCCCTTCTGTCTCCAGATCTTGCGGCCGCTGGTTTTCACCTGCCCCCGCGTCAACGTACTGGCCGTCCCCTGGTGCTGATTCGCCATCAGGACGGAGACGACCTGGTGCAACACGGGTCCGTTTATTTCGGACTGGAACACGTCAGGGTTCAAGCTGACCGTGTTCCCAGACATCTCTCCATCAATGCTATAGACTGGCAGTTCCAACATGATTAGCCGCCTCCGCAGCGGAATATATCCCCCCGTGGCCATTCATCCGCCGTTCGTCTCAATTCTCAGCAACCCGCCCGGTGCTCCCGGCACCGCTCCTCGAATGAGAAGCAGATTCTTCTCCGCATCCACGCCCACGATCTTAAGTCCACGAACCGTGACGCGGACATTGCCGTACTGACCCGGCATCTTCTGCCCCTTGAATACCCGAGCCGCGTCCGTAGCTCCCACCGAAGCAGGAGCCCGATGGATTTTGGATCCGTGGGATGCTCCCTGGCCGCGGAAGTTATGTCGCCGCATGACGCCGGAGAACCCGCGCCCTTTGCAGGTGCCTGCAACCTTGACTCTCTCCCCAACCTTGAAGAGATCTGCCTTGATCGCCTCTCCCAATTGCAGGTCGGCGCCCGGGGCAGAATTGAACTCGCCGAGTTTCCTCTTGGGTGTGACGCCATGTCTCTTGTAGTGACCGACCATGGGCGCCGTAGGTCGACCTTTGGCTCGGTTCCCGGCCTTGCCTCGTGGCACAGATCCACTCACCTGTTCGTGTCCCGCGGGGTAGCTTTCAAAACCAAGCTGAACCGCGTCGTAGCCGTCGCTGTCCTTCTTCTTAATCTGGACAACTGCGCACGGACCTGCTTTAACCACCGTCACAGGCACTTCCTGCCCCTCGTCCGTGAAGATGGTAGTCATCCCCACCTTCCGTCCTAGAAGTCCACTAATTTTTCCCATGATATTTCCCCATCAACCACCCCGTGGCGCGTCGTTACTGATGCGAAGCGCAGGGATCAGAGTTTAATCTCAATATCGACGCCGCTGGCAACTTCCAGACTCATCAACGCGTTGACGGTGCGCGGGTCTGGAGTCAGGATGTCGATTAGACGTTTGTGTGTCCGGATCTCGAAATGCTCCATCGATTCCTTGTCGATAAAGGGCGACCGAATCACACAGTAGATGTTCTTCTCCGTAGGCAGTGGAACGGGGCCGGAGATCCCCGCGCCCGTCTGCCGCGCCGCGCGCACGATTTCCTCGGTGGCCTGGTCGAGCAGCTTATGATCAAAGGCCTTCAGTCGAATTCTGATTTTGTCCCCCGCCATGGATGCCTCCTGTTATTACGGTCAAGCCCCTTCACTGCGAAACCCGCCGTCCGTTCCATCCGTCCTACTCAGCGATTTTGGTGACGACTCCGGCGCCAACGGTGCGACCCCCTTCGCGAATCGCAAACCGAAGTCCCTCCTCAATCGCTATCGGCTGAATCAGTAAAATTTCTCCCTGCACATTGTCGCCCGGCATCACCATCTCGATCCCCTCCGGCAATGTCACCTCACCCGTCACATCCGTCGTCCGAAAATAGAACTGCGGGCGATACCCGTTAAAGAAAGGCGTGTGACGCCCACCCTCGTCCTTGCTCAGTACGTAAATCTCCGCCGAGAACTTCGTGTGCGGATGGATGCTCCCAGGCTTCGATATCACCTGACCTCGCTCCACGTCGTTGCGCTCCACTCCGCGCAGCAACAGACCCACGTTGTCTCCGGCCTCCGCCCGCTCCAGCGACTTACGGAACATCTCAATGTCCGTCACCACGGTCTTCCGTGCCTGAGGATGCAATCCCACAATCTCAACCTCCTCGCCGCGCGTCAATATCCCGCGCTCCACGCGCCCCGTCGGGACCGTCCCACGCCCCGATATCGTGAACACGTCCTCAACACTCATCAGGAACGGTTTGTCCACGTCGCGCTCCGGCGTCGGCACATAGTCGTCCACCGCCTGCATCAATTCCCAGATGCATTTCACCTCATCGCTGTCCGCATCCTCCGACTCGATCGCACGCAAAGCCGAGCCAGGAACCACCGGAACATCGTCCCCCGGATACTCGTACTTGCTCAACAACTCCCGAACCTCCAACTCCACCAACTCCACCAGCTCGGGGTCGTCTACCATGTCAACCTTGTTCAGAAACACGATGATGTACGGCACTCCCACCTGACGCGCCAGCAATATATGCTCCCGCGTTTGAGGCATCGGCCCGTCGGCCGCTGAAACCACCAGGATCGCTCCGTCCATCTGAGCCGCTCCCGTAATCATGTTCTTCACGTAGTCCGCATGTCCCGGACAGTCCACATGCGCGTAGTGACGCTTTTCCGTCTCATACTCCACGTGCGCCGTCGCTATCGTGATCCCACGCTCGCGCTCCTCCGGAGCCGCATCGATCTCGTCAAACGTCTTATGCTCCGCCATCCCGCGCGACGCCAGGTGCTTGGTGATCGCCGACGTTAATGTCGTCTTTCCATGATCTACATGACCGATCGTTCCCACATTAATGTGTGGCTTTGTTCGCTGAAATTTTGCCTTGCCCACTTTGGGACCTCCTTTTCTGTTCCCGGAAAACTCTAAATTCGTCAAAATATTACTGCAAAACAGCACTCCAATAAACCGTAATACGTCTGGTT
>MNXM01000173.1 GCA_001872605.1 Armatimonadetes bacterium CG2_30_59_28 | reverse complement strand
GAAGGCTTCCCGATGGCTTGTGGTGTTCTTTGACACCAGTGCTCTCCAGTGGTATTGTTGGCCAGCTTAGCGTGTGCCGCAAGCGCGATTGTCGTCCGGGAGGAAAGTGCTATGAAGGTGTCCATTTGGATACTCATGGGGGTGATACTCATGGCTGCGAGCGTCCATGCAGTGGGTGTTGATGGCGACGCGGCGCGTTACTACGTTTCCACGCAGGGTGATGATCGGTGGTCGGGAAGGCTGCCTGAACCCAACAGCAAGCGCACCGATGGACCATTGGCCTCTCTGGAGAGAGCGCGGGATGCCGTGCGAGAGTTGAGGAAGAAGGGCGACTCGACCGGTCCGGTACGCGTACTGCTGCGCGAAGGTGTCTACCACCTACGGGACACGCTGGTTTTTGGCGTGGAGGATTCCGGGAGCGACACCGCGCCGGTCATCTACCAGTCCTATCCTGGAGAGCGGGCCTTCCTTAGCGGCGGGAGAGTGATTGGCGAATGGCGGAAGGTCCCGAACTCCAAACCGGAGCGATGGGAGACGGTGATTGACGACGTGAAGGGCGGGCAGTGGCACTTTCGGCAGTTGTTCGCGCAGCGGAAGGGGGAGCCGTTCTACTCGCGTCGTTTTCGTCCCTGCAAGGGGATGCTGGCGGTGGCGGACCTGACATGGTCGCCTCAGCGCAAGAGCGCTCCCCATCGCGCAGCACAGGACGACTTCGTGTTCTTCCCCGGCGACTTGAAGAACTGGGCGAACCTGGACGACGTGGAGGTGGTGGCCCTGCATTCGTGGAGCGCGTCCCGGCTGCGGATCGCAAATCCGGACATGCAAAAGAACATCGTCAAGTTCACGGCGATGCCCACCTTCCGCATCGGCAGTTGGTACAAGGATGAACGAAACCCATACTATGTCGAGAACGTGAAGGAAGAGCTGAAGCGACCCGGGCAGTGGTACCTGGACAGACCGACAGGAACTCTGATCTATCTTCCACTGCCGGGAGAAACGCTGCAGAATACAACCTTTGTCGCGCCGAAGCTGGAGCGGCTGATTGCCGTCAAAGGTGGACTTGATGGCCCCCGGTTCGTGCAGAATATTACGTTCGAGAGCATTGGCTTCCTGCACACCGAGTGGCCGCTTCCGCTGAATGGTTACGACACTTCCCAAGGCCAGCCGCAACTTTCTTCAGCGATCGAGGTGACCGCGGGGAAGCGCCTTCGGTTTGAACGTTGCATCGTTGCCAACACGGGCGCTTACGGGATTGGGCTGGGCGTCGGCAGCCAGGAGTGCTCGGTCGTCGGATGTCTCATGTACGACCTCGGCGGCGGCGGCGTGAAGGTCGGGGAAAGCTCGATGAACCGCAACTCAGTCTATCCGGTGCTTCCTACGGGTAACGTGGTCGAGAACAACACCATCACCGACACGGGTAGAATCCACTATTCGGCTAACAGCATCTGGTGCGGCGTGGTGAAGGGCACGCGCATCCGACACAACACCGTGAGGAACAATCCCTACACCGGGATCGCAGTGGGTTGGTGCTGGGATGACGGGCCATCTACCTGTGGAGAGAACCTGATCGAGCGCAACCACGTCCACCATATCATGCAACTGGTGCAGGACGGGGGCGCCATCTACACGTTGGGACGGCAACCGGGAACGGTCATCCGCGGCAACCTCCTCCACGACAGCGTGCCCAGCCAGTTCGCCTGCTCCCCCGGGCAGTGTGGGTTGTACTTCGACGAGGGCAGCACCGGCTTTCTGGTGGAAGACAATATTCAGTACAATGTTGCGTATACGCCAAGGGAAATCGTGCATAACAAGAACACCGCCAAGGACCATGACATTCGCACCAACTACTTGGGAGTATCGCCCGATGCCGCCAATTTCCCGCGCGAGGTTGCTTCCCGCGCGGGAGTGGAGTCAGCCTACCGGTGGGAACTGCTGGATCGCCTGCGTCTATTGCCCGATCCGGTTCACGCAATGCAGTGGCCCACGTTGCCGCCTCTCCCGAAAAGCTTTACTCTGGATTTCGAGGACGTTCCGGTGGGTTTTTGTCCGCGGCGGTTCGCTGCCAACGGGGTGAGCGGGAAGGCCTCCATTGGGGTTTCGGAGGACACCGCGAAGTTGGGGCGAAGAAGCCTGAAGTTTGTCGACCAGAAAGGACTGCCCAGAATCTTCTATCCCTATCTGAGCCGCATGGACATGGACGTCCGCGAGGGACCGGTGGAGTTTTCCTTCGATCTGAAACAGGACAAATCGCTCCCGGGGAGATTGTGGGTAGAACTGCGGGACTACTCAGACAAGGACGCTCCGGGATCCTACTACGCCGGACCTTCGGTCGGTTTCCTTGCCGATGGTCAGGTGATGATCGGCAAGGAGCGGCTGACCACAGCACCGGCAGGGGAGTGGTGTCGGGTACTTATACGGTTCTCCGTCGGGGCGGGCCAGCTCAAACAGTGGGAAATACAGGTCGCTCTGCCGGACGGCTCCACTGCAGAGCGCAAAGCGCCGTATCTGAAGCAGGAATTCGCCGCCTTCACCGGACTCATCTTCTCTGCCGACGCCGACGCGGAGGGCATGGTGTACGTGGACAACCTGTCTCTGAAAGTTGTGGAGTAGTTGTTGCTGTCGTAGCAGTGGTTGCCGCTGACTCCATCGACCTCCATGCGGTATCGCCCCCGCTTGATACGCGCGCTGGTCCTCCTCGTCCGAAGCCCTGTTTCGTGGCGTCTCCTTCGTTGACCAACCGCAGGTCTGATGGTAAGATATTGGCACACCGGCAGCAGGAGCGCTAACAAAGCAGTCACAGTTGCAGGTCACCAGGGAACGGCAGGTCGTCCTGCCGAGGGGAGTACGTGATGTTCCCGCAGTATGTAATGTCGAAGGATGTGAGCCGTTGGCGGAAGCCCTAAACTCAAGGCAGCAGAAAATACTGGGAGTGCTCGTTGAACGTTACGTTCTGGATGCGCAGCCGGTGAGTTCCCAGACCATATTGAGTGATTCAGGGCTGCGAGTGAGTTCGGCGACCATCCGTAACGAACTGGCTGCCCTTGAAGACCTCGGCTTCGTTCAGCAGCCTCATACGTCGGCTGGACGCATCCCAACAGACGCCGGCTATCGACAATATGTGAATGTATTGATGAAGCCGCGTTCTCTCCGGCGCTCCGATTCCAGTCGCATCCGCAGGGAATTGAGCCCTCTGTTTTCCGAATTGGAGGTTATATTGGACGAGGCGTGCCACCTGCTGTCGGATGTGACACGGTACACGTCGGTGGTGCTGGTGCCAACGGTCGACCATAACGCCATGCGGCACGTCCAGATGAACAATGTCAATCCCCACCGGATGTTGATCATGTTGATTAGCTCGTCGGGTCAGGTGAAGCACAAGCTGTACGAAACAACTTCTGCCTTGTCCCCTGACCGCCTGAATGCCGTCACCAGCTATTTGAACGCGAAGCTCCAGGGGAAAACGTTCAGCACCGTCAAAAAAATGAAGTTTGCTGACATCGATAATCCCCAGGATTTTCATGATCCTTTCCTCGAGACAGCCTTCGATTACATCCAGCAAACGATCCCGGACGATCCCAACGAGCGAATCATCGTTGAGGGGTTGGTCTACATTCTGCAGCATCCGGAGTTCTCGGACGTTGAGAAGGCCAGAGAGGTTGTGGAGGCGCTGGACGACCCGGGATCGGTGGCAAAGATGCTGGGCGCCAAGCTCGATTCTTCCGATCCGATGGTGATCATAGGTAACGAACACGAACTGGAGCCGATGCGTTCGTGTAGTTTCGTGGGGATGCCCTACAGAATCCAGGGAGAGGTGGTTGGGGGCGTGGGCGTGGTGGGCCCCACCCGGATGCAGTACGCGGACGCCCTGTCCGCCGTGGACTACCTTACGCGACGGCTTGAGAAGTGCGTGTCGATCCTTTCTTCGATGTAACGCCACAAAGGGGTAAGAAACATTGTCAAGCAGAAAGAATGATCCTCTCAGCGCCAACGATCAGCCCGGACTCTATGAGTCCGCAGAGACCGTTGTTGTAGAGATTGAGGAGGAGACTGTCAACGAGACAAATCCACCTGCGGAACAGAACGATGAACCAGCCATCGAGGACGTTTCTCCCGACCCGGTGGCGCTGTTGCAGGAAATCCAGCAGCTTCAAGCTGAAAAGAACGAGTTGAGAGATCGGGCGCTTCGCGCCCAGGCAGAGCTTGACAACTTCCGCAAGCGTAGTCGGCAGCAACAGATGGAGCAGCTTCAGTATGCCAACGAGCGGCTCATCGCAGATCTGCTTTCAGTGATTGACAACTTTGAGCGTGCCCTTAAGTCGGGTGGTGAGAACGGAGATATTGGGTCGTGGAAGGCGGGGGTTCAGATGATTGCGCGCCAGTTGGTGGAAGTACTGGAGCAGAGCGGTCTCAAACCAGTACGCGCGCATGGACAGCAGTTTGACCCAGCGTTGCACGAGGCGATTGGCAGCATTGTGACCCAGGTGGTTCCCGAAGGTCAGATCGTCGAGGAGCTACAGAAAGGTTACCTGTTGCATGATCGTCTCCTCCGTCCCTCGAAGGTCCACGTGGCCTCAGCCCCCTGCGCAGACGACAATGCCTGCCCCTCGGGAGGTTGACGTCAGTCGGACTCTTTGAGTCCGCGAAGAAGGAAGGTTTGTTTTTGCCGCGGACTCAAAGAGTCCGAATACACCCTATGAGAAACCCAACAGCCAAACGCGACTATTACGAAGTACTCGGCGTAACCCGAGACGCCCCGAAAGACGAAATCAAGAAGGCATACCGCACTCTCGCACGGAAGCACCATCCGGACATCAACCCGGACCGCAAGGAAGAAGCCGAGGAAGAGTTCAAGGAACTAAGCGAAGCCTACGCCATTCTCAGCGATGATGACAAGCGGGCCCGATACGACCGCTATGGGCACAACGCTCCGGGCGGATACGACTTCGATTTCTCCCGGGACTTTGGCGTGGGGTCGTTCAGCGACATCTTCGACGTCTTCTTTGGAGGGTCTGGGGATTCGCGGCCGCGCGACCGCGTCTACCGAGGGGATGACCTTCGATACGATCTTTCTCTCTCCTATGAGGAAGCATACACAGGTGTCGAGCATGAAGTCGAGATGACACGGTTCGAGACCTGTGATACGTGCGGAGGGTCGGGGGCCAAGCCTGGATCGTCTCCGGAGAAGTGCTCTTACTGCTCCGGACAGGGGCAGGTCCGAGAGTCGCGATCGACTTTTTTTGGGCACTTCCAGACGGTGACTCCGTGTCCGCGATGTCAGGGAGACGGACAAGTCATAGCGGATCCATGTCCGGAGTGTCACAGCGAAGGCCGGGCCAGCAAGAAACGCAAGCTATCGGTGGCAATTCCTGCCGGAGTTGACAGCGGCGCGCGCGTCCGCGTTCCCGGACAGGGCAACGATGGGCCCGGCGGAGGCCCGCCCGGGGACCTCTACATTTTCGTTCACCTGAAGTCTCATGACTTCTTCGAGCGTAGAAACGGAGATGTCTACTGCGAAGTGCCGATCACTTTTCCTCAGGCGTCCCTGGGAACCAGAATCCCAATCCCCACCTTGAATGGTAAGGAAGACCTTGAGGTTCCGGCGGGAACTCAAACGGGCACGGTCTTCCGGATTCGCGGCAAGGGGTTCCCGGACCCCCATGGCTACGGAAGGGGAGACCAGCACGCGGTCATCCGAGTCGTTACGCCAACCGACCTGAATGAGAAGCAGAAAGGCTTGCTCCGTGAGTTTGCCGAGACCCGCGGTGACAAGTTGCGTGGTCAGGAGAAGGGGTTCTTCGAGAAGATCAAAGACCTGCTGCAGGCATAGAAGCGGAAACAGACATCGTCGCGGACTCAGAGAGTCCGCTGCCATTCATGCAAACACTTCCTCAAAGCATATTGCGACACACTCTTAGCGCTCCAATTCCGTCTCCCCGAAGAATGAAGACGTGGTTGGGAGATTCCGCGCATCCGCTGGCCGACCTCAACACTCTCCGGGATGAAGGGGCCGAAGCGGTTCTGTTGCCCGTTGAGTCGAGCGGCGGGGACGCGTCTGAGAGTGGTCCTGATGTCTGCCTGGGAGTGAATTCACAGCGAGTCCACAAGATATGCCGTGCAGCCGAATCGGTGGCGGGGGCGGGATTGCAGTTGTGGCTGTGTCTGGATCATCGCGCCCTCGACAACCATCGGGCGCAGTTCGGCCTCTCCGGGAGGCTGCTGGCTACACAGGGCAACTCCCAGTCCCCGTTCCCCGATTACGCCGATCTGCGGTGTCAGACCGCTGATCGGAGGCTGGTGGACAGTATCATTGATGCCATCCCCGGAGCTGCCGGTTTTGTGCTGGGAGCGGCGATGGACCCCGCTGTTCTCGCTGTGGACAACCGGTTCTACTCACCGAAATTCCTTCGAGAGTTCCGCGATCGATTCCAATGCGATCTGCGCCAAGCCCTTACGCCCGAGACCGCAATCACTCGGAGAAACTACTATGCCGCTTGGAGCGATATGTTGTTCCGCCTGCAGAGCAGCGTCGCACGCGCCATCCGTTGCCGCCGTGGACCGCGTGTTCCCATCGTGTTTATGGATGGCAGCCACCCGACGCACGCGCCTGTCGATGTTTACCGACTGGCGCGCTCCACTGCCGATGGGATTATTGGTGACGGAAACCCTCCTGAAAATGTATCGCGGGCCGTGGCGCGTTCAGTGGCGAAGTACCTGCCGCGGAGACTGGGATGGACGGTGCAGCCGGACGGTTGGCTGGAGGCGATCCCACCCGAAGCGTCGGAGTCCGTGGATGTCGCTGTTGTCTGGAACTGGGGCGCAGAAGCTGCGCTGGACGCTACGCTGCGCGCCCGGTATCGTCGTTCTCTCGGTGCAGTTTGCAGGCTGCTGGACCGCGAATCCATTTCATACGATATTGTTCCCCCCGATGTCATCACCACTGCCGAAGAACCGACCGAAACGGGCGGCTTCCGTCGCCGGGAAGGTGAATACGGCTGTGTTCTGTACCCATACGGATGGATGCTCCGACCGATTGATTGGGAGATTCTAGAGTCGTTTGCTGATAGCGGGGGCAGACTCCTGTTTTACGGGGCGGGTCCTCAGGTCACCACTGATGGACGGTTAATTGCGGAGCAGTTTGGTAAGCTCATCGGGGCCACTACGGCACGGCTGGAGGCGCGGACCGCAATGGCGCCTGGGCACGAGTTTGTGATGAACGGGTGTCGGTATCCGGCGATCAACGGCGAGTGTCTCTTCTATCCGATGGCGACACAAGACGCGCTGGTAACAGCAGGGGACAGCGCGCTGGGTGTGCGCCGCCGGAACACTGTCTACCTGACGATGGATGCCCCGTTGTGTTGTCCGGACCTTTTCGTCCAAGTGATGAAGGAACTGCGCGTGGACAATGGTTGATACCCATGCCCACCTCGTGCACACCGACTTCGACGAAGACCGAGGCGAAGCGATTCGACGCGCGCGCGCAGCCGGAGTGAGCGGGATCATCAACGTGGGTTTCGATATCGCATCGAGCCGCCGTGCGGTGGAGCAAGCGGAGCGGTATCCTGGAGTATTTGCCGCGGTGGGAATCCACCCCCACGACGCCGCGACCTGGTGCGACGACTCGTCTCGAGAACTGGAGAAACTGGCCGTGAAGATCTCTGTCGTGGCGCTGGGGGAGACCGGTCTGGACTACCACTACGAGTTTTCTACGCGCTTGGAGCAGATGACCGTTTTTCGGGCTCACGTCCGCATGGCTCGGGTCACGGGATTGCCGCTGATCATTCACAACCGTGAGGCGGACGACGACACACTGCAGATACTTCAGGATGAAGCGGACGGGGAGGTTGAGGGAGTCTTCCACTGCTTTACCAGTGATCGCGTTTTTGCCCATCGGTGTCTGGATGTGGGTTTCTACCTTGGGTTCACGGGGATCGTCACATTCACCAAGTCCAGCGAACTACGGGAGATTGTGTCCGGTGTTCCAATGGAACGTCTGCTCATCGAGACCGACTGCCCCTACCTGTCTCCGCAAGGAAGTAGAGGACAACGCAACGAACCCTCTCGCGTGGTGGAAGTGGCGCGAACTATCGCGGAGGTCCGGTCCAGCAGCGTGGAGGAAGTGAAAGAGGTGACAACCGGAAACGCTTTGCGGCTCTTCCCGAAAATGCAGCCGAAGGAGTCACACCTCCCGTAGCTTGGCGGCGCTGCCAGCGTTCAGTGCCGGACCCACTTGCGGATCACCACGGTGGTCCCGCGACCGATCTCGGTATCCACCTCAAATTCATCGACGAGGACGCGTGCCGTCGACATCCCGAAACGGGAGTGTCCGTTGCCCGCACTCCCGTCGTTGAGGACCTCATCCACATTCTCGATTCCCGGGCCCCGGTCGCGGAAAGTGAACTCAATCCCTTTGGTTGCATCACGATCGATGCGGGCGCCCCACATCTCGCCGCCGTCGGCAAACCGAACGACGTTGGCAGCGAGTTCTGACACGGCCGCGGCGATGCGTGACTGGTCGACAGGCTCAAATCCAATTTCCTCAGCGAAGTATCGTGCTTCGGTTCTGGCCATAACAACGTCTGGGTTGTCCCGGATGGCAATCGAGATTTCTATGCGCGAATCCAATCGGTAACCTCCACCTGCTCTTCCTTGAATGTTGCTGTAGTGATGGGTCGCTCGGCGTTCTGCTATGGACTGCGTTCCCGGCTGAGTTGATCGCGGGGAGGAACTTGGGACCTTAACTTTCTGGCTCCTGTCTGCCCGTCCTCACAATTTCATCGATGTTCTTGATCTTGGTAATTTTCCCGGACAGTTTGCAGTGGAACAGATAGTCACCGGACTCGTTGAAGTCGGAGTGTGGGAGGATAATGCGACTAACTCGCTTACGGCAACAGTTGCACATGGGCTTGAGTTCGTAAATTTCTTCCTCGGAGATGTTCATCGGTCTCCTCGCTCAATTGGTTTCTGGGTGCAAAAAGGATTGCCAGCCATTGGCTCCATCAAGCGCCATTTTGTAGATGCAGCGAATTATAACCATTTCTGGTTGAGAAGTCAAAAGCGCAATTGACTGTAGATCATAGATGCTGCATTGTCAATACCAGAGCATTCGGGTACAATTGCCGCGTGCAGTTATTGCACAGAGCGGTGCTATCGCTTCGATCAGGGAAACAAAATGGGAAAGCCTTTCTTTCTTGGTGGGCAGGCGGTGATTGAGGGAGTGATGATACGCAGTCCGAACTACGTATCGGTCGCGGTTCGGCGCGCCTCTGGAGAGATTGTTGTCCGCCGCGAGCCCGTCCGGTCCCTGTTGTCACGCCACAAGGCATTGGATCGCCCTTTGATTCGAGGCATTTTTGCCCTTATCGAGGCGATGATTCTCGGGATGCGTTCCCTGAATTTCTCCGCCGAGGTCGCGATGTCAGACGTCGGTGAGAAGGATTACGGGGATCTGACAAAGGATAGAGCGCGAGGCCGGCGCAGGAAGAACCCCCGACAACCATGTGAGGGCGAACCCATTCTTACCAGCGGCGCGATTGCCTTGACCATGATCGCCGCGTTTGCATTCGGCTTGGTGCTGTTTGTGGTCGTCCCCAACTTTTTTACGGATCTCATTCAACCGATCCAGGATAGACCGATCCTGCAAAACTTCGCGGAAGGGATCGTTCGCCTGGGAATGTTTATCGCTTACGTCGTCGTCATAGGATTTATGAAGGATATCCGGCGGGTCTTCCAGTACCATGGGGCCGAGCACAAGGTCGTGTGGGCGGTTGAGGAAGGGAGACCGCTCGACGTTGCCGTCGCGCGGGGTTATTCCACGGCTCATCCCCGGTGCGGTACGAACTTCATCTTCATCGTGTTGGTCGTGAGCATCATCGGGTTCACGTTTCTGGGGTGGGATGAGCGCCTCGTCCTGCGCGTTTTGTCTCGCATCGCGTTGTTGCCGGTGATTGCAGGTGTGTCCTATGAGTTCGTTCGGTTTGTCGCGGGTCGCTGCAATACCTGGTGGGGGAGGATCCTTTTGTTCCCCGGCCTTTCCCTGCAGCGATTAACTACCCGGCGTCCCGATGACAGCCAGATTGAGGTGGCCATTAAGGCCATGGAAGCCGTGCTGAACCTGGAAGAGGAGCCTGAGGTGGAGTTGACCGCCGTGGTCAGTCCTGAACCGGTTCCCGCAGGATAACTCCCGCGGACTCGGAGAGTCCCACGAGTCTGCACGCGCCCATCCCGGTTGATTGTACCGATCCTTGCGGACTCATAGAGTCCGAGCGGACTCACAGAGTCCGACCGCACAGGAGAGAATGCAAGCGTGATTGATAGACTTGAGCAACTGGAGAATCAGTTCAGCAATCTGACGGAACGCATGAGTGATCCCGAGGTCGCGGGAAATCACCTCAGCTTCCAAGCGGTGGCAAAAGAACGCGCCCGCCTGGAACCGATGGTTGCTGCGTATCGTGAATACAAGTCCGTGTTAGAGGAACTCCATGCGACCCAGGAACTTCAGCGGGATGACCGCGATCCCGAGTTGCGTGAACTCGCCGGACTGGAGACCGCAAGCCTGGCGGCGGAGTTGGGCAAGCTGGAGTCCCGGTTGCGGATGCTCTTGCTGCCGACGGACCCCAATGATGAGAAAAATGTCATTATGGAAATTCGCGCCGGAACAGGGGGGGAGGAGGCAGGGCTTTTCGCCGCTGACCTGCTGAGGATGTATTCACGCTTCACGGAACGTCAACATTGGCAGATCGAGTTGCTGAGCCACAACATGACGGGGATGGGAGGGACGAAGGAAGCGGTTGTGCTGATTAAGGGACACGGGGCCTACAGTCGGTTGAAATACGAAAGTGGCTCGCATCGCGTCCAGCGAGTTCCTGTCACGGAGACGAGTGGGAGAATTCACACCTCGGTTGCAACCGTAGCAGTCTTGCCCGAAGCCGAGTCCGTCGAGGTGCAGATTGATCCCGGTGACCTCGAGATGGATACCTTTCGAGCCTCCGGCGCCGGCGGACAGCACGTTCAGAAGAACGAGACCGCGGTGCGGATAACTCACACGCCGACGGGGATCGTTGTCGCCTGCCAGAATGAACGATCACAACTCCAAAACAGGGAGCAGGCCATCCGTATCCTCCGCGCAAAGCTGCTGGAGCTCCGCCAGCAAGAACAGCAGGACGAGATCGCTCAGGACCGCAAACAGCAGGTTGGCAGCGGTGATCGAAGCGAGAAGATTCGCACTTACAATTTCCCCCAGAATCGTGTGACCGACCATCGAGTCAGCTTTACCCTCTATTCGCTGGACTCCTTTATGGAAGGGGAGATTGACCAGGTGCTCGACGTGCTCCAGTCTCACGACCGGGAGCTGATGTTGCAGACACAACAGTCTTGACTTTTCGCGCTGAGGAACTGCCAATCCATGACCATTCGCGAGATTGCAGGGCAGGCCACTGACGCGCTGCGTCGGTCGGGGGTTGCCAGCCCAATACTGGATGCTGAGATCCTTGTTTGTCATGCTGCAAGTATTGGACGTGTGTGCCTCCTGACCCACCCCGAAATGGAGTTGACAGAGGGATTGGCGTCGAGAATTTGGGAGGCGGTGCAGCTTCGGACGCTCCGGGTTCCGGTTCCCTACATCACGGGATTTAGGGAGTTCATGGGGTTGAGTTTCGCGGTGACTCCGGCCACGCTCATCCCCCGCCCGGAAACGGAGTCTCTGGTGGAAACAGCGCTGCGCTTCGCCCACTGCCGACGGAAGGCGCGACGCGCCGGCGGGATACGCTTGCTGGATGTGGGGACAGGGAGCGGCGCGATTGGCTTGAGTTTGGCGCACGATCTCCCGGACGCCACGGTGGTGGCGACGGACATTTCCGCAAACGCGTTGCGCGTGGCCCGGCGAAACGCACAGCGACTGGGGGTCATCGATCGAGTCGGTTTTGTCTGTGGAGACCTGCTGCGTCCCTTGCGTCGCTCCACGCGCGAGGCGACGGGTTGTTTTGATGTCATTGCGGCTAACCTCCCTTACGTGCGCTCGGATGAGTTCGTGACGCTCCAGGCGGAGGTTCGGGATCACGAACCGCGAGCGGCACTGGACGGAGGCGCCGATGGACTTGATCTCTATCGGGCGTTGATACCTCAGGCGTCGGGGTTGCTCGTGGACGACGGATTGCTTGTCGTCGAGGTTGGCATCGGACAGAGCCACGTTGTGAAAGACATGTTCCACCGCGCAGAACTCACGACAGTGGAGGTCGTCAAGGACCTCGCAGGGATCGACCGGGTTGTCGCCGGGAACCAACCGGGGCCGAACGGTTGAGGGAGACGGGGATGGCGACCATCATCGCACTGCGACCTCCGCGCGACGGGCCTTGGGATGACGCGTTCCGTCAGGAATATCTGCAGTCCGTTCTTGCTCCCGCTGTGGAAGCCATTGCTGTTGGTGGCGTTGTCATCGTCCCCACGGAAACGGTCTATGGCATGGCGGCGAATGCCTTGGACGAGGTGGCAGCCAACCGGATCTTTTCAGCCAAGGGTAGAGCCTCCGACGTTCCGCTGCCGGTGCAGGTTGCCAGTGTGGACGATGTGTGTCGTTATGTGATTGGTCTCGATGATCGCGCGGAGCGTCTGATGCGGCGCCTGATGCCGGGTCCGCTGACACTGGTGTTGAGGAAATCTGACGTGATTCCAGATGTCGTCACGGCGGGGAACCCGACGCTGGGAATCCGCATTCCAGATCATCGTGTAACATTGGAGTTCCTCCATTTGTGCGGGGGACCGCTGATCATGTCCAGCGCCAACCGTTCGGGAGAACCGCCTGTGAGGACGGGAGCACAGGCGCGCAGGCTGTTTGGTGAAGTGGTTGACGTCATCATCGACGGCGATCCTCACAGTGAGTTCGGGTGTCGAGAACCCGCGGTGTCCACGGTCGTCGACTTGACGCGCACCCCTCCGGTAGTCCTGCGTGAGGGGTCGGTACCCATGAATACGTTGCGGGAGTTTCTGCCAGACTTGGTTGAGATGAGCGAATGCGGGAAGCCGACCTCATTCTCACCATGACCATGGCGCACGCGGAGCAACTGTGATGGCGGGGACGGGAGTGTATACCGCGCGTGTGCCGATGAGATCAGCGTCTCAGTATTGGCGGGTGCATCCCGAAATTACGGAGATTGCCGTAGGATAAAGCTGGAGCTTTATCCTACGGCGACAAAGTCGATGTATCCGCTTTTGCGTAATTTCGGGATGCACCCGTATTGGCTTTGCTCAACGTCATCGACCCTTGAGAGGTATAGACCATGACCGCAACAGGCAGAAGACGGTCGTCGCTGCTGTACGCAGGGCTTGCCCTGCTCGTTACCGCAAGCACCACCGGTTGCTCTCGGTTGGTGGACGCCCAAGCGCGCTTTTTTGCCGCGTCGCACTATAACCGAGCAGTGGAGGCGTACATCCAACATCGACACGCAGCCGCCCAGCGAGAGCTGCGGAAGTCACTGCGGTTTGATCCCTCTCACCCCGAGGCGAATCTGCTGCTGGCGCAACTATACCTGAGGGATGAGAAATATGCAGAGGCCAGCGAGTGCCTTCGGCGTGCACGGAAACACGTTGCCGAAGATAGTCCAGACGTCCTGTTCACGCTGGCTGACCTCTATGATCGCGCCGGCAAGTATGCGGAGGCGGAAGCAACATACAGGAAAGCGTACCGAGGTAACCCAACCAATCCCGTGGCGCAGAACAACCTGGGTTATTTTCTTGCGAATCGCGACCGCAAGCTGGATGAGGCGCTGGAACTCATCCGGTCGGCCGTGAAGTCCCGTCCGCATGACGGGTCGTTTGTGGACAGTCTTGGTTGGGTGCAGTATCGCAGGGGAAGCCTTGATGAAGCCAGTAAGCTCCTCTCCCGCGCGAAGGAACTCGATCCCGATACCGCAGAAATCCACTACCATCTCGGCATTGTGTACCGAGACCTCAACAGAGCAGATGATGCAAGGACCGAGTTTCTGCACGCCTTCGACCGCGACCCAGACTTCCAGCTGGCCCGTGACGAATTGCGGAAACTGGGGGAAGATCCACGGAACCCGCACGGGAAGCGTAACGAGACAACCACTGAACCACGCTGAAATACACTGGAGACGCTAAGGGCGTTCCTGCGCCGATCCTCCGGCGTCATCCTGTCATCCGCGTAGGCTCGCCCACCCCCATTGCCCCCACTCTTCAGACGGCGTTCCGGATGTGTTCCACCGTCCGCGTGAGTCCCTCGACGAGGCTTACTTGAGGCTCCCAGCCGACGAGTTCCTTTGCCTTGCTGGCATTGAGGACGCTTGCTGCGAGTTCGCCCGCCCGGGGAGGCGCAGACATGGCGTCGTTCGGGAAGTTGGTGATGTTCTTGAGGTGAGCGAGAAGTGCGTTGACGGAAGTCTGGATGCCTGTCCCCACGTTGATGATCTCGCCTGCTGTTCGGTCTCCGCACATCATGCTCATTCTGACAACATCTCCAACAAAAACGTAGTCTCGCGTCTGCTCGCCCGACCCAAAAACGGTTGGAGTCTCGCCTTTCAGCATCCGGTTGACGAAGATGGAGATGACCCCCGCCTCGCCCAGAGGGTCCTGTCGTGGGCCGTAGACGTTCCCATAGCGCAAAATCGTGTAGTCGAGTCCAAAGTTGTATCGGTACAGATACAGGTACGTCTCCACAGCAAACTTCGCCGCGCCGTAGTGGGAAATGGGGTGTACCGGGTGGCGTTCGTCGATGGGTAGATATTGGGGGTCGCCGTAGATGGCGCCACCGGTCGATGCGAAGAGGACGTGTCGGACGTCGTACCGCCTGCACTGCTCCAGGAGATTTAGCGCACCGATAATGTTGATGTTGGCGTCTTCCATCGGGTGTTCCAGCGAGTACCGGACGTCGATTTGAGCAGCGTGGTGGTTTACCCATTCGGGCTGCTCTCGCGCGAACACGTCCTCCAAAGCCGCTTCACGCAGATCGACCTCGTGGAACCTGGCCTTGGGGTTGATGTTTTGCTTGCGACCCGTGCGGAGATTGTCGACAATCACGACATCGTCTCCACGCTCGATGTAGGCGTCGACAATATGGGAAGCGATAAAACCCGCGCCTCCTGTAACAAGTACTTTCATTTCAGTAATCCTTTCGTTTGGTGTGGTGCGATGGTCAATGGTTAGAGCGTAAGCTCAAGTGCCTCAGCCGCTTCGGGGATCTACGCGGCCTCTTCCCCGCAACCGTCATTCCTCATCCTCGTTGCGGTTGGGTTTCTGGACCAGGCAGATGATGGATACTCCAAAGGGGATGGAGGCGCGAGGGATCAGCCGCGCCTCCATCTTCAGATATGCCACCAGCAATCGGTTCACGGGAGCGGGAAGACTGACCAAGGCTGTCTTAGGCTCCACGCGACGCGGACGGAGTCTCTGAAGCCATCGGAAGAGATAGACCGGAGCGAGGACTGCTGAGATGGCATGGGACATCCTCAAAACCCGGAACCCCGCTTTTTGTGCTTTATCCCGCAATTCCTTTGACCGGTAGCGTCGTTTGTGGTGCAGCGCCTCGTCGTGCTCGCTCCACAGAGTCGGGTAGGCTGGAACGGTGATGAGCGCTTTTCCCCCCGGCTTAAGTACACGGTGGACTTCGCAGAGCGCTCTGTTGTCGTCTTCCGTGTGCTCGAGGACGTCGAGAAGGGTAACCAGGTCGAACCGATCGCTTCTCAGAGGAAGATAATCTCCTTCGGAGAGCGCCAGATTACAGCTATGGCGCCGCCGGCAGAAGGTTAACGCAACAAGGGATATGTCGACCCCGACAACCGCTCCAAACTTCTCAAGGGTACGGATGTTACCGCCTGATCCGCAGCCGACATCCAGCACGAGAGCCGCGGGCGGTAGCTGACCTCTCTGGAGAAGGAGCTTGTCGATAATGCACCGTCGCCCCACAAACCACCAATAGTGCTCCTCCAGTTGGAACATGCGGCGGTATTCGTCAGGATTCAGAGTCGGGCTCCTTTCCCCAGTCTCCGTAGGTGCGGGCAAACTCAATGACATCTTTCAGGTAGAAACGGCGGTGATTGCCGGTCCGTCGGAAGTGGGGGAGGATTCCGCTGTTGGTGTAACGTCGAATCGTGGTGGCGCAAACGTCCAGCACCAGGGCAGTTTCATGGAGGGAAAGCTCCGGATTAACGATCCGCTGCAACAGTGCAGCGAGATCGTCGTTTTCCGCCTCGATCTGCGAGGGCAGCTCCCCCGGAGAAAAGGTTGTCATGAGCAGGTGCAGACACGGTGTGCTCTTGATGCGCGGAGACTGAATGGGCTTATCGGCCCGGGACGCGAGACGATGCTCCTTGGAAGCGGACTCCGGTCTCGGTTTGGGGCGCGGTTCGCCGACGCCCTCCTCGCCCAGGATGGCGTTGACGGCTGGTAAGCTCTCCGGTTTCCCGGCCCCGCTACCGTTGAAGGCGGGTGATCGATTGCCTCGGGCTAAATCCCACGACTCCGGACGGCGCCTGGGTTTTTCCAGACCGATGCGTTGAGCAGCGCGACTCGGTTCTTGAGCCGCAGACGTGACAGAGGAGCTGTCTACGTCTGTTACTGCTGCCCCAGCGGCCTCTTCGCGAACAGTCTTTTGGTCGACGTACTTGATCCATTCACGCAGGTCCTTTGTTGCCACGATAATTCCTCCCTTCGTTCCTATTGGCGTAGTGACTCGCTCGACGCGATTCAGACTCCGTTGGAGATCCCCGACCTGATCATCGGCGTTGTCTCTCGTCACTCTGATTCTACACGATTAGCATGGCATCTCCAAAACTATAGAATCGGTAGCCGTTGTCAACGGCGTGACGGTAGGCGCTCAATATGGAATCGCGTCCCGCGAACGCGCTCACCAGAATCAGCAGAGATGTTCGCGGTAGGTGGAAGTTGGTGACCAGTGCATCTGCAAAGCGGAAGCGGTAGCCCGGCGTGATGTAGACTGATGTCCATCCGCTGGTTGCCGTCGGCGCTCCCCCGTTGTCGGGACAGCTCTCGAGAGCGCGGAGCACTGTCGTTCCAACGGCGACGATGCGTCCCCCGCCCCGGCGTGCGTCCCGCATTTGCCAGGCGGCGGCTTCGGGGACTGCGAAATGTTCCTCGTGCATCACATGGTCTTCAATCCGTTCCGTCTTCACCGGACGAAACGTCCCGAGCCCCACATGGAGAGTGATCTGAGCAATGTCTACCCCCAGTGCTTTCACTTGAGCGAGCAGCCCTTCGGTGAAATGAAAACCGGCTGTGGGCGCAGCAACGGAGCCGGTTTCAGTGGCGTACACTGTCTGATAAAGTTCATCATCCGTGATGCTCGACTTGATGTAGGGAGGAAGAGGCACCTCCCCGATTTCCCCGAGCTTCCGGGCGAACGACGCGCGGGCGAAATTGGGTGTCACGGTGAAATCAAAAACGCGTCCCCCGAAATCTGTCCTCCCGGCGATACGCGCCCGTAAGCTGTCCTTGCCGAAGGAAACGACCGCTCCTTCCTTCGCCTTCCTTCCCGGCTTCACGAGCGCCTCCCACACCCCCTCGTCGCGTTCTTTCAGCAGGAGAACATCGATGGCGCCACCGGTGTCCGCTCGGTTCCCGCTGAGTTTGGCGCGGAACACTTTCGTGTTGTTCAGCACCAGTATGTCCCCTGGACGAAGGAAATGCAGGATGTCGCGGAACACGCAGTCGGTCAGTTCGCAGGAGGTCCTGCCGACTACCAGCAGTCGAGAATGGTCTCGCGGGCGGATCGGGTGCTGCGCGATCCGATCCGGTGGGAGTTCATAATCAAAAAGTGCTGCGTCCAAGATGACGTCCGTCTAATGCTTCCTGACGATGACCGACAGTAGCAGTGAAAGAATAATGCTGACGAGAAGGCAGGTAGTGATCGGGAGGTAGAAGATGATGCCTCCCCTGTGAAGCGAGATGTCTCCGGGGAGTGGTCGTCCCCCAGTGAATCTTCCCGAGACGACAAGGATCGCTCCGAATGCAGCAAAGGCAATACCCAATCCAATCAACCACTTGCCCACGTGGGTCAGGTCCATGGCAGTGATCCAATCATGACGATGCTTCTCTCTCAACCTCGGTCAGAAGATGAATCACTTCCGGATTGATGCGACTTCCGCGATGCCTCGTACTCGGTAACAAACTCGCTGAGCAGGAGAGACGCCTTCTCCTGCAGCGCAGGATCGTTGGTCTCCACAAACGCGACCAATGCCACCATGGATTGATTGATGAGTTGGTATGACAGAGACCTCTGGAGGTGCGTTTTCAGTTGACCGACAGGAGGATCGATCCTCTCCATGACCAGGGCAAGGCGCTCGGCTTCCTGGGTGTGCTTCTGAACTCGCCGGAGCAGTGCCTCCGGGGTCAGCTTGTCATCGGCGTACTCATTGAGATCCGATCGGGTCTGGAGGTAGATCTCCCGTGCGTGTCCATCTGTTAACCGAAGGACGCCGGTATACTGGGTCGGAGTGAAAGGGTGGGGCAGGGATGAGCGGAGTTGCAGCGACTGGTGCAATGCTTTGATGCCCCCCGCGTAATCTTCAGTTCCGAGGAGACTCGTGGCCAGCGATTGCCACGCTTCCGCATCTTGGGGGAGCAATGTGGTTACCTGCGCGAAACAGGACGCGGCCTTCTCATAATTTTCAGACTTCAGGAGTTGGTCAGCATACTCGCGTTTGATATCTGGGTTGCCGGGATCGAGTTCTGCCGCGCTCGCGAAATCGAGGAGGGCCTTGTCAAATTCCTCCTTTGCCTGAGCCGCTCGACGGTCGGACTCATGGAAGGTCATCAAGGAAAGGTGCGCTTGTGCCATCAGCCGATGCACTCTCGCATCCTCCTTTCCCAATGCCACCGCTCGCTGGGCGGTTTCCAGCGCCATGGATGCCTGCCCGCGCAGAAAGTAGGCATTGGCAAGCTTGTACAAGGCTTCCGCGTTTTTTGGCGCAACATAGACCGCACGCTTGTATTCGAGCACAGCGTAGTCGACATGATCCTCACGGAGGTAGAGGTCCCCGGCTGCAACGTAGAGAGTGGCGTTTCGGGGAGAAGTGGCCGTGAGCTGCGCGAGTCTCCGGAGTGACCCGTCGATGTCGTCGGACGCGACTAGAGACGCGATGTCGGGAGTTCCTGCGGGGGGTTCTTCCGTGGCGAGGCTTGGCGTCGGTGTGAGCGTCGGGACGCGGGTTGGCGCTCTAAGGATTTGAGGTCGTTTGCGTACTTCCTCAAGGATCAGTGCGGAGGCGATGTCGTAAACCGTGCGCCGCTCCGCCGGTTTGGCATACTTGGCTTCATAGCGTGAGGCGCGCGCGTCGACGGTGAATGATTCCGACTCCTTCCCGTTGAAAAGAGAACCGGAAAGGAGCAGCCCGAGCACGATGTCTTCGTAACTGCTGACCTTATCCACCTGCACAAAGAGTCCGGCAACACCCTCGGTAACACCGATGATGTCCTGAAGTTCCCGAAGACCATTCACGCGCGCAACCTGGTCGGTGTCCAGCACGCCCTGGTCTGTCAGGTACCTCAGCTTATCCTTTTCTCTGGGAAGAAACACAGGGATGGAGGAGCGCAGCGCCTGCAGACGCGCCGACAGGGCCGTCTCGAGGGATGAGCGAATTGTCTCGTCCTCTGACCCCTCCTGCGAGGCGCAGTAGACGAGCAACCTGGGAGCCTCTTCCGCCTGGGTTCCACGCGAGGGGGCTGCCGGAAGCAGCGATGTTGCCAGCAGCGCCGTTGGCAAAAGAAGAAGAGAAGATGAGCGCATCACTGTGCGATTGTGCATGGGCATTCCATCAGGTCTGTCAGATTGCTACCGCAAGTTCTCGTTGCAGAATTGAATGGCCTTCTCGCAATAGCGAATTCCTTCGTCAGCGTCCCGTACGCGAGTCTTGGTCGCTTTCTGCTTGCGGTATTCTGTGAGTGCTTTCTGGAACTCCTGTTTCGCTTCGCCATACCGGGATTGATGCCGATACTGCATGCCCTTGAACTGGTACTTCAGTCCATCGAATTCTATCGCGCCTCCGGCGCTGGTCCCGGAATGGGGGGCGCCGCCGTCCTCATCAACAGGTGTTGCGCTCGTAACGCGGTAGGTCAGACGTGTTTCTTTCGGTGGCGCATTCACCGCTGGTCTCGCCTTCTCCATATCCTCCACGGGCGAGAACGGGACGGATTGGGGCGTGGCCGCCGGGGTCTTTTCCGTCGTTGTTGGTTGCGCCCTGCGTTCGGCCACAAAGGGAGTAGGGACCGGAGGAATGCTTGTTCGACTGTTCCGGGCATTGGCATTGGAGACACGCACTGTGCTGCGTGGAGCTGAGCTATGGCCGCGATCGGGTGATGGTGGCGTTGCGGATGGCGACGGCGGCGTTGCCTGCGGCGGAGGGCTTGCCGGGTTGGCAGCGATGGCTGTTTCCCGTGGGGTTTTCAGTTGCTGGATCCGTCCCAGCCAGTACTCCGCGTTTGAGTCCTGCGGCGATAGCATCAGCGCTTGTCGGAAGCTCTGCTCTGCCTTCTCGAGATCCCCATCGATGAAGGATTTTCGCCCTCGCTCCATGAGGGACTTGACTCCGGCCTCCGTCGAGACCTCGGCGGTCGCCGGGTCGGAGGCACGAGACGGGGAAATGGCGTAGTTGATGAGCAGCATGAACATGACGCTGACAATCACCGTAGCCACGATGGGCATCGCGCGCACGTAGGGGGATTGCAGCCACTCGTTCTCACGTAAGAAATCGAGAAGCGATCCCAGTGGATGGCTCGTCGGTTGCCGTTCGCCCCGGTAGGTGCGCAGAAGGGGTTTCATCTCTCCCTTGAGTCGATGCAGGTTCTCGCGGTCCACCGTACTTTCGGGATTGAGGTTGAGAACCGCCTCATATTGCCTGATCGCTTTCTCTTTCTCTCCCTGCCGCTCATAGAGCAGCGCGAGGAACGAGTGCCCGGAAACGCTGTCGGGGTTCTCTTCGAGAGCCTCCCGGCAGGCCATGATGGCGCCGACGTTATCACCCTTCTCGCTCAGGTCGAAGGAGCGGTCGAGAATCCGTTGCACCTTCACGTCGTCAAAGACATGCACGGGAGCTGGTTCGGCTTCAGGCGTGCCGTAGAGTTCTTCGGCAAGCGCCGTCGCGGCGCCCGGAAGGTCGAGACGCGCGCCACAGTGCCGACAGAAATGGCTATTCATCGAATTGCGGTTTCCACATTTGTTACAGAACATGTTGAATTCCTTCTTTGTCGATCCGTAGACAAGGGATTGAATAATGCCCCACGTTGCCCCCTCACCCTCGAACCCAAAGGGTTCGAGGGTGAGGGGGTGTTTTTACCTGTAATGAGTATAACTACTCCCGCACCGAAGTTCAACATCGTGCGTACATTTCTGTACGGAAGGTGCATCCCCTGCGCAGAACGCCGGAGAACTGAATGATCGGACGCTGACCCCGCCGCGGATGTTCCTGGAATCCTTGGGAGACGCGGTGCTGGCGTAACCGTTCAGGTGTCGACAGGAATGCCCCCCGTGTGAAACGGAGGGGGGTTGCGCTCAACTGAACGGTTACGTAAGTAGGTCGTCAAAAATACTGTCCCTGCTGAAACGAAGACGGACATACCCGATTGATTCGGTAATCCCCCCGAACTTGTTTC
>MNXM01000174.1 GCA_001872605.1 Armatimonadetes bacterium CG2_30_59_28 | reverse complement strand
TCAACCCGTGTTCGGCACGAACACGGGTTGAAAGGGGAGAAAAGAAGGGTAGCCTCCATCGTGTAGCTGCCTGTGTGAGCTACCGGACGCTGAAGCGATCCGGTGTCCTTTTGTGGGGGAACTTCCAAAACGATGCAGTAGCAACAATGAGAAGGCGAAAGGCCAAAGGGAGTTGAGCAAAAAAGTGAGTTGGCCAATCTCAGCCTTGTTGCAGTAGCAGCCAGCCCCTACCGCAACAAGGCTGCATAGACGGGCGAACGCGTGTCGGGAGTCCTCGAACTCACAGAGTTCGCACTCCCTCCCAACAAAGTGAATAGCTACCGTAGATTCACTATTGTCTACTTGAGCAGCGTTGCGGGATCGAGGTTGTCGGACTCGATGCCCTTGAAGTACTTGGCGGTGCCGACTCTCAGTTCCATCGTGGCTTCTTCGTCGCAGACGATGATGCCCTTGGGGTGCATCTGCAACGCGCTGACAGTCCAGATATGGTTGATGCCGCCTTCCACCACCTTACGCAGGGCGCGAGCTTTCTTGAGACCATTGATGATGATGAGCACTTCTTTCGAGTCCATCACAGTGCCGACGCCCACGGTGAGCGCGGTATTGGGCACCTGGTTGATGTCGTTGCCGAAGAATCGCGAGTTCACCACGCGTGTGTCATAGGTGAGGGTCTTCACGCGGGTTCTGGACACGAGAGAGGATCCCGGCTCGTTGAAGGCGATGTGTCCATCTTCACCGGTGCCCCCAAGAAACAACTGTACCCCGCCATACTCCTTCATCTTCTCCTCATACTCAACGCACTCGGACTCCAGGTTGGGAGCGCTCCCGTTGAGGATGTTCACGTTCTCTTTGGGGATATCGACATGGCTGAACAGGTTGTCCCACATGAATGAGTGGTAGCTTTCGGGATGATCCTTCGGGATACCGACATACTCATCCATATTGAACGTGACGACATTCTGGAACGAGACGGCTCCTTCCTTGTTCATCTTCACCAGTTCCTTGTACGTCCCCAGAGGTGATGATCCGGTAGGCAATCCCAGCACAAACGACCTGCCCGAGGTGGGACCGAACTCTGCGATGCTCTTGACGATGTAGTTGGCCGTCCACTTGCTGACTTTCTCGTAGTTAGGCTGAATGATAACTCGCATACTGATTCCTTTGGTTGGAGAGTGGTGAGTGCGTGAGCACTCGTGCATCGTTTTGGAAGTTCCTCCACAAAAGGACGCACTAAAGAATGAGTGCACATCACTTGCCACTCGTCACTTTTTTCTTCATCTTCTCATAGTATTCCGGCAGGTGGATTTTCACCTGCTCTTCCAGTTCCTGGTCGCTGATGGTGGTGAGTCGGTGTTCCTTCTCATACTGATCCATGACCCAGCGTTGGATCTTGACAACCTTCATGACCGACAGACGGTCATCGTCCTCAAGTCCGAGGAACTCATTGACCCACAGCGCGATGCCATCGGTGCCGGATTTATCGGTGATCGCGACACGGGGTGAACGCCCGAGAAGGGCTTCGGTGTCGAAGATGTTATAGATGCGCTCGTCCCTCCGCAAACCGCCTGCATGGATTCCAGCGCGGGTGGTGTTGAAGTCACGCCCAACGAAGGGGTAATTTGGTGAAAGCTCGGTGCCGATTTCCTTCTGGTAGTAGTCCGCCATCTCAGTAATGACCCGCAGATTAACGCCGTTCAGTTCGCCTTTCAGAGAGACGTACTCAATGATCGCGCCCTCGAGAGGGGGGTTGCCGGTCCGCTCACCAAATCCGAACAGAGTTGCGTTGAGGGCGTTCAGCCCGTAGATCCAGGAAAAGGCTCCGTTGACGTGCACCTTGTGGAAGTCGTTGTGGCCGTGCCACTCCAAGCGATCCGCCGTGACGCCGCACTCATTCTTCAGACGCCAGATCAACTTGGGGATCGACCGCGGTTCCGGGACATTGGGGAACGGCAGCCCAAATCCCATGGTGTCGCACAAGCGAATCTTAATTTTCATGTTGTCAGGCTGGTCTTCCGTCAGCTTCTCCAGCCGCTGCACGAAGGGGTAGACGAACCCCGGCAGGTCGGCGCGCGTGATGTCTTCCAGATGGCAGCGCGGTCGGATGCCGTGCTCCAGCGCCGCCTCGACCACTTCGAGGTACTGATCCATCGCTTCCTGGCGCGTCTGATTCTGCTTGTAGAAGATGTGGTAATCGGAGGAAGAGGTCAGCATACCGGTTTCCGACAGTCCCATCTCTCGAACGAGACGGAAGTCCATTTTGTTGGCGCGAATCCATCCGGTGATCTCGGGGTACCGCAGCCCCAGCGCTTGGCAGGCCTCAATCGCGTCCCGATCGTTCTTCGTGTAGAGAAAGAACTCCGACTGCCGAACGATGCCGTTGGGCCCGCCCAGTTCGGAAAGCATCTGGAACAGCCTGACCATCTGCTCCTTCTTGTACGGCGGGCGCGCCTGCTGCCCGTCACGGAAGGTCGTATCTGTAACATAGATATCCCGTGTCTTAACATCTCTGGGGTCAATCTCAACGTACTCTCCATCGATGTACTCGTGAATCACCCCCTCAAAGGCGATCAACGGAGGAAGGACGTGCGGGAACACATCCTCCACCAGGTTCGGTTCATCGACGTGCTGCAACTGGTATATTCTCACTGATTGTCAACTCCTTTCGGGATGGGAAGCCACGGGACTTGCTGCCGGTGAGCGGAGCCGTCATCCCATCTCCAACTTTAAACCAACAACTTCTCAAAGAAATCAATGGCGCCGCCAACGGTCTGCACTCGCAGCGCTTCTTCCTCATTCAGGTCCAGCTCGAACTCTTCTTCGTATGCGGCGACGAGTTCGATAGACTTGAGTGAGTCGGCGCCGAGGTCGTCCACAAACTGGTCAGACTCCTGGATAGCCCCGGCGTCCAGACCAAACTCCCGGGCGGTTATCGTAAAAACCTGATCTCTGATCTCGTCTCTCGACATGCACTTCCCCCCTGTCAATGCTCACTTCGTGTATTTCTCAAGCAGTGTTTTCCACTCCACGTACTGCCCTTCCAGGGCTTCCCTCTCGGCGTTCAACTTGTTGATGACGCTGTTCGTCTCGATAGTCCCGCGAACGCTCTCAAAGTCTGCCGCTGCTTCATCTTCCGTCAAGTCCAGCCCATACCCGATACGAGACTGAGCGCCAAACTCCTTCTTTGCATCCTCCAATATCATGGCGTGCAGGGAGGTTGCCATCTCGTGCCATTCTTCCAGCAGCATGCCTGCAAGCTCACAGGTGAGTTCCGACACCGAACGGCCGTGCTCTCGTGAGAACAGATGGCAGACATAAGCCCATTCATCAGAACCATACTGATCGTGCATCCTCTGGAGTTCTGCGAGCGCGTCCTGATAGGACGAAATCGTCCCGGCCTTCACGGCATCGAGGAGCGAGCGCATTCTCTGGCGCGGCGTAAGCAATCCGGCGATATCGGTCCACAATGCTGGGCTATCGAGGTCCGTCGCAGGCACAAGTGATGCGACCGCGTCCGTCCAGTTGCCTCCGGATTGCAGCGCCGACGACAGACGTTCCCAGACCTTCAGATTGAGGTAGCGGCGGATGGCCATGGAATAGAACTTGGCGCCCTTGCGGAGCATCAGTCGCTTGATCTGAACTCCCCCGTGGTTGATGAATGTCTTCTCCTTCGATGTCTCGGCGCTCAGAGCCTGCAGCGCATCCCGCCCGCTGCACATCTTCTCAACCGTATAGGGAGAGAACACCTCGAAGATGATAAGGTCCCGAAGATGGCGGCACTTCCGGCGGTCGCGCTGCGGCCACTTCTCACCATCGCGCACGGTGCCGATCGAGAAGATGTTCATCGCGGGGATCATCTTCGTGTCGTTGCCCTCGGCGTAGATGTAGCTGAATGGCAGATGGGGAATGTTGATGTTGACAAGATGCTTCCCCAGAACGACGGAGAATGCGCCAAGATGAGTCTCGTGAAGGAGATAGGAGAAGGAACCGGTTTTGCACCCTCGCTCAAGCACGCCCTGATGAACAGGGCCGAGTTTGTACATGTGGTTGCTCTGATTAGATCCGCTGCCTGCATTATAGAAGGAAAACAGCCCGGCAATCAACAGCGTGGATTTGTGGTGCGTCACGGTGTACGGTCCACCAAAAACAGCCACCGCTTCGCCGTGGAACCCCTCAGAATTGGCGAAGAACAGCGAGTTCTCCGCGGAGAATTGCTTCCCGATTCTCGCGCCCTGCCCGACGAAGACATTGTCAATGATCGCTGCGCCGTCCACCGTAGCGCCTTCGGAAATCACGAAGGACTCAGCGTGAACGCCGGGGCCGACCTCCGTGGGATGTTCGGGGCAACTGTTTACGGTTCCATTCTCGAGACGCGCCGCACGGTGGAGAATGGCCGACGGGCCAACGTTGACGTTACGGATTTCCCCGCAATGCAATATCGTCACACCCGACGAGATCCGCCCCGTGCCGCTCGTTTGAGAGGCGACATGGGCATCGATCAGGGCGCCCATCTTCTCACTGAAGTCATCATCATGCTTTAGCATCGCCTGCAGGTAGGCGGTCTGCGCGGTCAGATCATTGAATATCGTTACGCCCCTGCCGCCGCCCTCATTCACTGGCTCTAGCTCCACCCCGTTCCCGAAACTTGCCGTGGTATCCGCAACCAGCGCCGAGACGTTCTCGACGAACACATGGGACTCGATGACGTAGTTTGACACCACCGTCCCGATGCTGGCGATGCGCACGTCATCCCCGATTTCGCAATCGTGAATATGGGCGTGAAACAACCCGCAGGGCTTGGAGATACCCTCTACCTCGATCATCCCTCGGTTCCTCCCAACGGTGACCGTCCCTGAAAAGTGGACGTCGTGAAAACGAGTGAGATCGCAACTCTCATGGAACTGAACGGCGTTCCAATCCTCAGAGAAGCATCCCTGCTGACTGAGTTGCTGTATTTCCCTTGAATCAAGACAACGATATGACATGGATCCTTCACACCTGCTTCAGTGAAACAATCGCGCGGGGTTTAATCCTTCCAGCCGTGGAGAGGAGCGGCCGAGTTGCACGGGAATTTTATCGGAGGTTGTGCCGGGTGTCAAGCCGCTGCCACGAGGCGCAACCGCTCTTCCACCGCATCGCACAGGCGGTTGGCTTCAGCCTCTTTAGCGGCTTCCGCAATGACGCGAACAATCGGCTCCGTCCCCGATGGCCGCACGTGAACCCACCGCGTCTCCCAGACGAACTTCAGCCCGTCACGGTCATCCACTTCATCGGCGCTGATGGTCTGTTGAAGCTCGTCCCATGCCTGATGAATCCTGTCGCGTGGGAACTGCACAGTGCGCTTGACGATGGCGTACCTGGGCAACTCGTCAATGAGTGCGCTCATCGACTTGCCCGAGGTTGCGAGGTACTCCAGCAGGAGGGCAAGAGCTCCGACACCGTCACGCGCGTACTGAATCTCCGGGAGGATAACGCCACCGTTGCCTTCTCCTCCAATGACCGCGCCCACTTCCTTCATTTTCTCGGATACATTGACATCGCCGATGGGAGTCCAGTGCATCTCGCAACCATGCTGCACGGCCAAATCTCTCATCGTCTGCGTCGTCGAGAGGTTGGTGACAACAGGACCCTGAACCTTGGAGAGAACATAGGCGGTTGACAGGACGAGAGAGTACTCCTCCCCAACCGCTTCCCCTTTCTCAGTCACGACGGCAATCCTGTCCACATCAGGATCATGGGCAAACCCAACATCAGCTCCGCTTTCCCTCACGGCCTGGCATAACTGAGCGAGGTTCTCCTTCACCGGTTCAGGGCTGTGAGGGAAGTGTCCGGTAAGATCGCAATTGATAAGAACCCGCTCGCACCCAAGTTCACGGAGCAACAGCGGCGAGATGACACCGGCGGCGCCGTTACAGCAATCGAGAACAACCTTGAGCTTTCTCCGACGAATGGCTGTCACATCGACCAGCGTCTCGATGCGGTCCAGGTGTCGACGCGTCGCCTCAGTATCTTCGGTCCACGTTCCCAGCGTATCCCAACGACAGCGAGTGAACTCCCCCGCCTCGGTCAAGTCGAGGAATTGCTTCCCCTTGACCTTGTTCAGATACATGCCATTGGGCTGGAAGAACTTCAGGGCGTTCCATTCCTGAGGATTGTGACTCGCGGTAATGGCAACCGCGCCGTCGGCCTCATGGTGAAAGATCGCCAATTGCAGCGTAGGGGTAGCTGCAATACCGAGGTCAATCACTTCGCAACACGTATCCAGCAATCCAGCGAGAACGGAATGGTGCAGCATCTCCCCGGACGGTCTCGTGTCTCGAGCCACGAGAACCTTGGGGCGATCTCTCGGGGACTCCCTCCCCTTCCGGCAGAACGTGCCATAAGCACGGGCAAACCTCAGCGTGGTCTCGGGTGTCAGCGCCAACCCGACAACTCCCCGGATACCGGCCACGCTGATCATCAACTCATCAATTTCTGTCACACTCACCCCTCCACTCATCTTCGACGCCACTCAATGATCAGCCTCCGCTCTGCTGAAGGAAATTCATTCGGAGGTCGTTCAACAGCCGATCATACTGGCGCTTCTCTTCGTCCTCCAGATGCGGAGATATCTTCTCGACGAGAGCAGCCATGCAATCGATGGCCAGTCGCGCCTGCGAGATATCCTTGACGACGAGCTTCGTCATTGGATTCTGAATAAGCCCAAGGTTGATCCACGCGCGAGCGCTCAATTCTCCGATCAAAAATTGCACCAACGTGGGGACGTCCACGTCCTGAGGAGGGTCACCTGCTTCCTCCTCCGCGTGCCTGTCGCCTTCTCCATCAGGCTCCAGGTCGGTCGGCTCCTCAACCTGCTCGTGGGGGCCGTCTTCTTCAACAAGGGTGTTGCCTTGGCGTTCTTCTTCCGTCAACAACCGACGGTCGTGAACGATGATCTCTTCTTTCTCCTCTGGTTGTTTCTCTTCATCACTCATCACATCTTCTCCTTGCGCAGATGATTCAGGACATCGTGTTCGACCGGCACATCGGGTCCGCGAACTGTTCAGCGGGTCATGAGGCAGACACGCACTCAGTGATCGTGCCCGTCGTGAGACTCGTGAGTGGCGCCGGGAGCGGGGGACTCCGGCGCCGGGTCTCCCTGACGGGCTCGGTCAATAGCGCTTGCGGGACGATCGCTTTCGTGGGTCTCGACTCCTTCAGGCACTCCGGGTGACCGTCCCGCAGCGGGGGCCGGACCTTGCCCGTGATGCGCGTGCTCCTGGGGGCCTTGGACGAGATAGATCCCTGCGGAGATGGCAGCACACAGAGCGGCAACAACAAGTATGACGATGATCGGGTTAGATTCCTTTTCCATTGAAACAACGCTCCCAAGGGGCTGTCGAGTTGACACCGCCATTATAGCACTCAGGGAGAATGCCAAACAAGGCGCAGTACGCCGTGGGGTGAGAGTAAGATTTGAAATCGTCAGCCCTGCCGTCCCTGCTACAGGGGAAACGGTGGGGGCCTCCCCTTACCCAGACAGCCCCTGCTGTCGGTAAGCTGAGCGAGCGGGGGCTCGCAAGGAACAGGTGGAACCGTCACATGACCCCTGTAGCAGGGGCTACAGGGCTGACGATCACGGCGGACTCACAGAGTCCGAATCATGCGCCAGCACAAATCTTACTTACACCCTACGCCGTGTTCGAGTTCTCCGTTGGCTGGGCCGCCCTGTTGGGCGAGAGAGCACAGGAGATCGTTGGCGTGTCCGGACTTCCTACGCAAACTCCTCGTGCATGCGGTTGCAGTAGTAGCGAACATTGTCCCAGACCGCGTCTCCCGGAATGCGATGATCGACACAGGGGAGGTAGCCCCCCAGATCAACCAAAGGCTTAAGTCGCTCCACCTCGGCATCCACCGCGGAGCGGTCACGCGCGAAGACACGTTTGTCCATGCCTCCGACGCCGCGCAGCTCCTTACCGTATTGTTCTCTCCAGGGAGCGATGCTTGATCCCCACGTCCCCACTTCGATGGGGAACATGGTGTTCACACCGTTGTTGAGCCACGTGGGAATCAGCGCGTCGATCATCCCGTCGCAGTCCAGCGAAACGATGTTGATGCCGTAGGAGTTCACAAGATCGGTGATGCGCTTGTAGTGAGGACCGACCTTCTCCTGGAAGACCTTGGGAGAAATCAGCGGACCATTCTTGAAGCAGATGTCTTCCCAGAAGTGGGCAAAGTCAAACTGCGCGCCCGACTCCAAGACGTTCTTCGTGCATTGATAGCACAGCTCGGCGTTCGTCTCGATGATCTCGTCCAGCAACGGCTCGTCATCCATCAGCATGTAGCAGGAGCCTTCCATCGTCAGCCAGTTGCGGATGTTGCCGTAGAGGCTGCCGCAATGCAGACCCAGAAGATGATTCCGCTGGCCGCCGCGCAAATAATCTGCTCCTCCCTCACCAAAAGACGCCATACGGTCGCCAATACGAACCACTGCCCTGGCAACTCGGTCTTCGGAATACTGCAACTTCGGGAGATACAAATCTTCCCAGGCTGCACGGTCTTGCAGGAGATGATCCACGTCCGGCTGAATCGATCCCGCGCCGGGAACGTGCAGCACAACCACTCCATCGCCACCGAGGATGTGTTTCGAACCATCGGGGAATTCTGCCAGCGTTCTCGATTCGAACGGCGGAAGCAGTCCGTTATTGGGTGCGAAGATGGAATGGTAGCTGAAGTCGAACCCCAACTTCTCACAGATGACGTCATCGGTAGGGTTCCCGTCGGAGTAACCCCTTACTTCCTCCTCAGTGAGATGCCCCTCGGCTACCCATTTCTCAAAGGTCTCGCCCAGAAAGCCGAAATGGACGATGGGCGACCGATCATACTCTTCGCAGTCAAGCACCGCCAGAACGCGTTCCCTATTTGTCATGGTCTTCTCGTCATCCCCCAAAAGGATTGGGGGTTCTTCTGCGCATTTCTGTGGCTATCCGTAGACGCCCGGAATAAGGCCCGCATCGTTCCGCACCGCCACCTTAAACGCATGGTCTTGCAGCAGTTTGGCTCCCGGAGTGCTCTGAGGTCCGCATCCGCACACGTAGTTCGTGGGCTTCATGCCAAGTTGATCCGTGAACTCTGCCCACATCCTGAAGTTCTCTGTTGAAAGTGAAACCGGCACTTCCGAATTCCACTTCCGGATCTCCGCAAGGTAGTGCGAGTAGACCTGCGCTCGCACCCAGTGTGGGAAGGGCTTCGCCCGCGTATCCTCCACTTCATCCCGAGAGTCCTCCGCTGCTTGCAGGAACGTCGGGTCCAGCAGGTTCGCGCCCAGCCGCGACTTCATCTCATCGACATCCATCCACATGAACATACACAGACTGATGACATCGGGGTTGGTCTTCTCAAAGAGCAGTCGCACGGCCTCGGATGCGTCCTCCCGCCACGTCTTCACCGGAATAATCGGCTTGAATTTGTACCGAATCTGGTAACCGGCCTCTTCGGCGATGCGGGCTGCCTCGATTCTCTCCTGGGTCGTTCCCGTCTTTGCCTCAAGCGCTCTACTTTGTGAATCTCCGCTGATGCTCCACACGATGATGGTATTGCCATTGTGCTGGAGATAACGCATCCACTCGGTGTTCCAGGTCTTCGTGTGAATGATCACGTAACGGTTCTCCAGCGTCCCAAAGTACTCGATAAGCGGACCCAGGCAACCCAGCTCCGGTTCGAGGCATGGAGGGTCGGCATCGTCATCCAGCAAGTAAGTATACTGCCAGGGATGTCGTACCATCAACCGACCCAGTTGAACGCAGTACTCTTCGATATTGACCATGGAGACGAGCAACCCACCGAGTCCGCAGTAGTGACACCGGTGCACGCACCCCTGCTGCATGTGGATTCTCCAACATGGGCGACAAACCTTGTCATTGCGCGATGGATCGTCCTTAAGGTTGTAACACGCCCAATTGAAGGCCCCTCCCCCAACGAGGGACAGTCCTGCGTTCGTTCCCGCATCTCTCAGTTGTTCCCCCGTCCAGTCCATCCGCTCCTGCTCTTTGCCGTCGAACCGAAAGGTGTCAAAAAGCAGGATCGGGTCCCGCACTTCAGCCAGAGAACCCATCGGCTTGCGGTTGTCATAGATGCCGTTCCGAACCAAGTCGGGAACATCCGCGTCACGGTATACGACCGGCTCGACAGGTGTTTCGAGAGCTGACACCACGCCTTCCGCCCGGCTGCGGTAGAGGTCGTTCGACATAACGCCTTCATGGATATACACTGCGGGAGGAGATAGAGGGTACACAAGAATCCTGCTTTCTGTCTGCGCAAGACTCGAAGCGAATTCACGCAATTGAGTTGCCAGACTCTGAAGATATTTCAGGCACAGTATACACCTTCATTCATCTTCAGTGATAGAATTCTGTTAAACCATCCAGGGGAGGTCCATCCTCTATGTCAAAGCTCCACGCAACAGCTTTCACCGTGACGGCCCTGGCGACCGTCTATATCGGAAGCATCCTCGCCCAAACATCGTCCTCGGGACTGAAGGCGGGAGACAGCGCGGTAGTCGTGTCGGACACCGCTCCCGCCCTGATTGGCAACGAGATTATTGCCCAACTGAAGAAGGGCGAGCATGTGCGCGTGGTGGAAGTGCGCGAGAGCTGGGCGGGGGTCGAGTTTAACGCCGGTGGGCAAACGCGTACGGGGTGGGTTGAGCAAAAACATCTCCAGAAGACCAGTGTGGCGACTCCCCCACCAGTTCCCGCTCCCACAACTCCTACATCTCCGCTCCCTGAAAAGTCGGGGGAGTGGACGCAATGGCGCGGCCCAAACCGCGACGGGAAATCGCCTGATGTTGGCTTGCTCAAAACCTGGCCCCAGGGCGGTCCACCGCAGGGGTGGCGAGCCACTGGAATTGGGGTCGGCTATTCTTCGGTCGCCGTCTCAAATGGGACTGTCTACATCTCAGGAGACATTGGCGACAGTCTCATGTTGACCGCGCTCGACACGATGGGCAAAAAGAAGTGGCAAGTTCGGCATGGGCCCAGCTGGAACACAAATCCTGCTGGTTCTCGAGGCAGCCCCGTCGTCGACAGCGGCCGCGTGTATCTGCTCTCCGCTCAAGGCTTGCTCAACTGTTACGACGCGCCCACGGGCGCCGGCGTGTGGCAGGTGGATCTGAAGCGGGACTTCGGCGGAGTGCAGGAACAGTGGGGATACAGCGAGTCGCCGCTCATCTACGGGAATCTGCTGATCGTCACGCCGGGCGGGCGCAACTGCATCGTTGCGCTCAACAAAGCGACGGGACAACCTGTATGGGGGAGTACCGGTCTTGCCGACACCGCACACCACGCTTCTGCCATCGCCGTCGAATTTCAGGGCCTCCCGATGATCGTTCAGATGCTGAAAGGCGGCATGGTGGCTGCGGACGCGCGGAACGGACGGTTTCTCTGGCGTTGTGCCCGCGCCGTGGGCGGCGCGGCGTGCGCCTCACCAGTGTACAGCAACGGGTATTGCTTCGGAGCCACCGGCTACAACAACGGCGGGGCCTGTGTCCGCCTCCAAGCGGTCGGCGGCACCGTTCAGGCCCAACCGCTGTGGGAAACAAAAGACATGATCTGTCACCACGGCGGTTACGTGATCCATGACGGGTACATTTACGGAAATCATCTCGAAGGTTGGAGCTGCCTCGAGTTGGGAACGGGCCGCGTAATGTGGAACGCTCGCGGCGTCGGCAAAGGGTCGCTCTGTTTTGCCGATGGAATGCTGTACACTTTCTCAGAGAGAGGCGGACAGGTCGGACTCGTGCAGGCCACCCCGCAGGGCTTTCAGCAGACCGGGCAGTTCGCGGTGTCGGGACAGGGGCAGAGCTGGGCATACCCCGTCGTCATCGGCGGGCGGCTGTATCTCCGCTACGGGGACAATCTTTACTGCTACGATGTGCGGGGTGCGGACTTCAAGAGCTGAAGCGTTTCGGTCTATCGAAGCCCGTCACCGCCTTGACTGCACACAATTCAGGGACTATCCTTGTGCGATGGATTGGGGCTCCGGTCAGCTCAATCCATCCATCCTGTCCAGTTGATTCTCAGGAGGAAGATGAAGTATGGCTATCCGTGTGATTCATGTCGGAGTCGGAGGCCGCGGAGTATGGCCCATCAGCGCTTTTCAGAAACGCGACGACCTCGAGTCCGTCGCCCTGGTTGACATCCGCGAGGAAGCCCTCACGGCGGCGAGGGAGACAACAGGGCTGGGAGAGGACCGCTGCTTCTTCACGATGGAGAAGGCGCTGGAAACAGTCGAAGCGGACGCGGTGTGTGTCATCACTCCACCGCATCTGCACGCGGCCCAGTGTCTCGCAGCCGTCAGAGCTGGAAAGCACGTACTCGTGGAAAAGCCCTTCACGATGGACCTCGCCGAAGCACAGGAGATTATGGACGTGGCGGACACCAAAGAGGTCAGGGTGTGCGCCGCACAGAACGTGCGACACCTTGCCGGGTGCATGACTCTGTCTCGACTTGTTCGCGAAGGAACGTACGGCAGCGTCACGGGAGGAATCATGACAAAGTTCGGGTGGCGGCCCGGCGTCCACCACTCCGGCAACGTCCTCCACTCCTACCTTTGGGAGCGTGGCGTTCATGACCTCGACACCTTGCGCGCTCTTTTCAACTGCGAAGCCGTTCGCGTTTACGGTCACAGCTACAATCCACCGTGGAGTCCTTACCAGCACGGATCCGGCACCCACGCAATGATCGAGTTTGAGAATGGAGCGATATGCACCTATCTCTGCACGTTCGTCTCGCATGCCAGTGGTTCGGACGTGCGGATCGAATGCACCGAAGGCTCCCTCCGCGACGCAGGAGATCATATCGAGGTGTCACGCGCCGGCAAACCTGAGGTGGGGCAAATCCCTCTCGACGACGTTGCGCCCCCGGAAACTCAGTTGCTGGACGGCTTCCGTAAGTACATCGAGACGGGAGATGAACCGTCCTTCGGCGGACACGAGAACCTGAAGACGCTGGCGCTTATCGAAGCGGTCGCCGCGTCCTCGGACGGGAAGCGAATCGTCGAGTTGTAGGGAAGGGATCACGCACATGATCGTTGCCGCATACCAGGGGCCGGCTGTGCCGGGAGAGAATGAAGCCAACGCAAGAGTCGTTGTGGAGGAGCTGAAGCACGCTACCCAGTTGGGTGCGAGTTTCGCCTGCTTCCCGGAGTCGTTCCTCAGTGGGTACGACGATACCGAGTTGCTGCTGCGGTCTTGCGTGGAAGTGGAGTCGGAGTGGTTCCAGGATTTCGTGAACCAGTGCAGTCACGGCGACATGGTGTCCATCGTTGGCTTCTCCGAAAAACGCGGTGACGAACACTTTAACAGCGCCGCGGTTATGCAGGGCGGTAGGTTGCTGGGCGTTTACAGCAAAGCCTTCTGCGGATCCGAGTACGAAGCCGCGGCATTCGGCCAGGGACGAGATTTCGGAGTGTTCACGGCCAATGGCGTTTGCTTCGGGGTCGTGATTTGTGCAGACGGAGGGTTCATCCAACCCAGTCGGCTGATGGCGATGCAGGGGGCGCGTGCGATATTCTCGCCGCATTACAACTACATCGCGTTTGCTGGCGTGGAGACGCACCGCCGCAAAGTGCGCTCCGACCACATCGCCCGCGCCCGCGAGAACGACTGCCACTTCGTGCGCGCCAACAGCGTCACGGTGGAACTCCGCAAGATGGGAACCCACGTGGGCGCAGGATACGGCGATTCCTACATCCTCGACCCGAATGGCTATCCGCTTGCCGAGGCAGGATTATTCACCACCGGCTGGATTCACGCGGACATCCCCGACGACCAACTTACAGGAGCTCGCCCTCACCCTCTCGAACGCATCCCGAGAGACGTGTGGGAGCAATACCGCGACGCCGCCGACGCGTGGTACGCGCATCGAGGGTAACTGGGTAATTGGGGAATGGGGCGAAGGATGGCGAGATAACCGGTTAACTCGCTCTGTCATCTCTGATCATTCATCCCTCATCACTTTTCACGTATCGCCACTCCATAAAACCCCACCATCGGCAGGAAGCGTTCCATGTCTGCGGGCACGGTGTCCGGGTTTGCGCCATACCCGCCGTGCACGACGCCCGGTTCAGGATGCACCCAGCGACCCCGCAGCTCGATGCTTCCCACGCCTTCACCATTCTGTTGTATGATCTGCCAGTCCGAAGGACCGCACTCAATAATTGCGCCAACCTGATCGCTCGACATTCAAGTACCCTCCACAATTGATGAAGGCATAGTTTAGCAGATGAAAGGGGAGAATGGGAGGGGTCAGCGCGTAGGGGCCGCTCGCGCACAAGAGCCAAGTGGCCGTAACAGTCCAGCTCCGTGGTGTTGTCGACCTGCTGCGGAATACCGTTTGACTGTGCGGCAGATGGGCGCTATTCTGTCACCTATTCGAGATCAAAGCCAGGTGTCCATTGCACCCACTCTTCAACCGTCGCTTTGCGATTCTCTGGATAGTTCTACTTCTGAGCGGGGTTTCCTCTTCGGCGGTGATCCCGCTCTTCCCCGCGTACGTGGAGGGGGAGCTCGGACGCAGCCCTCTGTTCGCCGCTAATCTGCGGATGATGTTCTTCCTGTTGGGTGGGCTGGCGGCAATACCGGCGGGGGTCGTCTGTGACAGCCTCGGGCGGAAGCTCACGCTCGTTCTGGGGACCACCGGCGCGGTGACGGCGGGGCTGTTGTTTGTTGCTCATTCGCCCGCGGCGCTTTGGGCTCTCTGCCTGTATTCCGGCTTGACTTCCGGTGTTCAAGCCACCGGTTCGCACACCTACCTGATGGGGTCGGTCGCGAAATCGCATTTCGGTATCGGAACCGCCATCTTCTTCATTGGACACAACCTGGGCAACGCCCTCGGCAGCCGCGCGGCGGGACTCGTTGCGAAAAGCCACGGATATACCACGATGGGACAATCCCTCGCCGTGCTTGCCCTACTCGCCGTGCTGTGTACGCTGGCATTTCTCCCCTCGATTCCACTCCATGGCGAAACCGCCCGTGGGAATATCTGGAGACTGCAGGGGTTCCGGCGGCTGCTCTCCCGCCGCGAGATACGGCTTCTGTTGGGGATTCGCTTCTTCCCAACGTTCTGCTGGGGATCAATGAGTTTCGCAGTTCCCCTTATTCTCGCCCGGTTGAGTGACTACGACCCTCGCGTGCCCGCGACCTACCAGACGCTGTATCTCGTCTCAGCCATGTGTTTTCAGATCGTAACGGGTCGGCTTTGCGACCGCTTTGGGAGGCGATGGCCGCTGATCATCAGCAGCGTTGCGATACCACTTTCCGTCCTTGCGCTTGCAGCATCCGCGAAGTCGGTGACCGCCTTCTACGTCTTCGGGATCACGAATGCTTCGGTTGCTTGGTCGTTGTCGACCATCATTCCGGGGCTGGTGAACGATTGCTCACAGGAGGAGGAGAAGGGACAACTGATGAGCCTGACACACTTCTGCTGGAGCCTCGGAATGGCCACCGGCACACTGATGGCCGGAGCAGTGATTGGCTGGGGCGCAACAATGGTGTTCATCATCAGCGCTGCTGCTGCGTCCATCCCTGCGACAGCAGTGGTTATCCGGTTATCCGGCAATCGTCAGTCGTCTCCGGCGGAATGAGACTTCAGCCTGTCGTCCGGCGTTCCCCAATCTGCCAAGTCATCTGCGGATACCACGCGACTTGGAGAGAATCGAGGTGCAGCACTTCCGGCATAGGTTTATATGTGCCGGTGAGCAGAGGCAAGTTCTGGTCGTGTAGCCCTGTTGCCCAGAGCTTGAGGGACACCGGTTCCTGACCGTTGATAGTGGCTGAGCGCACCGTGTCCGCCGGCGCACACCAGTTGAGGAGCAACTCCGTCCCCTCGAAGATCACCCGCGTCCGGCGGTTGTTTGCGAACCACCAGTCTTCCACCAGGTCCAGCTTCCATCCGGCGCGAAACTCCTCGAAGCTACCCGATTCCTCCGGGCCGGAGACCGTGGCGAAGAACCCATTGAAGGTTCCCATCAATTCCACGGTATCGAACTGACGCGGCGCGCCTTCATAGTTGATGAAGGAGACCACGTTGTAGTCACCTACCCGTTCCAGCCGAATCAGATCCGTCCTGCCGTGATTGGTCATGACGAGAGGATAGAGCGCAACGTACAACCTGCCCAGATCAAGGAAGACCGGCTTGGTCTCTGCACTGCTACCACAGAAGCCGTCGGTCCGCATAGCTCCTATCCACGCTGATTCAACATCATGGTAGTGGGCTGGCAGAATCACGCACTGGCGCAGCAGGTGAAACATTCCCGGCAGAGGGATGGTGTCATTTTCGCCGCGCGTGAGGAACAAAGCCGAGTTATCATACTGGAGTGCCCGACCAAGGGAATGGTCTGCGAGCAACCCCTTCTCACCGGGGGCACAGCCATCCTGGTGCGCCAGCTCTCCGGGAATCTCATCGTTGTAAAGGTAACGCGCGTAGAGAACTCCCGTGTCTCTGAACGATTGAGGCTCCTTGACGCGCCGATAGGCGATGCGGATTTTCTCCGACTGGTTGCCCACGCCGAATCCGTGGTCAGAGGTGGCGAGAGAATAGTCTTCCGTCTGGTAAACCGCGGAGTGAACGTCCCTCCCGCCAATACTCGGCCATCGCGCGAAATGCTCCGCCGATCCGAAGAAGCGAAACGGGTAGTGACGGTCAGTCAGCAGGTCGGCGAGGTGTTCGGGGAAGTGGAACTCTGCCGTCATCGGGTAGATGAACTCGAGCCCCGACTTGAACGCGTCGCCATCGAAGTGAGTAACCTGTTTCGGCTGCATGGTGATGAGGTCACGAATCGGGTCGCAGAAATCCGGCTCGCCGGTTACCATCCACAGCAGTGTCATGATGCAATCGAGATGACCAATGGTGTTTACCGTGTACGCACGCGTCTGCGGCCCCGCAGCCTTCCCGGAACCGGGATGGTAGTGGCACACCACGTCCGCCCAGAGTTGGTGTTCGATCGTTAACGCCATCTCACGAATGTCGGCGTCGTCGGCAAGCTCGACGATCTCCGCCATACCGCTAATGGTGATAGGCGTGTAGGTTCCACTGGCGAACTCCGCACACAATCCGCGACGTGAAAGCATTTCCGTGAACAGCTTCAGCCGAAACACGCCGTCCCGGACGCCCTGCTCATCACCCAGCATCTGCCCACCGATGATCAACCCGGCAGTGGCGTGGGACGGCATGTTGTCATTGGCGCCGTGGAAGATATAATCCGGCTGTCCACTGCCAGCGATGCGAGACAGGTTGCGCCGCGTGATCCTCTCCAGCTTCTCTCGAACGTCTGAACAGTAGCGACTCCGGTGCTTCGCAAGCATAATGGTGGCGATGTTGCTCTGAAAGATGTTCCAGTCGCGCACGTCGCCCCGCTCGATATCAACAATGTTCTCTTCGGGAGAGAGCCTGGTGTAGTCATTTGCCGGGCCGCCGAACGTTCCCCGCACGAGCGTTTCCGCCAGCGCGAACTCTCGCTCACCGCCGTGTTCCATCAGCACCGCGGCCATGCGGAATCGGTCCCGCTCATCCGGTTGTGTGAACGGGCCGTGGAACGATCCGCCCTGAGCGTAATATTCCATCGCGTAGCGACAGAGCTTCTCGATCAGTTGTCTTCTTCGGTCGTTTTGTTTGGACAGGTCCAATGTTTGATTCCTTTCCGCTATTCAGTCAATGATTTCATCTCCACATCATCCACGTCCACGTACTCCCCACGCAACACGAAGTACGGCTGGAACCACACCACTCGATCCGACTCACACGGAGTGAGGTATTCCACTTGCTGCCATTCGTCCTGCTTGAGTTGCACCGTGTCCACACTCGCTCCAGCCCAGGCAACACGGATGGAAGTGTCGATGCGCATACTGTCCCAGTCCTTTGGCGCGAGCTTGTGCATCCCAGGATGGATGACCCCCTTCCCGCGCACCCAGAAGGTGAGTCGGTAGAAGCGATACGGCTTCATCGGGACAGACGGGAGAACGGGGTACGGGCCGTCGCCGGTGATGCGGAAACACCGCTTCCCGGTGCGGGGATTCTCTCCCACGAGTTCTGTCTTGTCTGGTTGCTTCACCCAGAAGGACCATCCCGCGGGAGGCGCTGCCGCTCCCAACTCGAAGGAACCGTCCCAATACAAGTTGGGGCCGCTTTCCTTCACAATGGGGCGATGCTCGCGGACGACAATGTCGTCGACGGTGACGCTGCGATCGATCGCCGGGCCGGGAACGCGAACAATCAGCCTGATTCGAGCCGTCTCACTACCGGGTGTCGTCCCCCAGACGAACACGCTCCCCTCCTCCACCGGTCGTGTGTTGATCCACCTGTCTCCCTGTTTCAGCTCGACTTGAAGGTCGGGATATGCGCCGCGCCCGGCGCGCCGCTGCCACGTCAATCCGTAGATCATCCACGGCTCCACCGTGAATTCGGGAGACACGACCTGGAAGTTCGGAGCGTTGTCACTGACGGTCAGCTTCAATGAAGCAACGCCAGCGAGAGGCGACTCAGTGACGCGCTCCACCGTGCCAGCCCCGTCGACTCGGGTGAAGCCGTGCTCGCTCTTCTCGAAATCGAACATGGCGACCTGAGCGCAAGCGATTCCACTCCCGACCAGTAGCAGCGTCAAGGTCAAAACGGCTGTCCGCAAACGAATCACCTCAATCGGAAACTTACCTTTGCCGTCTTCCCACTGATGGCTTCGCGCACGACGATGCTCCAGTTGCCCTTCGCGTCATTCAGAGCGGTGTGGATTCGTCCGGACCACTTTCCGTCTAACAACTCCACGTTGCGTGAGTAGAAGTAGTTGCGTTTGCCCTCGGGATCGGTGACTTCGACGTTGACAACGTGGCGACCCGGTTTGGCGGACGTTGCGAGATTCACTGCTACCGTCACCGCGTCCCCTCGGTTTGCCGAAGTCGCTGTACCGTTGACACCGGTCACCTCGTAGTCGAGCCTCGCAAACAGCGCGGCTTCCTGCGCGCGCAGAGGCAACGGCGCACGGTCGACCTTGCCCAAGAACTTGCCGCCGCGCACGTCATACGTGTTGCGCGAGGACGGGAAGCGGATCACCATCTTCGCCGGGTCTTCCGTCGGCATCTTCCACGCGTACGCTCCGACGTACTCGATGGCTCCATCGCGCAAAGTGTTGATCTCGCAGAAACGCTCCTGCTTCCCATAGTCCGTCTCGGTTCTCGCTTGTGGCGTGACACCTGCCTCCTTGAGGAGAAGCTCGATCAGCCGAATGTCGTCGTCCTCCGGCTCGCCGTTGCGTCGCACCATCGAGGTGTGCAGGAAGTTCAGCAGCAGCGCGCGGCCTTTCCCCGTGTCCTTCACCACCATCGCCGGAATGTCCTGGAACCAGTGTTTGCCCAGCGGCTTCCCATCCGTGACTTTCAGATTCTTCTCGTACCACTCGCCGACGTACCACGCGTTGCGAGGCACCAGCGCGTCGCTCTCCGTCACGCCGACGAGGTAGTCCGACGCGCGCTGCTGGTAGGCAAACGTCTCCCGCGTGCAACCGAAGAGATCATCCAGTCCGCCCTTGTCGCGCAACCGACCGTGTTCGTCACACACCGCGGGGGCCAGATCCGCGACCACAACGCCGCCACCGTTCACAAACTCCCTGATCGCCGCGCAGGTCGCGTCGCTCAACGCGATGCCCATGAAGTGCGGAATGATGAGCAGCTTGCGTCCCTTCAGTCCTCCCTGCTCAACCTGCTTGTCTGTGAGATACCCGAAGGAGTTCCCGCACGCCAGTAGCATTTGCTCCCAGGCGTCGCGGCTCCAGTTGGCCGGTCGCCACATCAGGTGAGCGTTGCCTTTCTCGACCCAGATGCCCGCGCCCGCGGTGGTGATCATCGAGGGATAACTGTACAGGATGGCGACGGGATCATTCTGACGCTTGGCTTTCATCAGCGCCTTCCCGACTCCGCCGCGGAGTTCCTTTGTTCCTTCGGCGATCCAGCGGCCCGCCGGCTGCATCCACCCAAACTGGCTGATGAATGTGGGACCAAAGAAGCGGAACGTGCCCCAGTGACCGCGGAAGGCGTCGCGCCACGGCTGACCGAAGTATTGTCGGCGGCTCATCCCCCACCCGATATATTTGACCATCGGTCCTTTGCACATCGAGGCGATCATCAGATCGTCACCGTACGGGCAATAGAAGTTGAACACGCCCTCTCCCAGCAGTCGCCCGATGTCCACACCACCAAACGGGATCACGTGCCCGCTGCTGGTGAAGCCATCGATGCCGATGGGCGTCTCCTTGCCGAAGGCAGCGCGGACCCTGTCGGCATGGCGCTTGTCCGCCCTGAAACACTGGTCGGCAACGTGCAGCCGCAAGTCCACCCAGGGAGCGAGGTTCTTTGTCTCAGGGGTGAGTTCCTTCGTCAGCATGGGTTGTGCCTCGTCCCACGATTTCAGATTCGCTCCCCACGAGGCATTCAGCTTCTCCACCGTGCCGTACTGCGCCTTCAGGTATTCACGATACCGGCGCAGTCCTTCCTCATTCGGTATACCCGGATCGCCCATCTGATGACGTTCGTCCTGCTGCGCCCACACGAGCGAGCCATACTTGCGCGCCACCTCGATGGCGCCCTTCAGGTTGTTGTCCTGTTCGGTTTCGCCTTTAACCGGATCGGTCTGCATAAGACCGGGATTGAGCACCCCCTCGTTCATGTGGCAGGGAACGATACCCACCTTCGCGCCGTCTCGGCTCATCTCGTCACGCGCCCACGATTCCATGACCGCGGTTAATCCACCGATGTCGCGCATCTGCACATTCATCTCTTCGACGCGCTGCGGCCACAACATGTTGTGGTAATCGTCCCAGGTGTTGTTGGGCACGAAGAACTGCACTCGCTCACGCCCCAGCGCATTCTTGCCATCCAACAAGGTCGCCGTCACTGTATGCGGGGCAACGCGCGCGTCGGCGATCTTGTAGTTGAAGGTGTAGTGCTCACCCATCTTTTGAGCGACACCCTCCGCAAGTAGCCGACCCGCCGCGTCCTCGATGCGCATCTGCACCATCGGATTGGCGACCGCGCCTTCAACCGAGGCTGTAACTCTGACGGTTTCGCCCTGGCGATAAACGTCTTTGTCGGTCTTCACTGTAACCTTGGCGTCTCCCTCAACTTGCATCGCCGCGCTGCCCCATCCCAGCGACGCGCCCTTGTCGTCGCGTGCAATCACTTCCAGCCAGTATTTGCCGGAAGGCAGCGAGGGAAGCGTCACACGATCATCGCCACCGCGCCCCGAAACGACGGTTTCGGTAACAGCATCAAAGGATGCCTCCCGCAGAACGCAGTGCAGCTTCGCCGCGCCCGAAGTGCGGACAACTACCTCGCCGCCTTTCCCTGCCGCAAGCGTGCTCGGCTGCGGCTCAACTTGCACCGGCGGTTCCTTTTTCGCAGCATACGTGATCGCGCGCAGAGTCATCGCCAGCCCCTGCTCAAACTGCAGCCGCGGCGCGGCGCTGGGCGCCGGGGTCAACGTGCCATCCCATCCCAGCAGAACGGTGCGCCCCTCGCCAAAACTGCCGGTCACGACGAGCGGGCGGTTGCTCTCGGTCGCCACCACCTGCGCTCCGTCTTTCACCTTCCAGTCGTACAGCGGAAAGCCGGGGAGATTTTCCAGCGGCAACCCCGCAAAGAGCGTCGAATCCTTCGTAGCAACGTTGGTCTCCTTCAGCCGCCAGAATTGTCCGGTCATGGTTGCAGGA
>MNXM01000004.1 GCA_001872605.1 Armatimonadetes bacterium CG2_30_59_28 | reverse complement strand
CGGGTTGAAAGGGGAGAAAAGAGGTCCTTTCTTGGCGCTCGGTAGTCAGTTGTGTGAGCTACCGGACGCTGAAGCGATCCGGCGTCTAATGTCGAAGAATTTACGAAAGGATGCACTGGGTTCCTTATGATACAACTCCAGAACACTCCCCTACTTGATGGACGGATTCGGTAGGCATTGGCAAAGCGAAGCGACAACTCGGAGACGGGGAACGCCACTCCGCCCACAGCCCGTTTCGAGTCCCAACTCTGGCAGAGGGCCGATGCCTTGCGTGACAGCGTGGACGCGGCGGAAGACAATCATGTCGTTCTCGGCCTGATCTTTCTCACGTACATCTCCGATGTCTCTGGTAGAAAGGACTAACGCCTTCGGCGACCTTGTGACGGGTGGCAGGGGCGCTACTTAACGATCCTTCTACATCCGTTGGAAAAATCTATACCCCGAGAATGCCTGTCATTATTGGGCTTTTGACCACTTTGATGCCGAAAAACGCGTCATAAATTCCTATGGTAGAACTAATCGCTATGTCTAAGACAGCCGAAGAAATGGTCCGGCACGCGAGCCCCAGCCATACGGCGGGTACATCGAATTCAGGCCGCGTCTCAAGTCCCGCCTCCACTGGGGAGGCGGGCACCTTCTTCGAGCAGCATGCCGATGCCTACTGGCTCGCCCAACTCCTTGTGCGGGGCATCCCGCCGATCCTGCACGACTGCGTGCTGGTTGAAGTCCATCTGCAGACCGAGCACCTCGGCTGGCACACCGACGATTTCCTGATCGTCGGCCAAAACGGCTCGGGGGACCGCCGGAAGCTGGCCGGTCAAGTCAAGCGGACGTTCACCGTTACCGCGACTGATGCCGAGTGCAAGAAGGCGGTGCAGGATTTCTGGAAGGACTTCAAGAACCCTCGGCAGTTCTCGCTTGCCGCCGATCGCTTCGCCCTGGTCACGCTGCGAGGGACGAACGTCCTGCTCGAACACTTCTCCGGGCTACTTGACTGCTCCCGGGCCTCCCGTGATGGGGCCGAGTTCGAGCGTCGATTGGCCACTCCCGGGTTCGTTAGCGCCAAGTCCGTCCACTACTGTGACGCGATCCGAACGATCATTGGTAAGACCGAGGGGAGAAACGTCTCCGCGGCTGAGGTCTGGCCGTTCCTCCGCGTTTTGCATGTCCTGAGCCTGGACTTGAGCAGTTCGACGCGACAGACGGAAGCGATGATCAAGACCCTCCTCGCCCACACGACAGGTGAGCAGGACGCGCTCGGCGCAGCGGAAGCCTCGTGGAACGCTTTGCTCCGCGAGGTAGGCGAAGGGATGCCGGAAGCACGCAGTTTCCGGCTGGACGATCTGCCCGAAGCGGTGCGCCGACGCCATACCCCCGTCGGCGGGACGGAACAGCGCGCCTTGCGGGCGCTCAGCGACCACTCAGTGCTCATCCTTGACGGTATTCGTTCCACGATCGGGAAGGACCTTCACCTAGCGCGCGGCCGACTGGTGCACCAGGTCATCGAGCAGATGGAATCAACGCAGGTCGTCTTGATGTCGGGAGCCGCGGGCAGCGGGAAGTCGGGCATTGCGAAGGACGCGGTGGGCATCCTCGACGCTGATCACTTCGCGTTCTGCTTCCGAGCGGAAGAATTCGCCGCTCGGCATTTCGATGAGACTCTCCAGAGGAGCCAGATCCCATCCAACGCACACATGCTCGGGGCAATACTGTCGGCCCAGGGGCGGAAGGTGCTGCTCGTTGAAAGTGTGGAACGGCTTCTCGAAGCGTCCACCCGCGATGCCTTCACTGATCTATTGACGCTCGTGGCAAGAGACACGAGTTGGCGGCTCGTCCTAACGTGCCGCGACTACTCAGCCGACCTCGTCCGCGCTTGCATATTGGAGTCCGCGAGAGTCGGCCATTCCGTCGTCACGGTGCCTCCACTGGATGACGGGGAGTTGCAGGAGGTCAGCGACGCTCACCCGACGTTGGCGCTCCCGCTCGCGAATGCTGCACTGCGCGGGCTTCTGCGCAACCCCTATGTCATCGATAAGGCCCTGCAAATCCCATGGTCGCAGGAGCGCCCGCTACCCCAATGCGAGCGGGAATTCCGGACACTCTTCTGGCGGGAGATCGTTCGGGTCGATCACCATTCCGCTGGCGGGATGCCGCGTCGGCGGGAGGAAGCGTTCGTGCAGATTGCATTGCGACGGGCGCGGGCGCTCACCTTGTACGCCGCTTGTGATGACCTCGATCCAGAAGTCGTTGGTGGCCTTCAACGCGACTCCCTCATCGTCTCCTCCCCACATAGTAACATCCTTGTGGCTCCTGCCCACGATGTGCTCGAGGATTGGGCGATTCTTCAGTGGATTGACGAGCAATATGCGAGGCACGAGGGCTCGGTCAGAGAGCTTTCCGCCGCGATTGGTACGCATCCTGCGGTGCGCCGGACGTACCGCAAGTGGGTGGCTGAACTCGTGGAGCGAGATCCGGGGGCCTCGGACGAGTTGTTCCAGGCCATCGTGCGTGAGAGTGGACTGCCTGCCCATTTTCGTGACGATACGCTCGTATCCCTCCTGCGTTCACCGTCCTCGGCTGCATTCCCGGAGAGGCATAGTGCAGAACTCTTCACGAACGATATGCAGCTTCTCCGGCGTGTGATCCATCTGCTGCGGGTCGCGTGCGTGACCACGCCTGCCTCGCTGGAAGCATTGGCAGCCCACGCGTCGTTGTTCAATGTGCCGGACGGACCAGCGTGGGCGTGTGTCCTGGAGATGGTGCAAACACATATTCAGTCATTCGCCCAAGGAGATCGCTCCTTACTCTTGGGGTTCATCGAGGATTGGGCTCAAGGAGTCTCCTGGCAGGTCCCGTACCCGGAGGGGGCAGAATCCGTCGCGACGATCGCACATTGGCCCCTGCCGGGCTTCAATGACTACCGGTCAGACGACGAACGGAAGCGCGCGCTGCGAGTGGTCGCCAAGATCCCAAATTCGGACCGCCGGCGCTTCGCCGCCCTTTTGCACGGAAGCCGCGATGACGAGGAGCGAGATCGCGCGGCGGAGGACTTCCGCGAGGTCATCCTTGGAGGTCTGGAAGGCATGCCAGCGACCAGGGACATGCCCGAGGTCGTTGCGTCGGCGGCCACCGATTACCTGCTGTGCTCAGAAACCGAACTTCAGAACGAATGGGGTAACTTGGGTTCAATGGATCTCGAAACTCTCTTCGGGATAAAGCATGGCAGGAGCCACGGCTTCTTCCCCGCGAGCGCACTCCTCGGACCCTTTCTTCCACTCCTGAGGTATCATCCGCGTGAGGGATTAGCTTTCATCATTGCGGTTTTCAACCATAGCGCAGAATGGTACGCGCATCCGAGGGTGCGGGATGAGGAATACGTTGAACCGCCCTTCGAGTTGACGCTGACGTTCGCGGACGGCACGTCTCGGAGGCAGTGGTGCAACGACCGGCTGTGGAACCTGTACCGAGGGACTTCGGTCGGCCCCTATGTCCTTTAGTCTCTCCTCACGGCGCTGGAGCGCTGGCTGCTGGAACTTGGGGAGGCGCGTCCGCGCGAGTTGGACACAGTATTGCTGCACATCCTCCAATCGAGCAGCTCTGCCGCGCTCACCGCAGTCGTGGCGAGCGTCGCCACCGCGTTTCCTCACGCGTCCGGCGAGACGCTCTTGGTCCTGCTTCGATCACCGCTCTGCATCCTGCTTGACCGACACCGGCTCGCGAGTGAGTCCCATGTACATTCCGAGATGTTTGGTCTGATGTCCCGATTTGACGCCGAGAACCAGGTTTACGTGGAGGAACGGAGGGATGCGAATGCACGTCCTCACCGGCATCACGATCTTGAGACGGCGATTACCAACCTGCAGTTGGGGCCGCTCGCCCCTCGCGTGCATGAGATTTTGGACCGACATCGCGAGGAGATGAAAGCGGTGGAGGAACAGGAAAAAGATGATCGCCTCTGGCGGCTCGCGATGCATCGAATGGACTTGCGGCAATACACGGTTGCCGAAGATGAAGCTGAAGCGCCTGTCATTCCCGAGTTCGAAACGACTTCCGATGACGGTCGACAGCTTGTTCGTCTCGACTTGAAGGAGCCTGAACCAGACGTAAAGGAGATGATGGACCAAAGCGCGGCGCACTTGCAGTCCGTGAATGCCAAGTTGGGCCTTTTGATGTGGGGATTGAAAGCCTTCAATCGTGATGAGCCCATGAGATACGATCCTGCGCTGTGGCGGGAGAAGCTGCGAGAAGCCCGAACTCCCAGTATGCTGGATGGTGATAGCCAGGGGCACAATTTGCACGGAGGAGGACCGGGGTTCGTTGCGGTCATCTGCGTTCGCGATCATTGGGATGAAATGTCTGGTGATGAACGGGAATGGTGTGTGGACGTTGTCTGCTCGGAGATCCAAAGGCAAGGAGATCATTGGAACCAATCTGCGCGCATACAACGGTTCGACGCGTATCCAGACCGGCCGTTCGCATGGGTGGTGCCACCGCTTATCGGAAAGCCACTCTCTGAGGTGCGACGGACCCGGGTGTGCCAGATGCTCGTGGTGGCATTGACTCATCCGATCGACGAGGTTCGCCAGTATGCGGCGTCGGGCATCGGCGGGAACCTTTGGGAAATCGACCGGGAGTTGACCTTGCGCTGCATCAATGCTCTCGCCAGCGAGGCGACCATGGTACAGCAATTGGTAGACGCGGAGAGCATCCGACCATTCCATGGTCGCCGACACGTCGACGAGATCGAGGCGGAGGTAGCATTCACCATTCGCCAGCGTTTTCGTGAGAGTGATGGCATCTCCGACGAAGCACACCAGACATTCGATCCAACCCGATGGTTCGGGGCAGAGGCCAACGGACGTATCCTTGCGATCCTGGGGGATGTGCCGACTGATGCCGCAGCGATCGCGGGATTTGCACGGCTGGCACGCACACTCGTCGGATGGTGGGATGCGGATAGCAGTCGCCGTCGTTGGCAGCACGAGCGTGAGCCCGAACGGAATAACAAGACGGAGGTGATGCTGACTGACTTGCTGCAGAATTTCCTACTGCGGACCACGACTGTGGACGCTACAACGATTGTCAAGCCCATCGTCGATGCCATCGATCTGCATCCAAACAAAGTCCATTGGATCCTATTGGGGCTGATCGGTATCGAAGACCGCCAACCGAATACGACGCAGTTCTGGTTACTTTGGGACTTGTTTGCGGACAGGGTACGAAATGCAGCATGGCTTGCAGAAATCGATGATGAACACGCCAGTGGTGGCGAGATGATGTCGGCCATTTTTCTCGGATCGTGGTGGAAGGAGGATGCCCGCCATTGGCGAAGCTTGGAGGGGCATGCGGGGCACATCCATGCGTTGTTCGAGGATTTGCCGCCGTCTTCGACGGTATTGGACGACTACCTTCGTTTCCTTTACCATGTCGGCGACCAATCGCTTCCCGATGCTTTCATCCGCATCGCGAAGCGTCTACAGCAGGGGGCGCCCCACCAAATGATGAGGAAAGGGAATACCGTCTTCCTGCTCGAAGTCCTGCTCCAGCGACACGTCTACGGAAGGCCCTTGGAACTTAAGCGTCATTGCGACCTCCGGGAGGCCGTCATCTTCCTACTCGACCGGCTCGTCGAGAACGGTTCATCTGCCGCGTTTCGGATGCGAGATGACTTTGTCACGCCGCTCCCGGTTGCATGACGTCGTTTCTCCCGCACAGTCTACCCCCGCGCCACTAATCCCGTGGGTGGAATGCTGAATCCTTGTCCTTGAATACGCTGGGGGTCTGCTTGCTCATTGCAGCGGCTCCGTCCCCTCCGACAGCACGTGCAGGTAGCGGTCATAACAGAACAGCCGGTTGCGCTTCTGACCGGCGAGTTCTTTCACCAGTCCCATCTCCTCAAGCGCGAGGAATACCTTCGTGATTGTGTGCGGCGACAAACCGGTCATCGTTCGTGTAGCGGGGATGGAGAGCACGGGTCTTTTTGCCAGCATATCCAATACCTGTAGCGCCGAACCCGCAACACGACCGAGGGATTGCGTCTTCTCCCGGTTCTCACGAATCAGGGCAGATAGCTGATGCGCCGTTACGACTGCTTGTTGCGCCGTCTCGCGAATCGCCTCAACGAAGAACTCCACCCATCGTTCCCAATCCCCCTCCGTTCGCACTGTTTGCAGAAGCTCGTAGTATTGTTGCCGGTGTTGTTTGAAGTGGAGACTGAGATAGAGCATCGGCTCTCGCAGAACTTTTTCGTGACACAACAGTAGCGCAATGAGCAGACGCCCCAACCTGCCATTGCCGTCGAGGAAGGGATCTTGTTTCACTCTCTGCAATAAGCGGAAGCATTACTGCACGTTAGACCCCTATCGCGCAATAAGAGCGGTGGGAACCTCAGCGGAGAGTAAACGACAGCGCGCGTCCTCAGTTCGGCGCTGTGCCGCAGTTGACGAACTGGTTCCCCTCCGCCGCACGGGCTTGCCACAGGCCCTTTTCGCTCTCCCCTGTCACGTTGGTGCAGTACTCAAAGCTGTTGTCTCGCAGCACGGCTGAAGGCTCACCGTATCACGAGCACTGCATATCCGTAGTTCCCTTCAACCGACACAACCAGCCCGCTGGCAGGAACGGATTTCGTCGTATGCAAAGTCAACGATGGCGTCTTTTCCACCACGGAGATGGTCTTCCCGGTCAGCCTGACAGGGAGTTGCAGCACGTCCTTCTCAACCGGTTTGTGGTAGTCGGCATACACAATCGTGTCGCCGTCTTCTTCGTGATAGTAGAAGGCGGTCGCATTCTTCAGTGCTGCAGCGTTGAAGTACTGACGATAGGCCACGCAGTGGAACTGCTTACCTGCCGGTATCAGAGGTCCCATCTTCGAGTCAATCGCCGACGGGTAGGTCTTGCTGGAAGTGTAGAGCATCAGAGATGATGCAACGTTCTTCGCTCGTTCCGCCGGTTGCGTCAGTCCACGCACCGGCGAGTAGCCCAGCGCGTAGCCGACCTCCCGCACCGTGTGATCGTTTTCCTTCCGTCCGAGGAATTGGATGAACCGGTCCGGCAAGTTCCCGGCGTCTTCGAGGTTGTTGTTGGTAGTCTTGAAGAGCAACGGTGAGGGCAGCTTGAAGGAATAATCCTGGATCGAGCGGAAGTCATAGGATATCCCGTCCTGCTGAAACGGGATTGTCTTCGGGATGTAGTATTCGTGCGTCGTGAAAGCCCCTTTGCTCAACGGCGCCGACTGGATGAAGCCCATATACCCCACATTGAACGGTTGCAGGGCTTCAGCGGTGAAATGGATCACATTGGCACCGTTGGGATAGAAGCGATAGACAATGTGGTTGCGAATCACTGCCTGCAGATGGTCGGCAGTGAAGCCACGCTGCACCCCGGGGTGCGCGATGACGTCCTCCAGAAGTGAAGCCGGATTGATGATGTCGTATTCTTCAACGATGTCGAAGTGGTCGCAGGATACCTCTTTGCCATCCTCCAAAGGAGTCTTGCCGTTGACGAGGTAGTCCTGCCTGGCGATTCGGCACGCGGGCACCAGTTGCGCGACGTGGCTGCCGGTGAACGCAAGAGACGCGGGAGGCGCCTTCCGTGTTAGGGCGCTCCCCGACAGGTTAGTTCGAAACTGCCAGAGGTCGGGCTTGCCCATGTTCTGCGACAGGAACCACAGCCTGTCCGCGTCCACAACCTTGATGAGAAAGAACCTGACACCAGCCGCGTCGCTCCATTCGCTGCCCAGGTCGGCGGTAGTTAGACCGTGCCCTTTGCAGGTCAACTCCTGCACGGCGGCGCCCCCGTGGTTCCCGCCGATGTACGTCCCGTTGATATTCCAGGGGGTGGAGTCATCGCCGTTGCCGTGGATCAACCTACCCCCCGTGAGTTCCTTCTCGCTCATCCCCGACGAATTTGTCACGAGCCAGACGTTGGCGAAGTTGATCTGGCGATTTGTTCCTTTTCCGACCCGGATGAGCAGGTCTTCTTGCGGGGAGAACACGCTGCGCAGGTAAACGTTGTCACCGTACTTGATAGCCCGCATCTGTGTGTTCATCTGGTCTTCTCCCCGGCAGGTTTCAGTGGTGGACACCCAAACGACTAAAGCGATGAGCAGAGCGCAAGCCAAGTCCCTTTTCAAGTCTGATGCCTCCTATTTTGGCGTTGATCCACAGTTGACGAACAGATTCCCCTCCGCAGAGCAGGCCTGCCACAAGCCCTTCTCGCTCTCCCCAACCACGTTCGAGCAATTCTCGAATCTGTTGTCCCGCAGGAGGTTGTGAATCGGTGTCCCAAACCGATCGGGTTGCAGCATCAGCACCGAACTCCCCGTCTCGTCGAACCCGGAAAAATGGTTGCCGATGAGGGTGAGCCGTCCGCCAATGACCACGGCTTTGGGGACTCCGGCTGTATCCCCGCGGGTGACTGTGTTGTCTCTGAACAGGGAAGACTCGCTGCCGCAGGAGTCGAACACCACAGGGTTCAGGCAGCCGGTGATCGTGTTGCTGTGAAGGTTCCAGTTTGCGCCATGGTTGGGGAAGAGTTCAAAGGCGTCACCGACTTTCACGTCACGCGGTTCCTTCAGAGAGAAGCGCCATGTCTTGGGATCGAAGCCCTCAATCACGGACACGCCGGCCGGCTTGCCGCCACTCAGCCACACCAGATTCCATCCCTGGCACTGCTGCGGATTCTGCAGATCAAGAGGCGTTGTTCTCAAACTCGGTATGAAAGCCTTCGCGTCGGGAACTTCACCCACACGCGACTGTGCGCGACCGGTGATCAGACCAAATCCGCAGTTCTGAATCAGGTTGTCGTGCACTGCAACGTTCGTCACCGGTTCGGTGAGTCTGATTGCAGTGACTTTCGGGTCACACGTTCCCCGGACGTAAATCTGGTTGTCGCTGACTATCGTGTCGGAGGCGCTGACATGAATGGCCGTCCGGGCGGCGCTCGCAGGGCCGATCGCGGTTCCTACGGATCCGTAGGACATGTCGAAGATGTTTCCCGTAATGGTTGTGTTGGCCGAGGGATATTCGTTCGGACCCACCATGGCGGAGGCTTCGACCGCGGATGAGCCAAAGTTAATGAATAGGTTGTTTCTGATGATGACCTGGGTTGCGCCGCGAGCGGTGCGTATCGCGCAACCACCGTAGGGCACGGTGCTCTCGAAGACGTTATCTGCCACGATATGCTGTCCCGAGCCGAGATGCTCGAAAGACGCATCGCGATTGTCGACGCCGAGATTGCCGATGGCCACGGTCCCGGCGTTCCGCACGTAGTTCCCAACGAACTTGACGAATCGCGACGCGCTCTCCCACGCACAGCCGCCGACGTCCACGATGCGGCAGTAGAGCACGCTGGTATTCTCGGGGCCGCAATTCCAGTCGTTGAAGCCGTTGCGTCCGCAGTCCGTCGCCGAACAGCGAAGATAGGTCGTGGACTTGGTGAACGCCTGGTTGGGCTCCTCCTGGCTGCCACGACTGCGTCCACCGGAGGCGAAGCACTCGCAGGACATGCGCGAGCCGTGGCAGTTCTCCACGAGGACGCGCTCCGTGTTGGCGATGGTCACGGCGCAACAGCTCTTCAGATAAAAACCCCAGATGCCTCGCGCACCGGAGGTGTTGAAGTAACCGGCGATATCCCGGTCGGCGAAACCGGTGTGCCCCACCATGCGGAAGTTGCGCAGGTTGACCTCCGTGCCGCCACTCAGGTTGATGCACCCGCCTTCGCCCTCGCTGATGTCGAGCACCGTGTGTTCGGGACTGGATGCCTCAACGGTGATTCCGCTGGCATTGCGCACATTCACGCTGCGTGACAGACGATAGTAGCCCGGCGGTACGTAAACGTTGCGCTTCTCTTTGATGCCCTGGTCAATGGCCGCTTGGAGGGCCGCGTCATCGCAATGCCGAACGATGGCGTCCTGCGCGCTGCGGTTGGCAGCGTCCTTCAGAGTCAGCGCGTTGCCGTCGATCTTCTCAATGCGGCTCACCAGTTGATCGCGGGCGCTGAAGGTCACGGTGTAGCCCGACTCCCAGTCCAGCTTCCCGAACTTGACCTCCGTACCGCCACCCAATGGCTGCCAATCTCCGGTAACCGCTACTTTCGGCTTCCATGTTCGACCAATGTCATCGGTCCACCGGAAGCCCGGCGGAGAACCGGGTTCCACGTCGAGCGCGTACACAATCCAGCTTCCCGCGCCGCCATCATACCCACGAATCTCAACCGTGTCCCCCAGCGCCTTCGAAGCGCCATACTTGCTCCGCGGTCCCCACAACAGCTTGTTGGTGTAGCGCACATTGCACCGCGACACCATTACGCCCTGACCGACCTTGAAGTCGCCCACGTCCTTCGCGGTGATCTGGTTCGACCCCGCCACCGTCGTCGCCACCGTCTCGTACTTTGCCCCCGACGCGCCGCAGTCGCGTGCGTTGAGCCAGTCACTGTCCGCCGCGCTGCAGACTGCCGCGCAGGCCATCAGTCCCCCCAAAAAGATAATTGTCTCACAAACCATTGTCTTCATACGGACCCTCTCTACTTCGGCACTGTTCCGCAGTTGATGAACAAACTCCCCTCTGCCGCGCAGGCTTGCCACAGCCCCTGCTCGCTTTCCCCTGCTACATTGTTGCAGTTTTCAAAGCTGTTGTCCCGCAGGATGCTGCGGAGCGGTTTGCCGAACTGGTCGGGCTGAAGCATCAACGCGATCTCGCTGGGTCCCCGAATCGCAAGGTCCGCGACGGACGAACGGCATTCCGACGGAATTGCCATACGGGATTCGCTGGGGCTCCGCCTGATTCAGGTCAGCGGCTCGGTCCCTTCAGCCAGCACTTGCAGGTATCGGTCATAGCAGAACAACCGGTTGCGCTTCTGACCGGTCAGCTCCTTCACCAGTCCCTCAGAAGCAAGCTTGGAAATGGCTTTGGTTACTGTGCTGGCAACCATGCCCGTTGATTGGCAGGCGACGGCGACCGATAACACGGGCCGTTGAGCCAGAACGTCCATCATCCGCAAGGCGGAGCCGGCGATACGTCCCAACAACCGGACTTTGTCGCGATCCTCGCGAAGCACCTCCGATAACTGGTCGGCGGTAGAGACTGCCTGTTGTGCCGTTGTGCGCACAGCCTCAACGAAGAAGGTTAACCAGGCTTCCCATTCTCCTTCGATTCTCACCTGTTGCAGCAGGTCATAGTATTCCTGCCGGTGCTGCTTGAAAAACAGACTCAGATACAACATCGGTTCCCGCAATACCTTCTCGTGGCAGAGCAGGAGCGCAATCAGGAGACGTCCCAATCTCCCGTTGCCGTCCAGAAAGGGGTGAATCGTCTCGAACTGGACGTGCGCCAGCGCAGCTTTGAGCAACGCTGGTGTGCGCTCAGGCTGGTCGTTCAGAAACCTCTCTAGGTCGCCCATACAATCGTTCAGGCGCTCCGGTGGTGGAGGCACGAAACGCGCGTTGCCTGGTCGAGATCCGCCAATCCAGTTCTGGGTTCTCCGGAGCTCGCCAGGGGTTTTGTCCTCCCCGCGACCCTTCGCCAGCAGTCTTTCATGAACCTCTCGCAGCAGGCGGTTGCAGAGCGGGAAACCCTCCCGCAGCCGCGCCAACCCGTGCTCCATCGCCGCAATGTAATTGGAGACCTCCCGGACATCTTCGATGGGCGCGCCCGGAGCGCCCTCGACCTCAAACAGTAGCAGGTCCGACAGGGAAGACTGTGTGCCTTCGATCTGCGACGACAGCACCGCCTCCTTGCGGATATACATATAGAGGAACAGACCGGTGTCAGGCAGGATCGTCGTGATGCCGTCCAACCTCCCCAGTTCCAGAAGCGCCTCATCCAGCGAGTCTCGCAGGTCTCCCGTCACTACCAGTGGTGGCGATGGTGGAAGAGGGGCAGGCACAAAGGCGCGTGCCTCCTCACCCACCGTCGAAATCAGCGTGTATTCTCCTGTTTGTTTTCTTCGCATCGGCTTATTTCACTTTGCGAAATAAGGGCAATCCTTATTTTGCGATAGCGTATTATCGCGAAATAATGAGAAGGCGTCAACTCCAGTATCCCATCGAATGCAGTCCCTTCACTTCGGCGCTGTCACACAATTGATGAACTGATTCCTCTCCGCCGCGCAGGGCTGCCATAGTCCCTTTTCGTTCTCTCCAACCACATTGCTGCAGTTCTCAAACACATTGTCGCACACCAGGTTGCGCAGGGGTTTGCCGAAACGATCCGGGAAAAGGGAGAGCACTGAACTCCCTGCCTCGTCGAAGCCCGAGAAGTGATTGTTGATGAGGTGGATGCGTCCGCCGATGACGACTGCTTTGGAAACGCCGGTCGTGTCACCGCGGGTGAGGGTGTTGTCTTTCAGCAGGGAAGTCTCGCTGCCGTAGGAGTCGAATACTACAGGGTTCAGACAGCTAGTGATGGTGTTGTCGTGGATGCCCCAATTCTCGCCGTAGGGTGGATAGACCTCGAAGGTGTCGCCTCCTTTCATGTCACGGGGTTCTTTGAGTTTGACCTGCTTGGTCTCGGGATCGAAGGAGTCTATGACGGAGACGCCGATGGGTTTGCCGGCGCTTGTCCAAACGAGGTTCCAGCCGCGGTAGAGATGGGACCTGCGCCGTTCGATGGGAACGCCTCCGGCAGCCAGCTCGAAGGTTGTCTTGTCCACCATCTGGGCGACGCGTGACTGAGCGCGGGTGGTGATAATGCCCCATCCACAGTTGCGGATCAGGTTGTCGTGGATATTCACGTTCAGCGAGGGCTCCCGGATGCGAATCGCCGTGACTCTCGGGTCACAAGCGCCGCGGACGTAGATCTGGTTGTTGCTCACGATCACATCCGACTCGCCCACGTCAATGGCATGACGGGTCTTCGATGTTTCGCCGATCTCTGTCATGTCGAAGATGTTACCGGTCACTGTCGCATTGTACGCCGGCAACCCCGGGCCGACGTGCCCGCACAGTTCGATGGCTGACGATCCGAAGTTGACGAACAGGTTGTTGGAGATCACCACTGGAGTTGCGCCGGATGCGGTGCGAATGGCGCAGCCGCCGTAAGGCACGACACTTTCGAAAACATTGTCAGAGACGATGTGCTGTCCGGAAGGCAGAATCTCCGTCGCCGCGTCGCGACTGCTGATGTTGCCGATGGCGACCGTTCCGGCATTGCGAATGTAATTGCCGACGAACTTCACGAAGCGGGAAGCCCCTTCCCATGCGCACCCTCCCACGTCCACGATGCGGCAGTAGAGGATACTCGTGTTCTCCGCGAGGTCGTTGTTGTTGAAGCCGTTGCGGCCGCAATCAATCGCCCAGCAGCGCAGGTAAGTGATGGCCTTCGTGTAGTTTTTCGGTTCCGTCTTCCCCCAGCGAGAGGGACCCCCCGACCAGAAAGCCTCCAGTGACATGCGGTAGGCATGTACGTCCTCCACGGTCACGCGCTCGGTGCCGACGACGCCGGTGGCAAAGCTGGTCTTCAAATCCTGTCCCCAGAGATAGCTTGATCCCCATACCCGAATGCTGCCGCATTGATCCCGTTCAGCGAAGCCCATGTTCCCGATCATCTTGAAGTTGCGGACGGTTATCTCTGTGCCGTTGCGCATATTGCAGCACACCCCTTCGCCTTCACTGATGTCAAGCACCGTGTTCTCGCCGCTCGCACCTTCGAGAACAATGCCCGTCGCGTCGTCAATGCGGACGCCGGTCGTCAGTCGATAGTGTCCCGCCGGAAAGTAGATATTGCGCTTTTCTTTGATGGCGCGATTGACTACTGCCTGAATCGCTTCCTGGTCGCAATGACGCACCACCGCGTCCGTTGCCGACTTTGCCGCTGGGCGGGCGAGGGTCAACACGTTTCCCTCGATCTTCTCGATGGTGGAGACCAGTTGGTCGCGGGCGCTGAAGGACGCAGTGTAACCCGCTCTCCAATCAAATTGATGGAAACGGACTTCCAACCCTCCCTTGAGAGATTGCCAGTCGTAAGTGAAGGGAACCTTGGGCTTCCATGTGCGCCCCGTATCGTCACTCCAGCGGAAGTTGGGTGGATCCGTCCGTTCGACATCCAGTATGTAGACGGCCCAACTGCCGGCGGATTCGTCGTATCCGCGAACGTCGACAATATCCTTGAACGGCTTGCCGGAGCCGGCGGTATACTGCAACCCCGGCCCCCACACCTTGTCCTTCAGGAAGTGTGGGTTGCACTTCGACACCATCACCCCCTGACCGACCTTGAAGTCCCCCACCTCCTTCACGCTGATCTCGCTGGAGCCTGCGGTGGTTGTCGCGGTCGTGGAGAATTGCGAGCCGGACGCGCCGAAGTCTTTGACGTTGAGCCAGTGTGAGGAATCCTCTGCGGCGTCTGACGCTGCGGCAAAAACGCAAACCACCAGGGCGGCAAGTGTGTGTTGGGCGAGATGTCGTCTATTCATTGCGGTCTCCTAACCGAAACAAACGATATACTTCTTGAAGATGTCCTTCCCCAGAGCTCCGAGGGTTCCCCACACCACCCCCGATGTAAAGAAGTGTCCCAGGGCAAACCCCAGGAATAACGGCACGGTCTTTCGGTAGAGCGGCAGACCGCCGTACCGGAGCACGGTCACCTTCACAATCCACACGAAGAAGAACGACCACCAGAGAAGGTGCCCGTAGGCGTTCGCCGCAGCAAATCCCAGCGGGTGGAACGGAAAGCCGATGAACCGGGTTCGCAGGACCTGCAACAGGAAGACGGTTGAGAATCCCGTTAGTCCTGCCACCACCTGCGGCTTGTTGGGGGCAACGGGAGACGCGGCGTTCTCGATGGCGCGGGAGTATTCGCTGATGGCTCCGGAGCTGCCGTAGAAGCCGAGACCATAAACGCCGCTCTGCGCATTGGCGCCCACCTGATAGAAGGTGGCTATGTGGAAGTAGAAAGAGAGGAGAAGCCCGATCAGGAACGCGCCTGTGAGAGCAACTAAGATGCGCCGAGGCTTCTCGCCGACAAAACGGCCCATCCGCAGACTCTCCACCTGGTATCCGGCAAAGGAAACGGTGTTGGAGAACTGCATGAAGGCGAGCGTCGCGAGCGCGGTGAGGGTCGCGGCGCTGCCGCCCGGACTGAGTGGCGCCGTTCCCAGGGTGGAGATCACCATCGTCTTCTGCATTCCGTAGGGGAACAGCCATGCGAGAGGGATGCCCACTTCGGCGCGGATTCGAGCAACTGTCAGGGCAAACGCGAGAAAGATCCCGATGTAGACCAACCCCACCCACCAGAGCATTCCCAGTAGACGGCAGAAGGTGACGAGGGTCAGCACACTCAACGCAAATCCCCACAGCGCCCAGCGGTCCCTCCCACCCTCCGATGGCTGGCGGGATACTGACGATTTGATAATTGCAGCGAGGTGCTGGCGATTGATATAGAGCAATACCAGAGCCACAGCAATGAACGCCCCGAACCCCTGCTCTCGCATGTACGGATTGCCCGGCTCGCGGTTCCCCAGGGCGCTGAGCAGCACTGCCATTAGTCGTTCCAGCCAGAAAGTCGCCCAGACGGAGAAGGTGATCTCGGTCGATACCAGGTAGCCAAACCCGATGAGGATGGGACGTCGAAACAGGGTGATAGGCCCCAGGGCATTCCACGGAGGTTCGGTGAATGTTGGGAAACTGACCTCCTTCCCGAACGCGGGAAGGTAGGGGAAGACTGCGTGCAGCATGTGAGTGCCATCTGAGAAGAATGCAATACCGAAGCCGATCCACATCACCGGGTTGCGCAGGAAGGCGGAGACGCCGCCGCCCTCCTTGCGGACGTCGGTTAACCTGAGGGGCAACTGGAAGAGGGGAAAGCCCAGTTTCTCCTTCTCGATCCAGGGACGGTGCATGAGCATGATGAGACAGGCCATCGCCAGCCACAGCGCCATGAAGAAACCCACCCACACCAACACCGGGACGATCCAAACGTCCCACGGGACGGGTTTTCCGGGGAGTCCCTCGTAGAACCCGCGCACTGCGTGGAGGTCGTGAACCGCCGCCCATTGCGGGATGAATTTCTGCGCCTCCGCGAGTTTATTTTCCGGCGCCATGAAATAGAACGGCGCGGTCATGAAGGCGAGAAAGATGCGGACGACTCCGCAGTTGTAAGGCGTCGTAGCCACGGTCACGAAGAAAAAAATGAAGAGCAGCTCCCCACGGGAGAACGCGTGCCGCGTGCGGCGGCGGAGGAGGTGATTGACTGCCAGCAGCAACAGAAGTGATGCAACCGCCGGAATCGTCGGCACGCTCTCACTGACGAAGACCCCGACTGACTTGATCTCTGCCTCCCGCACCCAGAATGCGGTGAGGTAGGTAATGACAAGCCCGACGACTATGGCCCGAAGGGTGATGGCGCGGGAAGGGGAGGTCTCCGCGGGAGAGCCTTCACTCCCCGCATTGAACGCTTCCGCGTTGGTGGGTTCGGCATTGGGCACTGTGTGACTCTCCAATAGTACGTCCCAAAACTGATCTTCCTGATGCAGTCCGAGTCACGAACGTAAGAGAGTGGCGCGGACGACGCGGAAAGATTCGCTCTTACGTTCGCGGCTGGGGAACGTCAGACGTTTTCCGACGCGCTCTGATTCCTCGATACATCATCGCTCCTGCTAAGCGTTCTGCTTCAGTCGTGGGAGACACTCCCTGTGCCACTTGGATGGGAGGGAGGCACAGACTGCATTATCGGCACGGGGAGGATATGTGTCAAGGAACACGAAAACAAAGCAAAGGTGATATCATGGGTGTCCGTGAATCTCAATGTATGCAGGAGCATAGCCAATGGACAGTTTCCATCGATTTCTTCCCTCGGTATTGGTTGTTTCCACGCTTGTGGTCAGCGCGGCCTTGGCAGACAGGATGCCTGTGAATCAGGCGGCAATTGATGGAGTTAAGTCTGGGGAACTGAACACCGCAACGGCCTCTTGGTGGGGCTTCGACCCGGAAGATTCCACCGAAGCGCTCCGGTCCGCTATCAATTCAGGCGCGAAGAAACTTACCGTGGATAACATGGGCAGTCCGTGGATTGTGGAGCCGATGCAGTTGGCAAGCAATCAAGAAATTCTCTTTCAGAAGGGAGTTGTCGTGCAGGCCAAACGCGGGTCCTTCAAGGGAACCGGAGACTGCCTGTTCACGGCGGCGGTGAAGGAGAACATCACCCTTTCTGGCTACGGCGCTACGCTGCGCATGTGGAAGGAAGATTACCATACTGACGCATATCAGAAGGCCGAGTGGCGCCACACGCTGAGCGTTCGCAGCTCCAAAAACGTGAAGGTGCTCGGTCTGACGCTGGCCAACAGCGGGGGCGACGGCATTTATCTCGGCGTGTCGCAGAAGGGTGTCACCAACAAGGGTGTCCATATCAAGGACGTCGTCTGTGCGGACCACAACCGTCAGGGGATCAGTGTCATCACTGCCGAGGATCTGCTTATCGAGGACACGATCCTGAAGGATACTCGCGGCACGGCCCCGCAAGCGGGGATCGACTTCGAGCCGAACGATCCCAGTGAGCGACTCGTCAATTGCGTGATGCGGAATTGCGTTTCGGAGAATAATGCGGGAGACGCCTACGATTTTTATATCCCGACGCTGCACGCCAGCTCCGCGCCGGTATCCATCCGCTTGGAGAACTGTCGTTCCGTCGGGGGGATGCGCGCTGTCAGCATCACAACCGGGAACGATCCCAGGACTGCGGTCAATGGGAAAATCGAGTTTGTGAATTGCCGGTTCGAAGGCAGCGAACATGCGGGGATTGTGGTGAATCGAAAGCCCGCAACCGGGTGTGAAGTGCAGTTCGCCAACTGCGTGGTGGCGGATGCTGCTCTGAAGCAACCGATGCAGACTCCGATTCTCCTCGGTAATGCTGCGAATGACACCGAGGACATCGGAGGGGTAGAGTTTGCGGATCTCGTTGTCGTCGATCCGGTCGACAGAAACCCAATGTCCTACCTCGACCTCGCCGGTGGGTTGGCTTTGGTGGATGTAACCGGTTCCGTCAGTGTCGAGCGAGACGGGAAGCGCAGTACCTACACCATCGATCAGAAGCTGATTGACCAATGGATGCCACACCGAACGTGCAAACGCTTCCCCAGGTTCGTGACCGAGGGTGTGCGATTCGAGCCCGCCTTTCCCGATGCGAACCGGGAGAGCTTCGGAGGGAAAAGCCTCGCGCGGCAGCGAGTTCACAGTGAGTATCTCCTGTGGGCAGAAAAGGGAAAGGATGCAGAATTCGCGGTGGTCGTTGAACCGGTGGGCAGGAACGCCGTCGCGCCGGTGCCAATCGTCCTCGTGTCTCCTTCGGGGAAGGAAATCCCCTTATCCAAGACAGGGATCGGGAGTGAGACACCATACGCGTTCACTCCCGAAGAGACGGGAGCGTATAAAGTCGTCCTTGATCCTGGAAGCAACACGACGCGCGTCTACTCGATCTCTCACCGCGTCTGCGAGTATTCGGATTCCGGTTCCATTCATTTTCTCAGCACGGCGGGGCAGTTCTTCTTTTGGGTTCCCGCGGGCGTGAAGGAGTTTGGCGTGAAGGTCTCCGGTGACAACGTGGCCGAGCGCGTCAAAGCCAGCCTTCTTGACCCGACAGGTAAGCTGTTGGAGGAACAGGACAGCATCGCTCAAACGCACCAGTTTGTCGTTGAGCGCAGGGATGCGTCCGTGGGCGAGGGGTGGAGCATCAAGCTCGAGCGTCCCTCGCAGGGCGTGCTCGAAGACTATCATGTTCAACTGCAAGGCGTCGCACAGGTTCTGTCGAGCACGAAGGAAGGATTGCTGAAGCCGGGGAAGTGAGCGGGGCGCGCCTCTTTACACAAATCCACTTCCACCATAGAATACCGGGGTGGTCAAAAGCACGGAAGACTTGAGGAAGGCAAACGAAGCAATGAAGGACGATCTGCTACTTGAGCGAATCGCTGTCGATCCCGCAGTGATGGTGGGCAGGCCGGTTATCAGGGGAACACGTCTTGCCGTAGATTTTATTCTCAATCTGCTTGCCCATGGTGCAACGTCTGCTGAAATCCTGGCGGAGTACGATGGACTTACTTCGGAGGATATCCAGGCATGTCTGCTGTTTGCCACCAGGTCTGTGGCAGGCGCTGCCTTCAGACCACTCGCCATGGAGCCCGCATAGATGCGCTTTCTGGTGGACGAATGCACCGGACCAGTCGTGGCGCGTTGGCTGCGTGCGCAGAACCACGAGGTCTACTCGGTCTACGAGGAAGATCGGGGAATGAATGACGACGACATCATCGCGAAGGCGTTTCGGGAGAACTGGATTCTCATCACAAACGACAAAGATTTTGGCGAAAAGGTCTTCCGTCACCGACACCCTCACAAGGGCGTCGTCTTCTTGCGCCTTGAGGATGAACGAGCTGCCAACAAAATCGCTACCCTCCAACGTCTTTTGGATAACTATGCCAACGAGCTGACCCATAGTTTTGTGGTCGCTACAGAAGTGCAGGTTCGCTTTGCGCGAGCAGAGAAGTAATGTCTCCTTGCCGCACCGCCCTGCCACTCCCCCGTGGAGTTCTAGTGAAGGAAGTGAGGGCATCCTCAGCGATCTACCCGTGATCGTGCGTGGATTGCACTGGTCCTTTCCTGCGACTTGGAGGCATCGCTGAAACCGAGGCAAAGCCCCAGGAGACCTGTGCCCGACAATAGCCCCTGGGTTCAGGGTGTGAGCTCCGGGGCCAATGTGTTCATCTGGATCACCTTTGATGGGAGAAGATGGTGGATAGCAGTTTACTGGAAGGAAGGACGCAGCGTGCGTTGACTGTCCTGAACAACGGATTGGTCTTGCTGATATTGGCCCAGTGCACTTTGCTATGTCTCGACAATGGCGATTTCTGGATGAGGATTGCCGTGGGCAGATGGATTGCTCAGCATAGGGCTGTACCCACGGGGAACCCGTTTATCCACACTTATCCCAACTTCCCCTTCGTGGAGCATTCCTGGCTTAGCGATTTGGTGTTCTACGGTGTCTACCGGCTTACAGGTGCTCTTGGAATCGAGACAATGGTCTTCCCTTATGGTAACGGCCTCCTTTGTATTGCTGTGGAGACTTTGCCGTTCCGTTGCCCTCCCCCCCACGTTGATCACACTCGCCATTGCGATGGGCGTGTGCGTCGCCCGCGGGCGGCTTGACGCGCGCCCAGAGCTGTTTAGTGGTCTACTTCTTGCCGTTCTGCTGCTGGAGCTGGGCCTATTCAAGGTCAAGCAGAAAACCCATCTCTGGCGGCTTCCCTTTGTGTTCCTTTTGTGGACGAATCTTCACGGTGGAGTAGTGACGGGTTGGTTTATCCTTCTGATCGCTGTGGCAGGTGAGCTCATGACTTGGCTTCTGCGGAACCGGTTTCCAGGCGCCATCGTGAGTCACTTGCACGCCGGGCAATTGAGGCACTTGGCGGGGATTGCCCTGCTGTCATTCGCGGTGACTTTCATCAACCCATACGGGATCGCCTATTTCAGCTCCATATCGCCCAACCCGATTGCAGTCTTTTCGAAGCATATCGTGGAGTGGTTCCCACTTTCGCAGTTCCTTGCCGGATGTGACCCCGAACAGAAGGTAGCCTTCGCAGTGATGGGCGCGATCTTGGCGTTCTCTGTATTGCGCCGCCCTCTTGACATAGGTCAGATTCTCATCGTGGGTTTCATGGTTCTTTCGGTCGCGCACCATCAACGTCAGCGATGGGTGGCCGTTCAGATTGTCTGCTATGCGATGGCTGTCGCATACGGCATGCACTCGCAGCGCATGTCGGATCGCAGGCCACTTCAGTGGTGGCGGTCGACGTCTTGTGCGGGCGGCACGACCGCTATCTTATGTGCGCTACTGCTCGCAGGGGAAAGGAGTGTAATCGAGCAGAACCGACGCCATGGCTTTGGCATTGATAACGCCCTGACTCCTGTCGGGGCTGTCCTTTTCGCAAAGCAGCAAAACTTGAAGGGAAACGTCTTCAATGTGTTGGGGGACTCGGGTTATCTTTGTTGGGAGCTTGTTCCGCAGACGCACCTTTTCATTGATCCGACCAATGCGTATCCTCCTTCTCTATTCGATGACGAGGAGGTCGCTACCACTGGGAATATGACTCAACGGGTCGCATTACTGAAACGGTGGAACATCGAATGGGCCGTGCTATCGTCAGAGTCTAGTATCTACGGCCCCCTCGGCATCCATCTCCAGAACGATCCCGGATGGATTCTCGTGTACTGGGATGGCGTATCCGTCGTCTACGTCAGGGATTTGAGCAAGTACGCAAAGTTGATACGGGAATGTGGGTATAGATTCGCTGACCCGACCGCACCGCAACGCGCCATTCCTGCGGGATCACAAAAGGTATGGGCTGAAGAGGTTCAACGGGCAGCGAGGTGTGGCTCAGGCACTTTCAAGTTCCACAATACAGCCGGCACCATGATGTGCGCCAACGGCTACACTGACGCGGGGCAATGGTATTACAGCCAGTCTCTGCAAATGAGAGCACTTAATCCGCAAGGTCTGCTCGGACTCGCGCAAGTCCATTACGTGCGTAACCAGACAAGGGAGGCCGCGCGCACTCTCCGTTGCGTTATACTGCTCCAGCCCTCCAATGCGACAGCTTGGGGCTTAAGGGGGTTCATGCTGAACGACGAGGGGAAGTATGGGTGCGCCATCAAGTCGTTCCAGCGATCCGTGGATTTGGGCACGAGCAATGACGCCGTTTTCCGGGTACTCCAGGAACTACTCCTTAACAGCAACCGATTCCGGGAGGCAATTCCTTACCTGCAGCGCTCCACGGCCCAGAATCCCGAGGACTTGGCGTTGAAGGCACAGCTTGTCGTGGCATTAGTCGCGGTGCAGCGGTACCCCGAAGCACGACGGATACTCCGCCAAATGCTGAAGATGAATCCCGCCTCACCTTCATGTCTTTTCATACTATCCGTTGTATTGACCCACGACATCCCGCCTCCAAGAGAGGAAATCCTGAAGCTGCTTAAGAAGGCAGTTGCACTGGAGCCTGGAATGAGGAACCTCATCAGGGCCGAGCGCCGATTCGCCCCTTTCCTGATGCTACCTGAATTCGAGGCTCTCTTATAGTAAGTCATCAGTCGCGGGCAAGCGAGGGAGATGCTTACTGGCGCGAGGGCAGATTCTACTTTCCGCATCGCACGGGCTTGCCAAGGTGTAATTGCGCCGCGCAGTGCACCCGTCTTCATCACGACTCCCACGGCAGGAAACATACCCTTGATCCACCATCCGGAGGAGGAGAGGAAGTTGCGGCGCCTTGTGAATGCTGAGGAGGAGTGAGGTAGGTTGAGTGAGTAAACTCACCAACGAGGTGCAGGAATTGCATTACAGGGTCTTTTGCCATACGAGTACGAATCGGAGAAGCATGAGACGGGTCTGACAGCGATGGCGGGGTTGCCGACGTATCTTGATTTGGC
>MNXM01000097.1 GCA_001872605.1 Armatimonadetes bacterium CG2_30_59_28 | reverse complement strand
TGAAGAAGAGGTTGCGCGGCGTCCGGGTTGTAGCGCGAACCTAACATTCCCCCGGAACAAGTCCGGGGGGATTGCCATTACCGAATCAAACTGTCAAATAGCATAACCCCCCACTACCTTTTCGGGAACTATGGGACAGTATTTTTGACCACCTACTTATTCCTTGCGCACCTTGCGCCCGGTAAAGAGGAACACGACGCAGCGGTCGGCAAGGATGCGGAAGGGCTCGATCAGGTCGAACACGAGGGATTTCTTGTTGTAGTTGTCGGTGTGCAGGAAACCGACGAAGGGATCGAGTCCGGCGATGATGCAGGCGCGCTCGACCTGCGAGTAGAGCACGCCGTAGGCATAGTTGAGCATGGCGTTGAATTCGTCGGCGGCGGGCTGGCGGCTGCGTCCCTCGAAGCGGAACTCCTGCGGCATGACATCGCTGAGACAGCCGAAGTAGGCGCGCCCGGCGTTGCCCTCGTAACCCATGAGGCTGTTGCGCTGGTCGTCGAGTGTTCCGCTGAGTTCGGTGATCTTGGCAAGCGAGTCGGTCAGCTTCACGACGGGAGCGGTGAACGAATCGATCTTATCGGGTCGCCGACGGGCTAACTGATCGAGGAAGTCGATCTGGTTCTGGACCTTCTTCTGCGTCCACTCGCGAACGATAGTCAGCCCTGCATCGGTGTCGGCGACTTCCAGTTGGCGACGCCGTATGGCGGCGGTGCTGCCCATCTTCGCCTGCCAGACGCGGGCGTAGGGATCGCCGTATTTGTCGAGGAGAATGAGGTCGATGTTCTGGTCGCACGCCCGCTTGATGGCATCGGTGGAGAGGTGCGCGCCGGTGGTGATGAGAACGGACGCGACTTTGTGCGAGGAAACCTGGAACTTCCGGTCTCCCGCTGTGACCAGAAACGTCTCGCCTTCCTTGCGAAGGCTGGCGCCGAAGGTGTTGACAACCAGTTGCACCGTACCCCTCGTCGATGAAGAATGAACGACAACGAACTGTTGAACCTACCCCACTTACAGGAGGCGCTATCATAGGACAGTGCAATGGTGGTTGTCAACGGGGGCCAAGGCGCAGTCGTCTCCCCTCCCCTGCTCTGCTCTCACGTTTGCGGTACGGCGGGTGCTCTCCCCGCCAGCTTCCCTTTCTCAATCATCGACACGATGGGGGAATCGGTGATGGTGAGGGGCAGGTTTGCTTGCGTCACAGCGACACCAAATCGCTTGCCGCCGCTACCACACGCTTTGAGATTGATACGCACCTCTGTGCAACCGCGTCGGTGGGTGCAAAGTCCGGCAACGCGCTGCCAAGGGGGTACTTCGAGGGAAGGTAGATGGAATCGACGAGGTCGAGTTCATCTTCATCCATTTCGATGGAAGTTTCGTGGGACCTTACGAGCCTCATCAGCTCTCGAATGCTGCGTGTTCTGGGGACATGGAGACCTGCCCCAACGATGACCGCTTTCAGGGCCTTCTCGATTGCCTGTTGCGAGTTCTGCAAACAAGGGTTCAGTAGTTGGCTTTGCAGCAACACCTCCGCGGAGGCGAGGTTCTCCTCGGCATACTGTAGCCAGACACGGCATTCATCTTTCAAAGAGGGTTACTCCCTTGTCGATCTCCTCGATGAACGTATGGGCAGAAGCTCCCGCTCTGAGAGGCACGATGTCGAGCGGAATTCGTTGCGCAATGCGCCGTGTAATTCTCCGGTACTTCAACGCCAATGGGAGATAACCCTCGGAACCTTCCTGGAACACCGCCACGTCAAGGTCCTGCGGGTTGGGTGAATCGACGAACGACCCGAATACGACGATCTTCCTGACTTCAGCCTCGGTGCTGAGACAGGCGACCAGTTCACCTGTAAGTCGATCCTTCTCTTGCTGGGTCAGGCGCACTTCATGCCCTCCAAACGCTGACTCCATCCCACGATTGACATTTCATCCGCAGCCTACGCCGCAGAAAATGCGATGGCGAGGCTCCGTGCAGCGTTGTGCATCCATTCTATAAGACACTGAACAGGATCGCAAACAATGCGCGGGGGTCTGAGTGCTCAGCCCTCTGGCGTCGGGTGGCTTCTCCCCGCCAGCTTCCCCTTCTCAATCATCGACACGATGGGGGAATCGGTGATGGTGAGGGGCAGGTCGACGCGGCCGCGGCAGCAGAAGTCGGGGGCTTGTTAGACGATTGAGACGGTGTTAGAATCCCATCGTATCATGGACTTGAGGGTGCCAGCATTGGCGTGCGGCCACCCTACCAGCAGAAGGAGAAGCCCAATGTTGCTGGACGATTACTTCGATTTTCTCTCCCCGGATGATATCCGGTTGAAGGGTCATCGCGTTGGTATTGAGGATGTCCTGTCCTATTACTTGCAGGGATACATGGTTGAGGAGATCGCGGTTCACCTTCCGAGCCTGAGCCTTGAAGAGATTCACGCAACCATCGTGTACTATCTTCGCAACCGACACGACGTCGACGCGTACATGGGTCGTGTTCTTGACAGATGCACGCTGCGATACCAGGAATGGGCGGCACAACCGTCCCCGCTGGTCGATCGAGTTCGGGCGCTTCGGGAACATGGCAACACCCCGTCGGCGGTTGCGGCATGAGAGTTCGATTCCTCCTTGACGAAAACGAGTCACCCCGACTGAAACTGGCCACACTTCGCTATAACCCAACGATGGACATTGTGCGTGTTGGCAAGCCATCGGAGCCCCCTCTGGGCACGCCGGACCGGGACCTCCTGCGGTATCTGGAGATGAGCGAAAGAGCCATCGTGACATCCAACCGGGCAAGCATGCCTGGTCACATCACAGCGCATCTGTCAACGGACGGCCATCTCTGGGGGTTCTTCTGGGTGCGACCGGATGCCTCCATAGGGCGTATTGCGCGCGATCTTTACCTCGTGTGGGAAGTTAGCGAAGCTGAAGAATGGTTGGACCAGTTCAACTGGATTCCCTTCTGATAAGTAAATCATCAATAATCTTGTCCACCGCAGAAGGCGCAAAGCGCGCGAAGATTTGCCTTCTTTTCTGTGTTCTCCGTGATCTCTGTGGTGAGGAAATGAGGACAGAATTTATGACGATCTACTTACCCAACGACCGTCCTGTCCATAACTCAGCCCTCTGGCGTCGGGTGGCGTCTCCCCGCCAGCTTCCCCTTCTCAATCATCGCCCCGATGGGCGAATCGGTGATGGTGAGGGGCAGGTCGACGCGGCCGCGGCGACGGCTGGATTCGTAGCAGGCGAAGATGATCTCGGTGGCGTTCATGGCGTGGCGGGCGCACAGCTCGGGTTCGCGACCGGTATTGAGGCAGTCCACGAGGTCGGCCATCGCGCGCTCGATGTAGCCGGGGCCGTGCAGATGTTCGTCTTTGCAGTCGACACTCTGCCAGTCGGCAACTCCATCGACGCGGTAGCGCAGCATGGGTCCGGGGTCGGGTGACACCGGACTCTGTGAGTCCGCGCCGACCTCGATGACGCCCTTCTCGCAGATCAGTCGGAAGGGACACCCCAGCGTGTGCATCCCCTGACCGGTGGCAAACAGACCGTAGACGCCGTTGCGATACTTGACGTGACAAATGGCCTGCGTCTCGACCGGAGCGCCGAAGACGCGGCGATCTTCGCGAGCGTCGATCTGCCCGATGACCCACTCCGCGGGAGATTCGTCGTTGAAGTAGTTGAGCATGTCCACCCAGTGGGTGCCGCCATCGTACAGGTCGCCCATGGCGGCTTCCATGCGGACGAGAGCGCCCAGCTCGCCGCGGTGCGCGAGTTCGTATGCTCTGCGGAACGGCAGACCGAAGCGACGCTGGTGGTTGAACACGAGCACGGTTCCATGCTGCTCTGCAACCTGCAGCATGGTGCGAGCCTCGCCGAAGGTGAGCGCCATCGGTTTCTCGCAGTTCACCGCCTTCACACCCGCGGCGCAGGCAGCCACGGTCATCTCGCAGTGCAGGTGGGGCCAGACGCAGATGCTGACGATGTCGAGATTCTCTTTCGCCAGCATCTCATGGTAGTCGGTGTAGACAGCGGAGAAGCCGTAGGTGTCGGCAAAGAGCCGGGCGTTCTCCTCAACAATGTCGGCGCAGGCGACCATTTCACAGTCGTCGGACAACTGCTTGTAGCCGTCGGCGTGCAGATACGCCATCGCGTAGCCGAGCCCACTGGGATTCTTCCGATTCTTTCCCGTGCCGATAAAACCAACTCGGTATTTGCTCATTTCGTTTTTCCTTTCATGCCGGTGGAAGACTGGGAGAACGGCTGGTTGATGCAGGAGACCGCTCAACGTCTGGCCCTCCGGAACATCCAGATTCTGACAGGAAGCGATTGCAACAAAGATGCCTGTTCCGCCGTTCCGTAGGTTAGAGCTCCAGCTCTGACATTCGATGCTGAGTGTCAGAGCTGGAGCTCTAACCTACGAGGAGCTCCGTTGCGACAGCAACTTCGCCAGGCACACGGCCAACGCGGCGCCACCGACGTCAGCGGCCCAGTCGCCGAGACTAACGATGCGACCGGGGACAAAGCTCTGGTGCCACTCGTCGAATGCGCCGTACAGCGCGACCCACGTGATGACATAGACCGATGCAAATCCGAACGGCACGCGGATTGCGGCATCCGTCAATGCCCGAAGAAGAAAGTAGCCCAGAGCAGCGTAGACCAGCGCATGGGCAACCTTGTCGTTGAACTCAAACACCGCCACTGCAAGCGCCGGTTGTGAGGAAGCAACGAATATCAGAGCCATCCACAGTACGCTGACCAGCCACCATACACGTCCCCCAGCAAGCATCTTCATCTGCCATCCCCGCATTCGCCGATTCGCCGATTCGCCAATTCGCCCCCGAGGCGTCGGGGTTGAAGTTCACATCCCGATACAATCGGGACTCCGCTCCAAAATTCGCCAGTTCGACCTGCTTGCTGAAAGAGACGACCGGATGTTAGAATCGGCAGAATAATAATTCCCCCAAAGCGAGAGCACTTTGACCACATCGCGCAAGCTGGTCGCCTTCTTCATCGTCGTCCTTGTCATCATGGGTCTGTTGAGCAAGTTTGCTCTGGTCTACACCGACTGGCTGTGGTTTGATGTCGTCGGTTACCAGTCGGTATTCGCCAGAATACTTGTCTCTCGTCTCACACTGTTTGTAGTCTTCGCCTGCGCATGGCTGGCGGTGCTGTACCCCACATGGCAGTGGGCCCGCAGGATCGGCAGCGACGTGCCATCTCCTATTGCCAACCGACTCATTCCTCTGGACGACAAACTCATGCTGGATCGCTATATCGGTGTGACGGTTAGTGTTGGGGCAGTGGTCATTTCCCTGATAGCGGGGCTCATCGCCAGCGGCAAGTACCCGTGGTACCTGCGATCTCTCAACCCCACCCCTTTCAGCCTCACCGACCCCGTCTTCCAGAAGGACATCGCTTTTTACGTTTTCCAGCTTCCGTGGTGGAGTTTTCTGTACAATTCTCTGTACTCCGCGGTAACGTTCGCGCTGATCGGTTCACTACTTCTGCTGGTCTACGACGATGCGCTCCAGGTTTCCGGGGAACGATTCTTCATCGCCGACGCAGCTCTGAAACTGCTCGGGTTACTGATCGCGGCGCTCGTATTCCTGAAGATCGCCCACTATCAGTTGGGCGCCTGGAACCTCCTGCTATCGAGACATGACCTGTTTACAGGAGCAAACTACACGGATGTATACGTGCGTCTGCCGGCGCTGCGTGGTCTCATGGCGGTAGCGTTCCTAACGGGGATATCTATCCTGTTTTCCGCCCGGTCGGGTCACACCCGAATTGGAGTCGCCTCCCTGGGCATCTACTGGGTACTCTCGCTGCTGGCCGGGAGCGTGCTGCCTTCCGCATTCCAGCGCGTCTTCGTCTCCGCCAACGAGCTGCAGTGGGAACGCAGGTTCCTCAAAACCAACATCGACTTCACCCGGTACGCCTATGATCTCGACCGCATCGCCCAGAAGAAGCACTCCGCCAGCGAGAGCGTCTCCGCCGCAATGTTGGACCGCAACAAGTCCACGATCGACGACATCCGCGTCTGGGACAAGAACGTTCTCGCCACCTATCAGCAACTACAGGAGATCCGATCCTACTACAGGTTCATCGACGTGGATATCGATCGCTATTCGGTTGCCGGTAATCCCCGCCAGGTTATGCTTGCCGCGCGCGAGTTATCCTATGACAAACTACAGACAGACTCGTGGATCAACTACCACCTTAAATACACGCACGGGTACGGATTCTGCATGAGCCCGGTCAACCGCACTACACCGCAGGGACTGCCGGAGCTCTATGTGAAGGACATTCCCTCGGTGGTTACCGCGGACATGCCGCTTCAAATCGACCGATCCCAGATATACTTCGGAGAGTGGGGGGCGTCCAACACTACGCCCGCCGACGCGGCGCCGTCCTCCCCATTTCAACCGGGGTTGCCTCCGCAGGCATCTCCCGGCGGGCCCCCGCCAAGCGGCGAGGCAATGGTAGCCCAACCTGTCCGACGTGTCAACGTTCCCTACGCGATCGTGAACACGACAACGGACGAATTTGACTATCCCAGTGGAGACACTTTTCAGCAGACAACCTACGAGGGTACTGGAGGAGTTCGTCTCAGTGGGTTCCTGCGCCGACTCCTGTACGCCTGGAAATTCTCGAGCCTCAAGATTCTGGTCTCCTCCTACGTGACCTCAAACAGCCGAATCATCTACAACCGGGAGGTGATCGATCGGGCGCGTCTGATTGCTCCGTTTCTTCGCTACGACAATGACCCCTACCTTGTCGCATCCGGTGGAAGGCTTTTCTGGATACTCGATGCCTACACATCGACGCGTCACTTCCCCTATTCACAGGAGATAGGCCCCATTGGGACTTATCTGAGGAGTTCCATAAAGGTCGTCGTCGATGCCTACGACGGTACGGTCGACTTCTACCGCATCGATAACTCAACAGGACGCCGAGACCCCCTGCTGGAGTCCTATGCGCGCATTTTTCCGGGTCTCTTCAAGCCGCTGCAAGACATGCCGGAGGATTTGCGGAAGCACCTGCGCTATCCCCAGGGATATTTCATGGTTCAGTCGGATATCTACGCCCGATACCACATGAGCGACGTTGACACCTTCTTCAGCGATGAAGACAGGTGGGAAATCCCGATGCTGTCGAAGACCGAGGGGAACGCAGAGAATGAGACGCGGGAGCCCATGGAGCCTTTCTATGTCACCATGAAATACCCAGGCAGAGATCGCGCCAGTTTCATGTTGATTATTCCTTTCGCCGCCAAGGGCAAGGACAACATGCGGGCGTGGCTGGCTGCCAACTGCGACGACCCTCATTACGGGGAAATGGCGGTCTTTACATTCCCGAAGAAACGAAACGTATACGGGCCCGCGCAGGTCAAGGCTCTGATCAACCAGAATGAGCAGATTTCGCAGGACCTCACCCTGTGGGGACGGCAGGGGTCGCGCATTTCCTGGGGGAGTCTTCTTGTCGTCCCGATCGAACAGGCTCTGCTTTATGTCCAACCCCTGTATCTCCGCTCGGAGGCTACGCAGATTCCCGAACTGAAGCGAGTGATCGTTGTCAACGGATCCAAGGTCTCCACTGCAGAGCGTCTGGATGTCGCCATCAACAACTCCCTGACAGAGACGCCGGAAGTGCATCAAACGGAACCGGCCGGCGCCCCTGACGAGACGCGACTCACTCCGGCGGGCCCGCTCCCACCACACAATGCGGAAACTGTGCAATCTCTGGTGAACAAGGCAAACCGGCATTACGAACGCTCGATAGAGGCCCGCGCTGCGGGGGATTGGGCTGCCTACGGGCGCGAACTGGACGCTCTGGGCAATGCCCTGAAGGACCTGGGCAAGCTCCAGTTGGAGGGCAACCGATAGCCACTACGTAGGTGGTCAAAAATACTGTCCCATAGTTCCCGAAAAGGTAGTGGGGGGTTATGCTATTTGATAGTTTGATTCGGTAATGGCAATCCCCCCGGACTTGTTCCGGGGGAAGGTTAGGTTCGCGCTACAACCCGGACGCCGCGCAACCTCTTCTTCAATCCCCCCGGACTTGTTCCGGGGGAATGTTAGGTTCGCGCTACAACCCGGACGCCGCGCAACCTCTTCTTCAATCC
>MNXM01000047.1 GCA_001872605.1 Armatimonadetes bacterium CG2_30_59_28 | reverse complement strand
TAGATGTCAGGATACCAGCCTTTCTTTTCCTGCACAACTGCCTGCAGATTTACCGTGCCGGTGACGGGGCTCACGATTTCTTCCCGACAATTGCCCGGTCCCGGATTCCCTGGAGCGGGAGGATCGCAGACGGTTCTCACAGGCTCCGGCCCCTTGAGGATGATGGGGTTGTTGTCGAGGTTGACGGACCGGCTCGCTACCTTGTAACCCTGTTCCACATTGGGCGGGCCAGGTTCGCCGGGCATAAGGATGCGGTCCTTCCCGTAACGCGCTTTGACGGTGATGGTGTGTTCCTTGCTGGGGTAGGCGGAAGCGTTCCAGCCAAAGACGACGGGATACACGGTGACGCCCAGTCCGCCAGAGCACTGGTTCAGCCAGTAGTTCGCGTCTTGAACGACGGGAACGCCATCCACCTCAACGCAATACTGCCAGGTGTACCAGATGTACTGATTGCTGGTATTGACCAACCGCACCTCGGCGACCACCGGAATCGAGTCCCCGGTGACGGTCGCCGCCGTGGGAGGAGTGACCACTATGGACGCCGCCTTGGCTCCCGCGGAGCTTACCGACTGGATTGACGCGCCTGTGATGACACCGGAGGAAGGATAAACAAAGCTGACAAAGATGCCGTCCAGAGGGACAGAGCCATCAGTAAACTCAACCGTCGCAGTCGCTGCCACCGTTGCGACGGAGGCGGTGACGGTGGCTGTACCCGTGACGCCGTTCTCCGGCGTGAGGCTGACCGTTGCCTGCCCGTCGTTGTTGGTGACAACCACATCTTGGCCGAGCGTTCCGAGGGTGGTGGTGAAGGAGACCTGGACGCCCTTCGCGGGCAATCCATTGGCCGTGACGGTGGCGGTGAGGTTGGCGGAGTGCTCTCCATCGGCCTGCACCTGAGCGACGTCTGAGTAGAGGTCGATAAGGTAGGTCGTCGTTCCTGGGTCGCCGATGTCCACCGCGATGATTCTACCGGAGTTGGCGACGTTGGAGTTGTCGGTCTGGGCGGTGACGACGTGGTCGTCTCCGGCGACGCTGGAGACGGTGAACTCGGCGAGGGCCGCGCCCGCGGCGTCGGTGTTGGTGGTGGTGGATGCGGTGCGGTTGGCTCCGAAGCCGCTATCGGCCGCAGCGTTCTGGGGCTCGGGGTCCTGGTGATTGAAGGTGACGGGAACACCCGCGAGGTTGTCACCGCCGTTGTTGGCCACTGCGGCCTCAATGACGGTGGAGGTTCCCTTCGGGACGGCGATGGTGGTACTGGCGTCGGGGTTGGTGATGGTGACGGCGTTGGCTTCGACGTTGCCGCTCCATTCGGACTCCCAGTTGGGGTTGTATGTCCCTCCGCCTCCGCCGCTGGTCAGCGGCCACCGCTTGCCTTTCACACGGATGGCAAAGCTCTGCTTGATGTTGGGCGTCTGCCAGACGTAGCTTCTGATGTAGTTGTGCGCCTCGTCCGTCTCGGCAACCCAGTCGTCTCCCACGTTCGGAAGAATCCATTGCAGGGAGGCGCGCTCGTATTTCCACTGGGCGCTGTAGAGCCAATTCGCGTCCGAGGAGACGACATCGAGGTTCACCGTGAACCGATACCGCGCTCCATTGGCCTGCACGTTGGACGCGGGATTCGCCTCCTTCGGCTTGAGGGTGAATGACTGGTGTACGGGAATCTGCGCCGTTGCGCTACCGTACAAGAAAAGTAGTAGGGCGAACACCCACACGCATCCGCCAGCCTTTGCGCTTCTCATTTCTGTCACCTCTCCATCGGTTTCAGGTTGTCCAGTCTCCGTTACGACGCTTGTCCGCTGTGCGCCTTCCACGGCGAATCAAGATTGGCAGCGCTTTCTGCATTCTTCCACTGAATCCATTTCACGTGCCCATCGACAAACGCGAAGTTGGCGCCGTCACTATGGCAGTAGTCCACATTGCTCACGTGAGGATGAGCGGGGTCGGTGGCGCCGCTATAGAAGGTGCCGTAGGTAGCAGCGCTGGTGGGGAACAGTGAATAGTAATGGCCCACAACTCCGTCCGCATAGATCCACGTTGTGGACACATGCTCGAAGTCTGGGAGACTCAGCGGTGGATAGTCGGGGGCGCGGGTAAACTGCCGGTTGTCCGAACACCCGTTCTGCCCACCGACGTACGCCGTGTTGTACATGTAGGTGTAGGTGTAACAACCGTAGAGACCTGAGTCGAGGCAGGTTGCGCCATTGGCCGACCAACGACTGCTGGGGCAAACCATGGCCTGCTGATTCTTGATGTAGGGATAGACTCGGTACGGCCAGAAGCTCTGCCACCACGAGGGAGTGGTTGCGCCGTCACATCCTGCGGGAACCCGCTCATCATAGTCCTGCACATACATGGCCCAAGCAAGTCCCAATTGTTTGAGGTTGCTCTGGCAGCTTGCCGTTCGCGCCTTCTCCCGCGCCCTTGCGAACACCGGGAAGAGGATCGCTGCCAGAATGGCGATGATGGCAATCACCACCAGCAGCTCGATCAGTGTAAACCCTCTCTTCTTACTCTGCATGCAAATCACTCTCCTTTATTTTCTTCCTGACGGAAGTCTCCTTCGGTCTTTGCTCGCGTCGCTACTTCTCTCTCAACGGATAGCCGTACATCTCTACTGTGGACAACGTGACGATTAGCTTTCCTCTGTGTTGTTCTTCCGTATAGGCATTAGCCCGTACGCGGACGAACCGCGCAGTAACGGGCGGCCAGATCAAGGTGGGTTTGCGCGATTCGGAAGCGGTGAGGTTACACATCTCCCACTGCCCTTCTGACCTGGAGGCACTCGAATGAGGACGCAATGCCTCAATCTGCACGTCGAACCCGATTCCCGATTCGCCGGGATCAGTCTCTACCTTGAATTCTGGTCTCCACCTCACGATCTTGTGGGGACGTCCCAAGTCGTAGGTGACGTATTCACTGTGCGCCACTTTCGGACCTCCCTCCACGGTGGCGGCGCAGGGAAAATGTCCTGAGGAGGGCTGCTTGTTGCCAATGAGTTCTCGGGAAAGCCTGTCGAGACGGGTCACCTCCTGCTCCTTTTCCTCGGTCGCGAGTTGTGCTCTGCGCTTGGATTCGGGCGAAGACTCGCGGTAGTTCCAGCCGGGCTGCGCCATCTCCGGGTTGTCGTTGTAGAACTGGTCATCAGTTGTGGAACGCGATGTCCAACTGGCCGCAGTCTTTTCCGAGTGGAACGCCCGGGTGGCTACCCCGACGAGTGCAAGAGCAATGGCAGCCGCGGGGGCCAGTTTTGCCAGCGAATTCACCGTCAGCTTGTATGTCTTTTTCATCATCTCTCGCTTGCAATTCCTTCAGGCGCCATCCAGACTTGCCTTCGCCTTCACCACCAGCGGATGTGAAGGGAAGGCGTTTCTGAGTCGTTGCAGGGCGTTCTGAGCTGACTCGACATCCCCGATCTTCTTGTAGATGAGGCACATCTGATATAGGGCAGCAGCCCCCGCTTCCTGTGCAGGGAACTTGCGCACTACCTCTTCATAGGTGTTCACAGCCTCTTCGAGGTCCTTCAGTGGCCCTTGGTAATAGACTCCAATTTGCAGCAGCGCCTCCGCGGCGATGGGATTCTCGGCGTGCAATTCCACCACTTCCCGCAATGCTCTCACTGCTTTCGCGTAATCTCCCTCTGCGGCGTAGAGGAGTCCGAGCGTTTTCCTCGCCCACGCAACAGATTGACTCCACGGAAATCCCTCGATTAGCTTCAAGCACTTATCTGAGGCTTCGGTGTATTTTTTCTCAAGTCGAAGGCGCTGGATTTCGTCGACCATTTGGGAGGGCGTTAGTTCCAACTGTTTCATCCGCGCCTCAATAGCCATACGGTCTTTGGCGTTCGCATAGTCCTCCAGAAACCAAGTGTAGACGTCGTGCGCGGGATTGAGGTCTCCGCGGTCCGTCAACTGACCTCCCACCTTCTTGAGAATCTGGGGGAGGAACCGGGGAATCCAGGTGAGGCGAGTTCCGGTGACGGGGTGGCCTTTCAACACCACGCGCAGGGCGCCCACATGCCGCTCTGCGGTGAGGGCATCATTCGCGGTTAGGGCGTTCTGAATGGCCACCCACAGGGCCGCGATCCTTACATCGGGTGCCGGATAGTTTTCAACCGCGGTAATGGCTTCGATGGCCTCCGGCGTCGATAGCATGGGAACCGCTTTCGGCGTGAGGTAATCGAGCAGTTGAACGTGCCCTTCCGCGATGCGCTTAGCCTTCGGGGCGTCCGCCTTCTCTGCAATGCTCTGCCAGCAGGTGAGGGCGTCTTGGTACTTCTTCTCTGCTTCCAGTTTGATGGCGGATTCGGGGGTGCAGGTCAGACTATCCGCAGGGGGAACCAGTGTGGCTTTCTCCTTGGCGGCGTTGGCCTCGGACCAAACGGGAACCGTGGTCATTGCCAGCAGGAACCCGGACACCCACACACACGCACTTCCACACGCAAACTTCATCTCCCCATCACCTCCAAATCTTTCATTGCCCATTCTCTTCTTGGGCTGGTTGGATAGCTGGATATCACCTCGTTGAAGGCTTCCTTCGCGCGGGAGGTTTCATTCAGAGTGAGATACAAGTAGCCGATTAAGTATTGGGCGTCAGCGCCTTTATCGGAGGTGGGGTAGGTTGCGAGAAGCTCGCGTAACAAGCCGAGACCTTCGGCGCGTTGTTTCTTGTGGCAGCCGAGAATGACCGCCTTCTCATACAGGGCGTCGTCGGCAACGGGACTCCGACTATGGTCTTTGAGGATCTTGTCGTAGGATTGGATTGCTTCTTCGTATTTCTTTTGCTCTCTGTGGCAGTCGGCAATTTTGAGGAGAAGAGATTCGGAACCTTCGAGAGCTTGGTTTTTGGAATAGAGTTCGAGGTAAAGCTCCTCGGCTTCGCGATACTTGTGGAACCGGAATTTGCGGTCCGCGAGCTTCCTGTCTTCCTCGATGAGGAGCAGACCGATATCGTACAGTCGCTGGTTGGCGTAACTGACGGCTTCTGTATTATTGAAGAGCTCCTCCGAAAATAGCCCCTTGGGGTACGAAAATCAGGCCGCCAAGGGGAGTTCTTCCAGTTCGACTTTGTATCCCAAGCTTTCGAGCTTGCGAAGA
>MNXM01000137.1 GCA_001872605.1 Armatimonadetes bacterium CG2_30_59_28 | reverse complement strand
CACCGGACGTGTCAAACGATCGCGCACGTTCTCCTGCACACCCTCGATGATGATCTCTCCCACCCTCGCAGGCAATTCCCCTCTGACCTGTTCTTTCACCGCCGCACAAATCTCGTTGAGATTCGCGCCTTCCTCCGCTATACTTACTCGCAAGGAGATGGCGATCTCCATCTCCATGGGGTTCACCTCCTAACGTCCTTTTTTCGGTGAACCCCTTTTACTCTCTTTCGGCAAATCTCTCAACTATGGGACAAAGCCAGCGCATGGTAAACTGCACAACGTGCGATGTGTCGCAATCTACGATCCCAACTCGAATCATTCATAACCTCCAGTAGTTAAGTAATCAGTAACCAGTGTTCAGTAATCAGTGCCGTCGCGTTCTGCCTAACGTCGTGACCGATGGGGCACGGGCGATTGCTGAACACGGTAAACGCGTGATTTGGCGACGGCGTTATAACACTGACTTCGGATATGTTCGAGAGGCATGGAGCGCAGCCTCTCCATCCGCGTGCCGTGGAAACTCTCTTGATTCCTGGGCAGCAATGTGGTTGAATGATGCGAAGATTTCTCAGGTACGGGAGGAGGCAAGAGGAATGCCTGTGATGAAGTGTGTGGGATGTGGAGCGACGGAGCAGTCAACACGACCGTTCTATTTATGCAAGAAGTGCGGCGCGCAGTTCTGCTCGCATTGTGGAAGCAAAGGCAATAAGTGTCCGAAGAACTGCGGCGGGTACCTGGGATAGGAGAGTGAATTCCCGGAGTATGGATGCAGAACAATGGGAGGTGACAGCAGCCAGCATGGCATTCAAAGACTACTACGAAATCCTGGAGATTAAACCCACGGCGACCGCGGAAGAAATCCGAGATGCCTTCCGCGACCTCACACGCTTTTACCATCCCGACCAGTTTACCGATCCAAAGAGAAAGGCATTCGCCGAAAGCAAACAGAAGGAAATCAACGTTGCCAACGACACACTCAAAGACCCGCAGAAGCGCGCCGCTTACGACGCAAAGCGCAACAGTCGGAACCGTTCCAGTCAAGCCGGTCCCTCCGGGCCATCATCACAGCCACCTCCACCGCAGGGTTACCGGCCCGGCACGCCTGTCTCTCTGAGAATCTGCACCTCGCTCACTCCTCCTGTTTCGTTCACGACTGCCGTTGATTCGAGTGTCACCGATCTCAACTGCATTGCTGAAAGCGCCGCCGACTTCCTCTCCACGATGGCCCTGACCTTTGTGTGGAAGTTCGAGGGACACGAAGCCCACCGTTCCATCGAAAGAACCTCCCATCCGACGCGTCTCGTCGCCAATGCCATCCACTCTTCGGATGCCCTGCCTGTGGGCAACTGGCAGGTGGAGCTATGGGTGGATGGGACCCTGGCCGGTTCGGCAGATTTCAAGGTCTTTACGAAACCACAACCCACGCCAACTCGAACTCAGACATCGGGTCCAGTTCCTCCACCACCGCTTCCTCCGGAACCCCGCAACGACGCGGCGGTCTGGGCGTTGTTGGTGTCCGTCCTCGCTCTCATTCCGGCACTGCACTTTTGGGCCGGCGTGGCGGCGGCATTACTTGGCGTAAACGCCTGGCGCCGGGCGATGGCTGTTGGCGGCAACGGCAAGGGGATGGCTGGAACCGCTGTGGGTCTGGGTGGCGCAATGGTCTTATTTGCACTGCTCCCGTCGCCGAATAGTCATCCACCAACGACTGTCAAGCCAGTCGACACGAAGACGAAAACGAAGACCAATCTCAAAGACGGCGCGAAGATGATCTGGATTCCCGCGGGAGAGTTCCTGATGGGCAGCGACGAGAACGACGACGAGAAGCCGCCGCACATGGTGAATCTCGACGGGTACTGGATCTACAAGTATGAGGTGACCGTTGCGCAGTATCGTAAGTTCTGCAACGAGACGGGAAGCAACATGCCCGAAGCGCCAAGTTGGGGATGGCAGGACGACCATCCGATCGTGCATGTGAGTTGGGATAATGCGACGGCATACACGCAGTGGGCGGGGGTCCGGTTGCCTACGGAGGCACAGTGGGAGAAGGCGGCGCGTGGAACCGATGGGAGGGCATACCCGTGGGGCAACGAATGGGATGCGACCAAGTGCGCGAATTCGGTCGGGCAACGCTTGTCGAGCACGAAGCCCATCGGCAGCTATCCCTCCGACACCTCACCTTATGGTGCGCTCGACATGGCTGGCAACGTGTGGGAGTGGTGCGCGGACTGGTATGATGGGAACTACTACAATAACTAGCCGGGGCGTAATCCCACAGGACCGGGATCAGGCTGGTGGCGCGTTCTGCGTGGCGGTGGCTGGGGCGTCAACTTCGACTTCATCTTCCGCGCAGCGAACCGCGGCAGGAACGGTCCTGCCTTCAGGGGCAACCTCATCGGGTTCCGTTGTGTCGCTCTCCGTTAGGATTCCTTTAGCCTTTGTTCTTTAACTCTTTTATCCTTTGTGTCGTCCTGACGAAGTCAGGACGACGCGCGGAAAATTCGGGAGGGGATGTTGCGGAAATCCGACGAGGTCAGTGTGGTGGCGAAGACCTATGACTTCGTATTGTGGCTGTTGCCACATCTGGTGAAATTCCCTCGCGACCATCGCTTTACCCTCGGGAATCGGCTGGAGGACGGAGTGTTGGAAATCCTGGACCAACTGGTGGAGGCGACCTATACACGAGAGAAGCATCCCCTGCTTCGCCGGGCGAATGTGCGATTGGAGCGGTTGCGGTATCTGATTCGATTGTCGAAGGATTTGAAACTATTGAGCCTTGGCCAATACGAATTTGCCGCGAGAGCGATGGAGAACATTGGAGCAGAGATTGGAGGATGGGAGAAGCAACAGGGAGGAAAGCAATGCGTGTGACAGGGACGGATGAAACGACACAAGCAACTATTTGATGAGATATGCTCTTTTGAGAACCTTGTCCGTGCGGCGCGGAAAGCGCAGCGCGGGAAACGGTTCGTTGCGGCAACAGCGTTGTTCAACCACCAACTGGAACGTGAATTACTGCGATTGCAGGACGAGTTAGTTACGCAGACCTACCGTCCCGGCCCCTACAACGAGTTCTACATCAACGATCCCAAGCGGCGATTGATCCGCGCGGCGCCCTACCGCGACCGGGTGGTACACCATGCACTCTGCAATGTCATCGAACCGATATTTGACCGAACGTTCATTCACGACTCCTACTCCTGTCGAGCGGCGAAGGGGACTCACGCTGCGGCGGATCGGCTGCAGGTGTTTATGCAGACCAACACTCACGCGCTGAAGTGCGACATCAGCAAGTATTTCCCGAGCATTGACCATCAGATTCTCAAAGAGCTTCTGCGCCGGAAGATTGCCTGCCCGCGCGCCCTGTGGTTGGTTGACCTGATTATTGATCATAGCAATCCGCAGGAGGAGGTCAGCGCGTATTTTGTGGGCGATCACTTGTTCACTCCGCAGGAACGGCGTCGGGGCATACCCATTGGCAACCAGACCAGCCAGTTCTTTTCCAACGTCTACCTGGATGCGTTGGACCATTTTGTCAAGCAAAGCCTGGGATGCCGGCGCTACCTTCGCTACGTGGACGACGTGGTTGTTCTGGAAAAGGACAAGCAGCGCTTATGGGAGATTCGAGATGCGTGTGCTGATTTTCTGAACCGACATCTTCGGTTGCGTTTGCACCCGAAGAAGCAATGGGTCTTCCCCGTGTCGGAGGGCGTGGATTTCGTGGGATACCGCGTCTGGCCAACACACAGTCGTCTGCGTCGCAGCAGCGGGGTGCGCTTTGCCCGACGGCTGCGATGGATGCAGGAGCAATACGGAAGGAGCGATATCACTCTGGAGAAGATAGGACACCGCATCGCAAGCTGGAACGGCCACGCTTGTCATGCCGATACCTACGGACTGAGATCGGCGTTGCTTGAGAACGCCGTGTTCAGTCGGGCTTAGGTTCACGGAGTCGCGTTCTGCGTGGCGGTAGCTGGAACAACAACAACGACAACAACTTCCGCGCAGCAAACCGCAACAGGAACAACAACAACGGGTTCCGTTGTGTCGCTCTCCGTTAGCATTCCTCGCAGCCGGAGTTCCGCGTACCACGGTAAGTGGAAGCGTGCCGGAGGAATCCCTGTGAACCTTTGCCCGGGCCCCGAGCAATCGGGGGCAAATACAAAACTACCCGGCGGCGGCTGGTAGGACTCGCGAGGGTTTCGACGGTCGTCGCCGGGAACACCGTCGGGAATGCTCCCCGGACCGTCGGGAACGCTCCCCGGACTATCGGGAACACTCCCCGGAGCATCGGGAACGCTCCCCGGAGCATCGGGAACGCCCCCCGGAGTATTAGGACAGCTCCCCGGAGTATCGGGAACGCTCCCCGGAGTATCGGGAACGCCCCCCGGAGTATTAGGACAGCTCCCCGGAGCATCGGGAACGCTCCCCGGACCAGTTGTTCTCCACAACTGAAAGTATTCCAGCATGGCTGCATGAGTTACCTCTACCGGATACTGCCGAACACCGCCCGGATGTCCTTGTCATGAGACGCGAAGTTTCTCTCGTTGTCCATCGCCGTAAGGATCCAGAACCAGTTACCCTCCCGGGAGAAGCCCTGCACGACCATGAGTTTCTTCCCGCCCGATTCCGCCCGGTAGACGGCGCGGTAGACCTCCCTCTCCACCTCTTCATCCTGGAGGAACTCCAGCTTGTCGAACCGCTTCGGGAGTTCTTCCCCGATTTTCTTAATCATCCAGCGGAATGTGGCACGCGGAGGCATTCGGATACACTCAACGGTGATGAGAGGGAAATCATCCGGGGTCTTCTTCATCACGAGAGCAGCCTCGACGCCTCGTATGCGTTGGGTGAACATCCACTGAGGCGGGGGCGTGAAGTGGAGTTGTGGTCGGGCATTCGAGGAAGCGCCAGGGCTGCGACCGCGTTCGCCATGCGAACCGGGTTCGCGGCCAATACCTGCCGCAGAACCGGCGGGAGGATGCGCGTTGCTGGGTGAGGATACCCGTGACGATGGCTCCCTGGCAGGTGGCTTCCGCCCGCAGCCCACGGTGAGCACCAGCATTCCCACAAAGAGGATACTTATTCTAACCAACTTTCAAGTTGAGACTAACTATCCAAGGCCATGCAGTGAGACTCCGGAGACCGACGGTGTTGGCTGCCAAGCGAGGGAGACCTGTCTGAAGCTGGGTAAGGACTCCTTCCATGGAATCAAAGACCCGGTTGGGGAACTCCTTTTCCCGCAGCTCATCCCAGACATGCTCCTGCGGATTGAGCTCTGGAGAATAACTGGGCAATCGGTGGAATCGGATATTCTCCGGGATACGGAGATCCTGGGAC
>MNXM01000032.1 GCA_001872605.1 Armatimonadetes bacterium CG2_30_59_28 | reverse complement strand
CCGTCACTCGAACGCGTTCCGCGAACTGACTCGCCTTCTCCGATGCAAACCAAGGTGCCATGATGACTTCGTCTCTTGCTACGTTGATTGCTACCACCGTAAACTGGGGAATTCTCCACCCACTTTACCGGTTCGCTCTTTGCCTGTATATTTTGACTGTTTTTCATACCCAACACAAATCGCTTAAAGCGGAAGATGGGCTTAGCGAGCCCTCTCGAACCGGTACCCAACGCCTCGCACGGTAGCTATCTGCGTGGGGTTTCCGGGATTCCTCTCGATCTTCTGGCGCAACCACCGGATGTGTACGTCAACCGTGTGGGGCTCGCAAAAGGCATCCTCTCCCCACACCCTGTCCAGAATCACATCGCGGGAAAAGGCGCGTCCGGGGTTGGCGACAAGCAGTTCCAGGAGGCTGAACTCCCGGGGTGCCAACTCCACCGCCTTGCCGCGAACCTCCACCGTGTGCGCGGCGAGGTCCATCTTCACGTCGCCCGCCTCCAGAACTTCCCCCGTTGCTTCCCGCTGGTCTGCGCGGCGTAGAACCGACTTGACGCGTGCGATCAACTCTCGCATGCCGAAGGGCTTGGTCACGTAGTCGTCCGCTCCCATTTCGAGACCAACGACCTTGTCAACTTCCTCCGATTTCGCCGTCAGCATGATGATGGGAATGGCCGCCTCGCGGCGGAGAATGCGACAGACCTCCATGCCGTCTATGCCCGGCAGCATGAGGTCCAGGATAATGAGGTCCGGGCGCTGGGTTCTGGCTTCACTCAACCCCGTCTCGCCGTCCGCGGCCCGCAACACCTCGAATCCTTCTTTCTCCAGCGCATATTGCACAGAGTCGAGGATGGGGCGTTCGTCTTCAACGATCAGGATCTTTCGTGCCATTCCTTCCTCCATCGTCCCGGTTTGCCATCTATGGTTACGCATTGTAGAGAGGTCAGCGAGGCTGAGTCAAGTCTTCGACTGCCCATTCACCTTCCTTAATGAAACCTTAATTCGTCCCTGACATGCCCTTGATTAATCCTGCGTATACTACCCACTCGACAGGCAACGTTGGTGCCCAATGGATTTTGACCCGATCTTGATCTTCTGGTGACCTGACCTTGATTGTTGACTGGTAGACTGTCTGGTGGCGAGAACAGAGCGTGTAGAAACTCGAGCGAAAAGGACAACCGAACATGGCAACGTTGACAATGGCTTCACTGGAAGATCTGATCACGACCGGGCAATACCAACTGCCGTAGGACACAACAGAGACGAGAGGGGGTGAGGAAGCAAGAGCATGTTAGTTTGTGGTTCCCGTCGGTATTGTCGAGGAGACTGCTCCGTCTTCCTCGGGTGAAGGGAACGTGGAGACTTCCGCCGAGCGATGGACAGACCTCGGCAACAGGTGGGAACAGTTAGTCAAGAAACCCGGTGCGGTGAATCGCACCAAAACACTTCCAAAAGAAAGTAGGGGCAAGTAACCGAACAATGAAATACAGAGCGTTAGTTGTCACGTTGCTGGCAGCCATCATGGTCGCGCCAGCATTCGCTCAACAGCCCAACGTTGAGCAACTGATGAAAGAGCTCGAGAACCTGCGCAAGCGGGTGGACGAGCTTGAGAAGATGAAGAACGAAGACTTTCCCAAGGTCAAGGAGGAGACAGCCAAGCTGAGCAAATCCGCCAAGGACCTGGAGAAGAAAGCCAAGGAGCTCCAGATTTCCGGAGACGTCCGCTTCCGTTACGACCACCAGGAGAACTTGCTGGCGGGAGCCACCGATCGCGGTCGGGAACGGGTCCGCCTTCGGATGAAGGGCGCCAAGAAAGTCGATAACTACATCGACTTTGGCATGATGTTGGCCACCGCTGCCGATCCCATCTCCGACAACCAGACACTGGAGAGCATCGGTCAGGACTTCGGTATCTATTTGGACCAAGCCTTCATCGGGTACTCTCCCAATGGTCAAAGGTCCCGGCTGGTGGGCGGCGTGATCCCCAATCCGTTCATGTCCACCGAAATGATCTGGGACAGCGACTACAACTTCCCCGGACTGGCACTCTCCCATGCGCTCAAACAGGAGACTGAAGAAAGCCCCGGAGAGGTGAAGGTGGTCCTGGGACAGTTCGTGGTGGACGAAGAGGGCAATAACGCTGACGCACGTCTAACTGCTATCCAGCTCCAGGGAAAGAACTCGCGGGTGGGGCTTTCCGGCGCCGTCAGCTACTACAAGTACAGCAGCACGCTGGATCCTGGAGATGTCCCGGGCGGAGCGCGTGGGAATGTGACCGATGACGTCGCGGCTCCCGCCACTGCCTTCGTGTCCGGATTTGCGCCGTTGGACTTCATCGTTAAGTGGGACCTCCCGCAGCCGGAAGGCAAGCTCCCCATCGGCCTGACACTGAATTACGTCACGAACACGGATGCTGACGACCTGAACAAAGGTTGGTCGATCCAGGCGGCCTTCAACAAGAAGCCGTCCAGGAAGAACGACTGGCAACTCCTCACCCAGAGTACCGTAACGTCGAGGCGGACGCCACGCTGGCAGCCTTTGCCGATTCAGACTGGGAGCAAAGCGGAGGAGCCGGCAATGGCACCAACGTCAAGGGCTTCGAAGCGGAGTACGTTCGTATGCTCTCCGACAAAGTCCAGGGCGCCGTTTCCTTATTCCATATTAAGCCGGAAGACGGAAGCAACGAGACATCCGACCGGTTCTTCATCGATTTCTCGACGAAGTTCTGAGGCCACACACCGATGGCGGGTGGGAGCCGAAGGACTGACTTCGGTTCCTACCGCCACGGCAACTGTGGAGTGGACAAATCACACAGGAAGGAGAACACGAGGTGAAAAAACAAGTCAACAAAGCGCGATGGATGAGGCTGAACCGAATCGGCTCAGCCGTGCTCGGGGCGGCAATGACCCTGATGGCCACCAGGAGTCTGCTTGCCGCTCCCAAGAACGTGATAGTCATTGTAGCCGAGGGGCTGGACGCGCCGCAATGCGCTCTGGGCGCGGACTACGCGAAGGTCGCCTATGAGGAGGACCTTCAGACGGCATCGCTTCTGCAGAGCGACCCCGGACACGCATTCAGCGGCGTCCCCATGCTGAAGGGGCTCCTCCAGAAAGCTAACGGCAAAGGCTACACCACAGGTCTGGTGACGACCGACGACGTCGTCTCCGGCATTGCTCGATTCTATGACGTTCCCCTGAAGGGCGAGAGGGCTGGTCCTGCCGATGTCGAGAACGTGCTGAAGACGAGCGCGAATCTCGTCCTCGGTGGAGGATGGGGTTACTTCGCGCAGAAGTCCAAGCCTAAGAGCCTTCGCAACGATGAACTTGACATGCTGGTGGAGGCTCGTTCCGCAGGCTGGAAGACACTGATGACCCCGGAGGACCTGTTTGCCCTCCCTGCTGGCGCCAAGGCCCTGGGACTGTTTAGCGACAAAGGTCTCAAGTACGCCCTGGACACAGATCCCATGAAAGCGCCGACCTTTTTCGAGTTGGTTGACAGCGCAATGACCCACCTCGGATCCGGTTCCTTTCTCGTGATCCACAACCACCTGATTGCCAAGGCGTGCAAGGAAAAGGACCCCGCCGCGTTGGTGGAAGAGGTCCGCGAGTTGGACGCGGTCATCGCCCATGTGATGGAAACCGCCAAGGTGAAACCGGACACACTCGCTGTCGTGGTTTCAAGCCCGGCGGCGAACAACCCCGTGTTCTCGTCTGGAGCAGATCGGGACGAGTCACTCTACACGATCAAGTCACTGCCCCTGTCTCTTTCCAGCGGGTCCAAGAAGGCCGCCGAGATTGGGGTCAATCAGTGGATTGAGGAACACTACGTGAACTTCAGAGTCACTCCTGACCAGCAGGGCGGCGTCGGAACAGACCCTGCGAAAATCATGGACCTGTTCGTCTCGGTTTTCGGCGGGATGACCAACGTCTCGTGGGAGAAGAGCAGCGGGGGCAGCGTCGTTGTGCGTGGCGCGGGCACCGGCTGGGATGACCTGAAATCCGCGACGGACGCGGCTTCCCTTGAGAGCAAGTTAGCGGCGCTGACCCCGTAATTGCAGACGGAAAGGATACAACCCGTAGGACAGACAGTCTCGGACGGTTTCCGAGAGCAACAAATCACAGAAAGAAGATGGAGGTAGAGATGAATCGATTGTGGAAGGGAATTTGCGCCCTGACTATTGTTGGCGCAACGATGGGAAATCAGATCGCCGACGCGGCCGGTCGCATCACCGTCAAGGGATCCGATACTCTCGTGATCCTCGCCCAGAGGTGGGCGGAGACGTATATGAAGAAGACCCCGAGAATGAAGATACAGGTCACCGGCGGCGGGTCGGGAACCGGGATCGCCGCTCTGATCAACGGGACCACCGACATCTGCAACTCATCCCGCGCTCTCAAGAACGCCGAAATTACGCGCGTTCAGCAAAGATGGAAGAAGGTTCCCTACGAGACCAAGTGCGCCAAAGACGGAATCACCATCTACGCACACAAGAGCAACCCTGTTCCCAGCCTGACGCTCCAGCAACTCAGCGACATCTATACCGGCAAGGTGAGCAACTGGAAGCAGGTCGGGGGCAAGGACATGAAGATCACCCGCTACAGTCGGGAAAACAACTCCGGGACCTACGTGTTTTTCAAGGAACACGTCATGAAGAAGCAGGACTACCACTCCTCCTGCCAGAACATGCCGGGCACTGCGGCCATTGTGAACGCGGTCGCCAAGGATGCGACAGGCATTGGATACGGAGGCGCTGCGTACGCCAAAGGGATCAAGGTCGTGCCGGTCAAGGCAGACTCGAAGTCTGCCGCCTGCACGCCGACGGCGGCAAATGTCAAGTCGGGCAAGTACCCCATCAGCCGGTACCTCTTCATGTACACCCGCGGCGCGCCCACGGGTGTAGTGAAGAAGTATGTGGACTGGTGTCTGTCCAGCGAAGGTCAGAAAATCGTCAGTCAGGTCGGGTACTTCCCGGTCAAGTAGGGTACACCAGCCCAGAAGTTGGGGAGCGCCAAGGCCGGGCAGCGGTAAGTAAGCTCCGCGCACTTCTCATGTTTCCGCCTTCATCCGTTCTTCCGGGTGCTTCTTCAGGTAGCGACGGATGGCCTCGCGCTTCAAACCCTCGTCATCATCGAAACGCACGCCCAACTTCCAGCGGGTGAGATCTCGCGTCCGTAGCACCTTACCGTTTGGGTACTTCAAGGTTCCTGCCATGGATACAGATACATCGGGGGGTAATTGCCCTTGGTACGGCCACCTCGTCTGAACTTTGTGACGTT
>MNXM01000214.1 GCA_001872605.1 Armatimonadetes bacterium CG2_30_59_28 | reverse complement strand
GGAAGCGAGTGGAATAAAGATGCTGCGGAAGTTCGCGAAGACGCTGGCGGGACACCGCTCGGGACTGCTTGCCTACTACGACTATCCACTCTCCTCCGGTCCCTTGGAAGGCACGAACAACAAGATCGAGACCGTCAAACGTCAAGCCTACGGCTTCCGCCATCCCGAATTTCTCAAACTCAGAATCCTCGGTATCCACGAAACCAAGTATGCATTAGTCGGATGAACCCTCTTTATTCATGCGAACAGTATATCACTTCTCACAAGAAGTTGATACCTTTATTTATTGACGAGTACTTACTGGTTCCTCGCGAAGACGGCCTGCGAACTCATTGTGCCCTCACCCACCACCGCAGCAAGCCGCGCCCGGTCGCAGAAGACGCGCAACAGCAGAGATTGGCTGGCGACTCTACGGGCGGAATTGGACGGTGATGCTGGAAATGCCTACTTCGGGATTCTTTCCCGGACCCGACGCAACAAAGGCATCGCCCGACCTCCTGCGCCGATGAACTCTCGCCTTCTGGACGTATCGTTCCTCGACCGGGAGGCAACCACGCCTCTCGGCGTTGACCTCCGAGCACAGGTAGGTCGCGCGGACGCCTGGAACCTGGCCGTTCGCGCCGCACGTCCCAACAGCCGCGTCACCCTCACCTGGCCAGATCTTGGTGGCGCTCCCAAGCAACTGCGGTTCTATCTCGTGGACGAAGCTACCGGTGCAAGACGCTACATGCGCACCACCACCGGCTACAGTTTCCAGACGGGCAGCATGAGCGAAGAGCGACGCCTTCGTATCGAAGTCGCGTCCGACATCACCGTGAGCCGGTTGACAGCGAAACTGAACGTGCTCAGCAGCAACCGGGTTTCCGGCTTCAACTTCTCGCTAACGCTCTCGAAGGCTGCCACTGTGCGTGCGCGCATCTTATCACCCTCGGGCAGAGCGGTCGCCGTGGTCGCGCAAGAGCGGGCTGCCAGAGAGGGTCAAAACTTTCTCCCGTGGAATGGCAAGTCCGCTTCCGGGGCCGCTCTTTCGCGGGGAGTCTACTTGCTGGAAGTCACGGCAACGACAGAGGAAGGATAGCAGGTGAGGGCGGAGAGGGCGGTGAGGATGAGGTGACCGGTGGAAGCCGCTCAACCTGGCCCATCACCATAGCGATCGTGTCGCCGACGCCTCGTCGCATTTATTGGGAGCATTCTGTGAAGCAAGTGAGGCAGTCAATCCGGCCCAGAGCACTTCCTGCACAGGGAAGCAGGCGGTGGGGGACAACGAGGTATTGAACTGCTATAATCGCCTCGCCAACGGCTGGCACGACGCGCCAGGACCGTGGGGGGAGGAGGATGTGGTGTTCACGGTGAGGGTGAAGGTTGACTGAGGCAGATGGTGAGGTTAATATGGTGACGGTCAGATTGCTCAGGAGAAAATTCGATTGAACATCACGGGAATCATCTGGCTGGAGGACATCGTTGAAAAACTGGCAGTCAAACATAGCGTTGGGCAGGATGAAGTTCGAGAAGTGTTAAGGAACGCTCCTCGGTTTCAATTTGTTGAATCAGGTCATTATCCAGGAGAGAATCTGTACGCGGCGCTTGGCCAGACGGACTCGGGCAGATACTTGATAGTCTACTTCGTTCACAAGAAAGATCGACGCGCTTTGGTCGTGTCTGTGCGGGATATGACACGCTCCGAACGGAGGCATTATGAAAAGCGGTAAGAGTTCGATTTCACAAGCTCAATCCTACAAGGCGATAGGGGAATTCTGGGATATTCACGACCTGGGAGACTTCTGGGAACAGACAGTCCCGGTTGAGTTCGACGTGGACCTCCGATCAGAAGTCACATATTATCCTCTGGATTCGTCTTTGTCAGAAAGGATTCGCCGTATCGCCGCGCACCGCGGTGTTGCCCCGGATACGCTTGTCAATCTGTGGGTTCAAGAGAATTTGCTGAAGGAAGAGGCAGCATAGGAGGAATTGAACGATAACCATCACCGACACTGCTCGGGAGAAAGTCGTTGAGTTGAAAGGGAAGTCGGAGCATCCCATCAAGGGACTTCGAGTCGGGGCGATTGCACGGTCGCCTATTTGAGGCGAGTTCACCATGAGTTTCGTCAAAGAGACAGAACCGATCTCTCCGGATGACGCGTCTTATCCCTGCGATGGCTTCGATGTCTACATTGACTCCCCAAGCGCTCCCTTTCTTGGAGGGAACAACCGTTGACTACGTTGAGAACCTGATGGGAAGCGGCTTCAAGGTGGACGCTCCGCCGCGTAAGCTGCCAACCGCTGAGGGTCCCATCGCGGAACGCATTCAGCAGCTTCTGGATGAGCAGATCAATCCCTCGTTGGCGAGTCACGGAGGGGGAGCCACGCTCATGGATGTGAAAGACGGGATCGCCTTCATCGAGATAGGGGGCGGATGTCAGGGCTGCGCTATGTCTCAGATGACCTTGAAGAACGGCATCGAGACGCTCATCAAGGAGAACATCCCGGAGATCACGGAAGTGCTGGATGTTACGGATCATGCGGAAAGGCGAAATCCGTACTATCAGGCGTGACAAGAAGCTATTTATCTCTTCGTCACTCGAAATGATTCCGGAAGGTTGAGAATCCACATTTTCTGCCGTAGGATAAAGCTGGAGCTTTATCCTACGGCAGGTGCATGTTGGGGCAGGACAGCGTCCAATCAGATTCCGCGGGGCTATTCCTCAACCTTAACGAGTATACAAGTACGAAGTGACCAACGATTTGAGCACGGATATATCGGGCGTGACAAAAGTCTCGAGGATCTCAAGTCCGTTGTCTTCAGGTATTGCTTCGTTGTCGGCCTGGAGACTCCTCAAGTACACGTCAATCGCGTCCCGGATATTGGCGCGGGCTTCTTCGAGGGTGTCACCCCATGTATGACATCTTGGCAATGCCGGAGCATAGGCATGGTAGGTATTTCCCTCATCAGGCTCGATGGAGATCCGGTACGTGTAGTGTTTCATGGCGGTCTGAGTATAGAGGCATTGCATTCAGTCGTCAACGGGGCGCCAGTGCCGCCGGCCGTTCGAAAGATATGCTCGCGCGAACCTGCCGGACCCCCACGTCACTTGGATACGCGAGCATCCTCAATACCTCTTCAGCGCCTTATTGACCCACGCATGGATCGAGTGGACAGAGAAACCCTCGGACAGGTACATGACGGCGCAAGTACCGTACCAAAGGTTGAGTCCCTTCTCCGCTGCCAGAGCGATCGCCTCCGGTGTCTCACGCCCCATGTGAATCCATACGTTGCGTATCCCCGCCGCGGCGGCTTTTTCGACCCAGTCCTTCGTTTCGTCCCGCGGCAGCTCGAGGACCGCCGCGTCCACGGCTTCGGGCAGTGAAACAAAGTCGGGATACGCAACCTCGCCCTTGATCTCCTGCACGGAGGGATCGACGGGGAAGACCTTCTTTCCCCTCTCCTTCAGCTTCCCGTACGAGATGGTCGGGAAGGGCTTTCTCTGCGAATGTCCTACCACGGCGTAGCTGTCGTTGTTCCAGAATGACCGGTAATCCATGGACGTCTCTCCTTTCGCATATCCACACACAAACCTGTCACAACTGCGAACCCACAAGCAACTTCACGCCCCATCCGCTGTTGGGTGGGCCTTTGTCCGGGTCGAAGACAACATCGAGAAGGTTGCCGAGGCTGTTGAGGATCAACTGGTAGTAGCGTCGGTCGCCCTTCTCGTCGAGACGGTTCTGCCGGTTGGGATCGATCCAAAGTTCGATGCTGTCATCGTGAACGGTGTTCGCGTCATGCGGTGTGACTCTGGCGATGAGGCGCTTGTTGGGAGGCAGTTCAGTGGTCATAGCCACGTAGACGTTGTTGGCATCATAGCCGATATACCTCGCTCCCTCGCGTGGTTCCAGAAATCGCCCGGCTTCCATAAATCCGACAATTTGGGTTGCGTCGTTCCATTCCTTCCCGGTGATTGATCCATCGATCAACGGAGCAACGATCATGGAAGGAACTGCAAACCTGCAAGGCTGCTGGAGAGTTTCCGCGGCAGGCGCAGCGTGCACAAGCCATGTGACAGACAAGACCACGGCGATGGACGCTGAAACCTTTGAAACTAACATGTGATTCTTCCCGCTGAAACAGTCAGAAGAGATCCTACACACCACCTGCGCCTGTGTCGCTGACTTTCAATACCTATACTCGTTACGGGTGAAAACACCCCCTCACCCCGACCCCTTTGGGTTCGAGGGTGAGGGGGAAAGGTGGATTTTCATCCGTAACGAGTATATCTGACCCATATTCTAAATATTCTCGTCTCAGGTGGCAAATCTTTTTTCCTCCACATTGACATACCAGACAAATGTCTGGTATATTGCAACCGAACACCGTAGCAGAAGGAGGCATTATGAGACCTCTGACCCATCGACAGCAACGGGTACTGAACTTCCTGCAGAAGAAGGTTGATGAACAGGGCCTGCCGCCCTCCATTCGCGAGATTGGCGAAGCGCTCAATATCTCCAGCCTTCGCGGCGTGACCGATCATCTGGTGGCATTGGAGAAGAAAGGTTACCTGTACCGTTCATCTCACTCCCGCGGAATTCGCCTGACGGGAACCCAGCCCTCCCCGACACGGGAAGGGAATAAGGGGGAAATCACAACCCACCCCGGGCCGGTCAGGCACTCATCCTTTACCCTTCCTTTGGTTGGTCAGGTAGCCGCGGGACAACCGATTCTCGCTGAAGAGAATTTGGAAGGTTCAATGGTCGTGGACCCGCTCTTCGCCCGGGACGAGAATTGCTTCGTATTAAAGGTCAGAGGGGAAAGCATGATTCAAGCGGGTATTTTCGATGGCGATTACGTGGTGGTTCGACAGCAGGAGTCGGCGGAGAATGGCGATATCGTCGTGGCAATGCTGGAAGACGAAGCCACGGTAAAGCGTTTCTTTAGCGACGGGAAGCACATCCGTCTGCAACCGGAAAATGCTTCGATGGAACCAATTTACATCTCGTCTGGCAAAGCGGCGGTGGCCGTTCTGGGGAAAGTGGTGGGCGTCATGCGGAAGGTGGCGTGATGGACGGCAAGCAGTTGGCAGTGCTCAGCGTTCCACGGAATACGACTGAACACTGTACGCAAAACACTGAAAACTCACCACTCCCCACTCTCCGAGGCTTGCATCTCCTCTACGGTCACGCCGCGGCGCGAGAGGCAGGCTTCTACATGGCAGCGGAATGGCTGTGCCAGAGACAAACTCCACATCCGACCTCTCACATCCGACCTCCCACATTGATTGTGGTGGATGGCGAGAACAGTTTCGATCCCTTCATTTTTAGCAACGCGGCGCGGCGCGTGGGATTGCTGCCGGATTCAATTCTCCACAACTTGTTTGTTTCCCGCGCGTTCACCTGTCACCAGTTACAGGCGCTCATCGTGGAGCGGTTGATCCCGGAGTTGTGTAAAACCGGCAGCCGGATGATTCTGGTCCTCGGGCTGCTGACAACCTTTTACGATGAACAAGTGCCGATGTGGGAAGCACAACGCTTGTTGCGCCCGACACTGGGTCGGTTGATGGGGCTTGCAAAACACGGCTACAGCATTCTGATCCTGTTACCCGGAGAACCGCGGCGAATTCCGAAGCGCCGCAGTTTTCTACAATGGACAAAAGACTGCGCCGACAGAGTTTTCAGGATTGAGGAGTCAGTGTTCAGTGTTCGGGGTTCAGAACCTGGAAGTAAGAGCGATTCGACTGGGATGGAATACTCGGTGAAAGTTCACCTGGAAAAACCAATGGATGAAGCTTCGGAATGGGAGATGACCTTCGATCCCGCCGTGCAGCCGCGGCAACGATGGCAAGGGGTTGGTCAGTGGTAAATCGTGGAGTGGTTTTGTCTGATAGACTCGTTTCTATCCACAAGTCACGACGCAACCACGTGACTGTTCAGCGACGGTCAATCAACCGCGGAAAAGCGCAGAAAGGTCAGTGGAAAGGACGCTGTTCCGCGTGTGACGCCGCACCCTCGGTGTTGTTTCAGCAGCCTTTTCAGCGGAAACCAGCGGCTGTGCAGCCCTGGGTGGAAGATGCACAGACTGACCTGAGCAGTTACTCAACCATTCGCTAATCACCACTAACCACTCCACCACTCACACCGGGAGGAAATAACAATGGGAAGAACAATTGCGCCGTTTACTCAAATGGTTTTACAGGAAATTGATAGCTGGGCCAAGTTTCGCCGCTCCCTACGCAAGGAGGACCAGGACGCTCTGGATGAGCTCCTGACCGCGGCCAAGTTCCACGCCGCGTCCGCCGCCTATGCCTCCCGGGTGGTGCCTTTCGAAACCATGCTCGTCTCCATGCTCATTGAACAGCAGAAGCAGATACGGGAGCTGAAGGAACAACGGGGATAGCAGTTTTCGGTTTCTGCACCACGATCTTGCCGTGGATCATCTGCGGTCGCAGGAATTCCACCACGTATTCTCCCGGAATGAGACCCACCGTCTTCCCCATACTGTCGATGATAGAGCTGTGACCGGGGTGGTAATTGTCGAAGCCGTCATCGCCCGACAGGTTTGTCGCCAGCAAAGCCATGTGGTGCTTTACGCAGTTATCGATGGCTGGGCCCATGTAGCAGACTTTCTCCATGCTCTCCAGGTACTTCTTCCTGAGCCTCGGTTTCTCCAGGTCTTCTGCGTGGTGCATGAATCTCCGTCCGCCGCCTCCGGCAGTTGGCCCGAGATAGACGTGGCACCCCTGGCGCGCCAGCTTGTTCCAGATATCGGGAATCCCTGAGTCGGCGCAGATACAGACCGCAAACTTCACACCGTTGATGGAGAAGATGGTTCTCTCTTCCGGACCGAGCACAATCCCTGCCTTCTGCTCTTTCGGCGTGAGGTTGTGTTTGCGCTGCACCAGCAGCCTGCCGTTGGGATAGGCGATGAAGGCGGAGACGTGCTTTTCTTCCTCGCTGGTCTCCAGTGTGCCGGTGACGATGACGACGCCATCCTCCTTCGCGATCTGCAGGAGCTTTCTTACAGGGGCGCTGTCCACCGAAGGAGCTTTCCCAAGCGCTTTTTTGGTGAGGAGATACCCGGTGAGCGCGCCCTCGCCGAATAGAATCAGCTTCGCCCCCACTGCCGACGCCTCGGCTGACAGCTTACTGATCTGTTGCAGGTTTCCGCGAATATCACCTGGTCGGCAAACGATCTGCCCGCACGCAACATGGATCGACTTCATCACTTCCCCCTCACCCCATTACCCAATCACCCAGTTACCCGATTACCCCATCACCCTCTTCCCCACGGGTCCCCTTCCAGAAACGCCTGCACCATCGTCGTGAGTGCCTCCGGCTTAATGCCAGAAGGTTCGAGGGGGAAATCCCGTGCAAGCAGCCAGCCGCCGGATTCGGTTGTCCAGTGCGTGAGGAGGTCGTTGGCCTCTCTGCGAATGAGGGCGGGGTCGTTGCTGACAAGGGTTGTCTGCATGTCACACGTTCCCTCAAACGCGACGCGTCCGGCGAAACGTCGCCCGAACTCCGGGATGTCGAAAACGCGGGGTTGACACAAGTTGGCGACATCGACGCCTGCTTCAATCAGTTGCTCCAGAATATCCTCGTGCCGTCCGCAGGAGTGGAACCAGACGTGCATCCCTGCCTCGTGAACGTGGTCGAACAGAGCCTTGTAGCGAGGGAAGAAATGCCTCCTGAAAAGGGCCGGACTGATGATTGAAGCGTCCTGAGTTCCCCAGTCATCGGTGACGCGGTAGGCGTGAATGCGCCCCGCGAAGTGCGTTGCGAGGTGTGCCACCGATTCGATCTGGTACTGGATGACGCAGTCGAGCAGCGCATCAACGCCGTCGGGGTCTTCGTACAGGTCTGTCAGGAACTGCTCGAAACCGCGCAGCATGTGAGCGCGCTCGAACAGGCAGGTGCCGTTGCAGAACACAACGTAGCGGTCGTCTGCCTGCGTGATCTGGTCATTGAGGTGACGGTAGCGAATGGGGTCGTTTCCGTTTGGGCGAGGGAGACGTGAGATGTCCCGAAGATTCTGCAGAGGATGCCCCACAACCTGTCCCATGTCCGTTGTCGTTTCTGAGAGCTTCCACTCACAACCCCATTCATCCGCTCCGCCCTGGTTTAGCCACCACTTGTTCCCCTGGAACTCGGGGAAGACGTAGACCACGTCATCGGTGTAGCTGGTCCCCATCGGGCTGGAGCACGTGGGCATCCGCCACGGATGGTCGAACTCGATGGCCCGCCGCACCAACTCCTGCCTCGTCCCTTGCTCACTCATCGTGCGTCACTCTTCCCCAAACCGATACACCCTCTCCTCTGTCACGATCACATCCATCGGGACATCGTGCGGCTCAACGGGCAGGTTCTCCGCAAGTTGCTGCTCCAGCGCCAACGCAATGACGGGGAATCGCCTTCCCGCGAGGAAGCGGTCGAAGAACCCCTTGCCGTAGCCGAGGCGGTAGCCGCGGTTTCTGTCGTACAGGACTCCGAGAATCAGGGCGACATCAATCGCTCTGTCAACATCCTCGGGCGGGACGCGGGTCGCATCCGCCGCTGGTTGACGAAGCCCCATCTTCAGGGCTTCCATGCGACAGGGATAGCGGACCACGTGGAGCTGCACTTCGCCAAATAGCGCCCGGGGCACGTACACCTTCTTGCCCGGCGTGGATGCCAACTCATCGGCCAGTTCCCAGGTATCCACCTCGTTGTTGTAGGACAGGCAGGTGAAGATGCCTTTCGCGTTGGCGAACTCGAGCACTGTCCGCAGGTTGGCAATGACCCGTGTGGATTTAACCGCGAGCTCTTCTGGATCCAGTGATCGCATTTGCTGGATGCCGTGGGAACGGAGGTCATGTTTGGACTGCAACTCATTTTCCTCTCCACGAGAAGTGTGTATGAATGCGCGTTGGGTGGGGACCGGATCAGGCAAGCCAGTTCTCCCACTTGAGATCCGGGACGGCGGAGAAATCCTTGTCGGTGGTCAGGAGGGTGAGGTCGGGTCGAATGCCGATGATTGGAGTAGGGACGTCGCGCATCGCACAAGTCCCGGCATCCCCCCGATGGCGGTTCTTCACTTCGGCAGTATCGGTCATTCATAAACCTCCCTGCGGTGACACACCAATCGCACTGTTAGCAGGCGTGCCCTGCGGTTCAGCGAATACAGAACCCGATAGTCGTCCACTCTCAATTTGAACACCCGTGGAATCTGGGATCCTTCAGCCGTTCGAGATTGAGTGCGTCGAGATTGGTCGCGAGCCACTCGATCCTCTTCTTGATGCGGTCACGCTCGGGAGCCGCAATCTGCCGGACGTCTTCAATCGCTTCGTCGTCATAGTCGACTTCGAACGGCGGAAGGATTGGCATCAGACCTTCACCGCTTCCCAGAATTTCTCGTGGGAAAGCCGTTGCCGTCTCGATCTCAGAGACCGTTGCAGACGTTCGGCAACCTCGGGACGCAGTTGCAGCCCTGCGTCAACATCGGCCTCTGTCAACGCCTCCTCAACCGATTCCTTTATCAGGGCTTTGAGTTGCCCGACGGTCAATGTTGATATGGGTGTGCTCACCATCAATCTGTCCATCAATGATCACTCCCCAACACCTCTGCCACCTGGCGGAGAGTCTTCTCCAAGTCGGCGCGATCCGCTTCTTTCATCTCGGCCTCAAACTTGGCCCATTCCTCATCATCAACTCCGGCGCCCTCTGGGGTGTCCTCAAATGTTCGGAGCCAGCCTTCATAGGTGCCCCATGGCCATCCAGGCTCCTCCACTTGCACAGCCTCCACCGTGAGGCGAACCTCCCTCCTGCCGTTCAGGCAAATCGGGCTTCACCAACGGTCTGAAAACGCCGTTCTCATATATTGCTTCCAGTACCGTCGCCATCGTGGCACATCTCCTTCCCCTCCATCGCGTTGCAAGGGGCAGGCATATTATACTCGTTACGGATGAAAATCCATCTTTCCCCCTCACCCTCGAACCCTTTGGGTTCGCGCCCTCTCCCCATCGGGGGAGAGGGTCGGGGTGAGGGGGTGTTTTCACCCGTAACGAGTATGTATCATTCCGCCTGACGGATCGGGAAAATCGTAGGCCCGCGTCACTTCGCGTTGACCCGCTGGTCCTGTCCCGCTGCGACTTCCACCTTCATGCTCCACCCCTCCAGCGGGCCGCCTTTGGCCCCAGTGAGCACCGTGGTGACAGGCTTCTCGCCGGGATTGTGTGCGACCACGTCGAAGCCGCCGTCGGAACGCTGCAGGACGCGCAGCCAGAGGGCGGGTGTGTCGCAGGTAACGACGCTGCCGACGAACAGCTCGCCGTATTCCTTCTCCAAGTCAAGGGAGAGGTGTGCCGGGCCGTCGTCCGGACGCGGGACGATGGGAATGAGGATCTGGTTGGCCGCGTCCTTGCGCCAGACGGTTGCGGTCCATCGCGGGTTGAGACCGTGGACGCGCACGGGCAACCGGGTGCCGAGGAACGTCCGGCTGATGGTCCCCGCAAACACGCCGCCTTGGGTCTCCAAGTCGAGGTGGAACTGCGAACCGAGGACTTTGCCCACGGTGGGCGCGACCGTGTACGCGGGTTGCTTGTCAGCAAGGTTCAGCGCCGCGGCAACGCGACTGTCCAAGCGCGCCGAAAATGGCATCCCCGTCGGCCAGCGCATGATGAGCAACTGATAACTGAACCTCTCGCCCGCCTTGAACTGCCGGCCCGGGAAGTTGAAACCGAAATAGGGGACGACCTTCTTTCCGTCATACGCAGCGCGGACGGTGAATCCATCGTCAAGCCCGAAGACCGTTACACTCCCCATTTGCCCGCCCCAAGTCAGGTAGCCCCCTTTGCCCAGCGGGATCACGGGATATCCTTTCGGTAGTTCACCAGAGCTCGTGTAAGCGATGTCGGTGGGGACATTGGTGTTGAAGTTCGAGAGCAGGACGTTGAGCGAATCCTTGCTGCTGAGCGTCACATCCCGCTTGAAGGTGATCGTCCCTGCATTCCACTGGAACGCCGGTTCGCCCGCGCTGCGGTGAAGGTCGCCGTCTTCGTGGACAAGGGTGAAAGCTTCGAGGTCATGATTCTTCGTGTACGGATACCAGCCGTTGATGGTGGGTTGATGTTTGGGAACGTAGCCCTTCCAGTTCACACCGCGCGTGGCGGTGAGTCGCTCCACCATGATGTCCCGCGTGCCGTAGGGCATGTTGACACGGGAGGTGTACCACTCGCCTGCGTCCGGCAGTTGCTTGCCATCAGCGGTGATGAGACGCAACTGGCCTTGTGTGCCCACCGCGGGCGCGCTGGTGTCAGTTCCCCAGGGTACGTAGTTCCACATGTCCCAGCCACTGACCGCGGGGCCGTCGATTCCCTGGAAGGAGCTCTTCACGCGAGTACCGACGCCGTAGTAGAACACATTGCCATTCTCGTCGGTGCCCAACCCCGCGGGAAGTGCGTTACAGTGATCGCCGCACCAGACGAACCACAGCATCTTGTCATGCACCATGATGCCCGTCGCCCGCGCTTCGTTGCCGTCGGAGTCCACCACCTTCAGCCACAGTCCGCGCTGCCGGTCGTGCAACTCGTCGACCGTGACCTCGAACTCGGTCGTGTTCGGTCTGTAGATGCGCAACGGTTCGTCGCCTCCCCAAAGCTCGACGCGGGCAATCGGCTTTTCGGAATGCGCCTTGATGAAAACCTTGTAGCGGTAACTCCCCGGCACGCCGCGACTTCCAAGGGTTGTGCGATACATGTTGAGAGCATGAAAGCGGTCGATGAGGGGGCCGGTCGTGGTGAACGTGCGTGGGTTGTTGTGGTTGCCGAATAGTCCTCCTGCCCACGCTCCCTTGAAGTCGAGGAGCGACTTCGCCAGGACGAACGTGTTTGCCTGCGATGCCGCCGAAGCCACCTGCGAAGGATCGCCCAGCATGTGCAGCGCGATGGGTGTGGAGTATTCGTAGTTGTCCACGAGCTGCTGCCACTCAGCGCGATTGTCCTCGGTCTGCTTGCCGCCCTGAAAGACGTAGATCGGCCACGCATCGTAGACGCGGTAGTTCCAATACTCGGTAGGGTTCGTCTTCGGGCTGAGGGGGAAGTTGACCGGCCAGCCGACGTCAAAGAACCACGAAAGCTGATCCCGCACCTTGCCATCGGTGAGGCGCTCCTTGAGGTGTGGCGGGTACTTCAGATCGCCGGTGAAGCGCATGAAGCGGTTGCCGATCCAGTCCTCGAACTCCTGCCCCGGAACGGCGCGGAAACTGTCGTCGCTCGCAGCGGCGCATTCGTCGCTGAACTTCTTCCACTGTTCCTCGCTCAACTTCAGAATGTCCTCCCGGAAGACCACTGCGCTGTAGCCCGCCGCGAGCGCCGCAGATTTCCAGTCTGCAACGGTTCCCTTGCCGCCGGACAACTGGGTCTTCGCGCCAATCAATATCTTGAACGGTTTGTATTTGCCCGCATCCCAGTCCTTCCAGTCGTCGGGAGTCACTCCGCTGTGCCACGTGAGGGTCTGCTGCACCAGTTCGGGAGACACACCGTCCTTGTCCGCTTTCTCCCAGTCGATGGGTGTGCGGTTGCCCCAGTCGGGTTGCAATTGGAACTTCACATCTCCCGCGTATCCTCCCGGCTTGCCGGACTTCGCGCCCGGTTCTCCCAGCCAGCGGAGCACGTTGACGAGCAGCGGAATCCAGTCGGATGTGCGCTGGCCGTCACCGCGTTCGTTGACCACCCCGGCGTACACCGGCTTCTTCAGATCGAACCAGTACGCCGCGGGGCTGCCGCCGAAGACAGCCAGCCGTCCCTTCCCGACCTTGCGCACAGCCAGCAACGGCACTGCCCCAACGGAGGCTGGTTCCTGGTCGAGTCGTTTGTACACGAAGTCGGCTTTGTTGTCGCTGATTCTGTAGCGTTTGGTTGTCGGTTCCGTACTGACGAGAACCTGCCACGTCTTGTTAACATCCAGTCCCGTCATGTATGGCCCGCGGAAGCCGCCGGGGACATAGAACAGCGACTTGATGTCGCGGGTCAGGGGAGATGACGTAACATTGTCTGTCCAGTAAAACGACCGTGACTGCCACGGAACGGCTGGGGGGTTCTTGTATTCATGTTCATCGTCGGACATATCCTCCCACCGCAGTGAGGCTCCATATTGCTTGAGCCAGTTGTTCGTCTCCTCCCAGTGCGGAATGCCTTCCAGGAAGCTGAGTTGGAACACCATCACCCCGCCACCCATCTTCATGTAGGTATCGAGCAGTTGGCCCAACTCTTCCGGCTTCTGCTGGGTCGTCCATCCAGTGAGCGTGGGGATGACGACAACGTTGAACTGCTTCATCTGATCCAGCGTCAGATGACCAACCTGCCGCATCTCGACGGGTGGGAATCCCAGGTGAAAACCGTTGTCCCGCAGCAGCTTGGCGTAGGGAGGGGGAGGGTTGGGCCCCGTGAAAGCGCGACCGTCCTTCTCCAGGATGCTGATGTCTGCTCGGGCGATACCCGCGAGCATTACCAGGCTTAGCAGTGACAGACAAATGTGACGTTTCAATAGTCTGTTCCTTTCCAGTCCGGTTGTGGACATTCAGTGTGTTTGAGTAATGACGCGCGTCGGGAAATCGCTATGGAGACGCATTGTATGCTGCGATCTGTCCCTTCGATGTGGCGAGGACAACTGCGTTCCCCGCCAGAGTGATGCAAGTGGGTTGCCCTTCCACTTTTCCCGATCCCGTGGTGTCTCCTGTCGAGTCCAGAACGGTGACGGAGCCATCTTGACTTCCGACGAGGACGGACCTGCCGACAGCCTGAAGCGCCGTGGGGGGCGATGGAAGCCGACGCGCCCAGATTTTCTCACACTTGTGGTCCAACGCCAACACGATGCCGCTGGAAAGACCGACCAGTATCTCCTGCTTGCCATCGCCGTTGATATCGCCAATGTCGATGTCGCGAATGCTCCTGACGGGGAAACTGTCGCCCGGGCCGAACTGAACATTGGAGAGTGCGGTCCCTTGTTCGTCCCAGACCGTGACGCGGTTCCACGAACCTGTGATTTCGCTGACGACCTCTTGCTTCCCATCGGCGTCGAGATCGGCGTGGAAGATGTGGTGGCGGGTTTGGCTCATCCAGCCGGGGACGAAGCTGTGCCCCGCAGGGACGGCGTAAAAGTTTCTGGGGGTTGGGTCAAGGGTTTTGCTGTTGATGACGCCACACGTGGAGCCATCCGTAATCTTCCGCGATGCGAGCAGGTTCACGCTGCCATCGGGACCCGGAATGAGCGCGAATTGGTACACCGTTCCCCAGAACTGCGGCATCCGTTTGACGAGCTTCCCATTCTCGTCGATGATTTCCAGCGTGCAGGCGCTGCCGACGAAGGCTTGAGACTTGCCGTCCAGGAAAGTACCCGTGTCCAGTCCGTGAATGCCGCCATGCCCCGGAGCGGATTTGAACCAGTAGGTCTTTGCAGCCCGGAACACAGCGGGATCCATCTCGGAAACGAAAACCCACTTGCGATTACCCACGAGATCGAAGGCGATGATTTTCTCGTCCACACAACCGGCAAGCAACAACTGATGTTCAGCCCACCAGTGGATGAGGCGGATGCTTCCGTCGGTCTTCATCTCCCGCTGCAACTTGCCCGAGTCATCAAAAAGATAAACGGACTTCTCCGCAGCCGCGGCGATGAAACGGGCTTTCCCGTCTGTAAACGTGATGAGGTCTGCGACGCTTCCGCCAACGGTCGCAGAGAACGCGGGACTGATGGGTTGCGCAGAGGATGAAGCTGTTGGTGGCGCCGTCGCAGTCGTTCCCTTTGCTCGGTTCTTCTCCGCCTGTGCGGCAAGGGTCTGCAGTCCGGCTGCAAGCGACGCAAGCGTGGCCGCGTCAGGTTGGAATCCCTCCAGTACATGTTTTCCCTCTGGAATGTCGATGGACGCAATCCCCGCGGCGTCTAACGTTGTCTTCAGGGGCTTACCATCCATGCGGAGAGTGCCTGACTTTCCCGCTGTAACCCGTAGTCTGCTGTCCTTCGTTGCCTGGGCCACGAGAACGCCCGACTTGAAATCCCAGTCCGCATCAACCGGCGTGTCGGAGGCGATCAGTGGCTTGTCGATTCCTGCGGACAGGACGCCCTTGCCAGAGAGATGGTCTTCGGCAAGGATCACCAAATCCCCTTTCGTCTTTTCCCATTCTCCCGTACAGACGACGGCCCGTTGCGGCAACGCCAGCGCCGCGGCGTTGTCTGCGATGCGGAGGCAACGCAGGTCGCTCCCCGCGTATTCGGGCTTGACCCCGATCAGTGAGAAGAACATTTTGTGCTGATCCATCCGCGCCGCGCCGTTCCATTCGCGCGTGACAACGTTGCCGGAAACCGTTGACACGAAGGTGTCGGATGTGTGGATCTCCGCGCCGCTGGAAGGGGTAGCCGAAGGTGCGCCTGCGGTCCGCATCGTCAGCCCCATGAGACCGATGAAGCAGCGATCCGTCGCCTCTCTCCGCTGGGTCACTTCCACGCGGAGCCGGTGGTTCCCTGCCGCAAGCTCCAGCCTCCCGAGATCCGCCTGTCCCTTCTCAACAGCCGTTGAGTAATTGTCGTAAACGTCGCCCATTGGTTTGCCATCGATGGAGATGCGACATATTCCTCGATCCGCGTAATCGAGGAAGTCAACTACCGCCTGACCGATCACCTTCTCCTTCAACTCAAATGGCATCTCCATCCATGCTCCGGGTTCCTTCGCGCGGAGCAGCGTGATGTCGAGTCCGTCCAGGCGAGCGATGGCGTCAGCTTCTTTCAGATTGGTCGTGCAAGTCGCGTCGAGCGAGCGGAACCGGAGCCAACCTGCAGGCAGAATCTCCTTCGCCGCGCCTCCCGGGAGAACCGCGTCGTTCTCGGGATCAACCTGCATTCTGCCGTTGGTGTTCTCCCACTGAAGCTGCACTTCGACATTCTCGCTGTCGGTGCGGAAGGTGAGATCATCTGCGACAAGCGCGTATTGACTGACGCGCTGAATGAGCGACCGCCTCCAGTTACAGAAGGGCGTGCGCGGCACTTCACCCACGGCGATGGCGGTCTGCCCCAGCGCGTTCTTGTAGCGCAACGCTCCGTCCATGGCCACCGGCGGCTCCACCATGCCATCCACCTTGACGAGAAGATGATTGCGGTATCCCTGCAATAGCGTTTTCCCATCGATGCGCAGCTCCAGGATGTCGAACGTGTGGTAGGGATTGCGGGACGCGCCGTTGAAACCGTCCAGCAGGATGTAATCACCGGAGTCGTCCGTCGTGTTGCGGAAGCTCGCGTTCATAAAGGATTCCTCAAGGGGGAGGCCGTTGCCTCGCGCGCGCCACTGAGTAACCGACAGGCCGTTGACGGTCCACTTGCCCACGAGATCCGTCGGCAGCGCAGGTTTCAGCGAGTCGTCCGGCCAATACGACTGTCCCAGCCGGAAGAGACTGAGGTCCACCCCGGTGCGGTCGCGATAGGTGAGGTAGCGTCCATCTTTTGTCAGGTCTGCAGCCTTGTGAAGGTAGTCCATTGAGGCATACCGCAGCGCCCAGTCGGGCCGCCGCCCCGAGATCAAAATCTCCTGCCCCCGCAGCAGTTCTGCCAGCACGCCGTTTTCCACCGGCTCCCTGTCGCCCGACAACATCAGATAGGTGAAGATGGGAGCAATGCCCGTGTTGTACCAGAACAGATTGTCACTTTCTCCGGCGATCCACGCGTGCGCGCGCAACGGCGCGAAGTGCAGTTTTGCTCCACGCACACACTGCTCCCAGACAGGATTGGGGTAGTCCTTCTGGAAGTACCTCCCCAGGCAGTAGAGTGACACGGCAGACCATTGCCCGTGGCGGCTACCCACGGTGGGCGGAGCGCTGACGAGCGTGTAAATCCCCTCGTTCTTCCGGTGGTCAAGCTGGCGGGAAAAGGCGTTGGTAACCTTCAGGCGTTCCTCATCGGAGAACACCGGACTTTCCTCAACGAGGTCCCAGAACAGAATCATCATGTGCGCGTTGTAGTGGTAGGGACCCGCAAGTGGATCGTCCTTGTTCTCGATGCGTTCGTCGTCGATGTCGCAGATTTCCTGAAAGGCTTGCTTGTCTGGGAAGGCGAGCCGCATGGCCTCCCTCGCATGGAACGGGTCGCCGGTCATGTAGTACATCGCCATGCGTTTGCTGATGCTGTTCCAGCCGAAGTAGCCCGTCGAACCGTAACCCGCCGAGTCCTCCCACGTCGCGAAGCTGCGCAGGTCCTTCGAGACCACGATACCTTTTCCCAGCTTGATGTCCATCATCCAACCAACCGACAGGTTGCCCTTGCCCGCGCGAATCCCATTGAGCTTGCCAATCAGCGCCTGAGTCCCTGCGCCGATTCCTACCGCGTCACTCGCTCCGACAATAATCACGTTGCGCTTGTTGCCGAAAGGATTGTGGAGCGTGCGCACTTCATAACCTTCGGGACCGGGATACTTCAGGTCGGTGAGACAGTAGTACTGGTTGTAGAGTTGCTCAATGGCGCGATTGGTTGAGCGGTTGCCGAGTAGAATCAGATTGCCAACGATGGGGACTGCGCCGGCAGGCGAGTCATCCTTCTGGATGGGAATGTCCCCCCCCGCCATCGCTTTCACCGCGCGCAGAAGCTCGACTGCTTCTTTCTGATACAGTCCTGATGCTGGGACAACCAACGTGACCTGCGGCTTGCCGTCCTTCACCAGGACGGTGTTGAGGCACAGGTCCTTGAGCTTTGTGTAAACCGGTGGGACGGGAGGAGGAGGCGGACCCACAGGCGGATCAACGCCACTCACCAACCGAACATCGGTGATGAGCACTGAAGGCGTCGGCTCTCTGTGCGTGTAGAGATAAATGACCGCAGAGGTGGTGTCGGGCGGGGCGACAGCCTTGACGGCGGCCTCTTTAAACCGGCGTGTGTTCTCCGTGCCGAAGCTGGTCTGTGCATATTGGTTCGACGGCAGGAAGCGCAACTGAATGTGCGCGCCCATCGCCGACGCGCCCTCCATCCCGCGTATCTTCACCCGCGCTTCGTACACCAGCCTAGGTTTCACGGGAACCGTCTGCGTCAACCCGATCTCGGCTGCCGGATCCCCATCCTTCAGCAACACCGCCTTCCCGCCATCCTCGGTATCGACGACCTTGATCTCCAGACCCGTTCCTTTTCCTGCGTACAGCGACCAGCCCACAGGAAACCCGTCGGCTTGTGCGCCTTGAGTGAACTGGGGATTCTTCAATGGCACTTCTTCTTCCGCCGGTGCAGCGGGAAGGGGCCGGAAAATGGAGAACACAAGACAGAGAATAGAGAGTGGAGAATGGAAGACAGAGAATGGAGGACGGAGAAGGGACGGGGCGACGGTACAATGCGGCAACCGCAAGTGTCCTACACGCCAGGTTTGAGGGATTCTGCTCACAACGCTCACCTCGCAAATATGACTCTACTACAAAAAGGCTTCTCCCCGCAGAACACGCGGAATACGCGGAGACTTCAGTACAAGTTCTGGGTTCCAGATTGGTCTTTTCTTTCTGCGTGTTCTGCGGGATATTTGGTTTTTTCAGTGGACTCAAATGTGCTTCATGCGGACGGCGAGCAGCCAACGAAACACTCCGCAACACCACCGACACTGGCACATCGTATACTCGTTAAGGCTGAAAATCCACCGCTCGCGACGAGCGGCTATACCTCGTAGGATAAAGCTCCAGCTTTGTCAATCAACACACTCACCGGGCGACAAAGCTGGAGCTTTATCCTACGGATTTGAGCGCGAGCGCCCCGTAATTCCGGGATGCACCCAGAGTGAAACCCCTACGGGTCGTCTGACCTGACTTCCTGAGTTTCATGCCAACACACTCCTTGCTGGGATTCAAAGGTAGGGGATGTGTACCCAATTTCGCGGAGATCCAAATGTGTATTGGAAGATTCAGCCAACGTCGGGGAAATGTCCGACTTTCGGCCTCCGACCCACTCGGAGATTCCCCTCCTGCAATACATTGCGGTCAGCAGTCCCTCATTTCACTCCCAGTTGCTTCAACCATTTGATCCCGCTGACTCGTGGGGTTCCCCAGAGGTCCTTGTCGCGCAGATAGAAGCCGGGGATAACCTCGGAGCGATGGACGCCGTTCTCGGCATCGATCGTCTGGTAGCTCCCATGGGAATCGGGGCGGTATTGGCGGGTCTGTTGATTAGCCGGGTCGAGAACCCAGTATTCAGGGACTCCGGCGGCCTCGTACTCGATAAACTTCTCTCTCCAGTCACGCTCGACGCTGTCGGGGGAGACGATCTCGAACACCGCATCGGGGGCGCCCTCGACGTGGTTCTTCTGCAGGATATCCAGTCGGTCTTTATTGATGAACAGCAAGTCGGGGACGCGGCGTCGTGAGTTGGAGATACGTATCTGGAAATTGGGCCCGACGACAACACCGAGGTCTTTGGCTTGTACAAACAACCTCAAAACCGCGGCCAGGTCAAGTCCCAGGTCAGCGTGTTCAAAGGAATCCGGTGACATGATCGCAACACTCCCACCCACCCATTCGGCCCGCACATCCTCGTCACACCAGTCAACGAATTCGTCCTCCGTCATCCGCAGCAGCGGCTGTGGCTTGGGCGCGGGAGCGCGGGGAATCTTACGGGAACGGACAGTGCCGGGGCGTTTCCGTGTGGGCGTTGGGGTTATGGGTTTGACAGCGGCGCTCATCGTTGGGGCCCCTCCTCAATGCGTGCCGGTAGTCTGCCACGCGCCATCCATGCGCGCAACAAGTCGGCCCCCGCGGGGAACTGTAGCTGGATCGCCGACGGTGATGGCGGCCGCCAACTTACCAGTAGGTCTGCCCGTCGTAGCGATGGTTGATGGTGTGGTACTGGGAATACTTCAACCATTTCACGTGACCATCCACGAACGAGAAATTGTCTCCCAGGCTGTGGCGCAATGCCCAGGGGGCGTAGGTGGCGCTGTTGACCTGGTAGGCCGTGGTCAGGTAGCCCTGCACCACGTATCCTGCTGCTGTTGAATTGTAGGCCGTGTCGGCGATTGCCCAAGTGCGCGCTGGCTCGGTGACTTCAGAGAGGGCCACACCGACGTACTCGGGCGCAGTCCCACCGCCCAAGTTGTAGCCAATGCCACCGTTGTAGCCATACCCCCGCCAGTTGTAGGTGTGCCCCTGAGAGCTGGGGCATACATACGCCTGGATGTTCTGACATACGGATAGATGTAGTCCATCCAGAACGGAATGTGGTCGTAACCCAGCCACGGCGTGGTGACAGGCCAGGTGCCGATGTTGCTGCCTGTTCCTGCGGGCAGCTTCTCGTCGTAGTCCTGCGCGTACATCAGCGTCGCCAACACAAGCTGCTTCAGATTCGATTGACAACTGGCCGTCCTTGCCTTCTCCCGCGCCCGCGCGAACACGGGGAAAAGGATCGCTGCCAGGATGGCGATGATGGCGATCACAACCAACAACTCGATGAGGGTGAAACCACACCTTCGCGTTTTCACTGGAACACACTCCTCCCGCAATCTGAGATGCAACGGTGCAATAGACATAATTTCAGGGCTGGCCAAACATGTTCTCTATTGCCCCTGTCAGCGCGCGACCTTCCATAGCTCATCAGTGCTGTCGCCGAAGACGGTCTGTGCGGACAGCCACTTGACGTGTCCGTCCACAAAGGCAACATTCGCACCGTTGTTATGCCACTTGCCGATAAAGGGACCTCGCCAGGACGGCTCGTAGCAACCGGACGCCGAATCGTTGTTGGTGGGGTCACTGCACTTCGTCATGTAGGGCAAGGCACAGGCCGGGGTGGACGAATAAGAGTTGGCGTTGTTCGCGTCCGTGAAAGCAATCGTGTTGGCGGTGCTGGTAATCTCCGGCAGAGTCACCGGCACTGACACACCCGCGCATGTCGGTCCGCACCCGGGTCCCGCACCGAGTGATCCGAGACATGCGTTGTATCGATAGTGGGGATTCGCCACAAAGGTGCAACCGGCGGCACACCCGCCTGCTGTTGTGGTCACAAAGGCAGGCTGTGCAACGGCATTGTTGGAGGGGCAGGCAAAGACCTGCAGATTCTTGATGTACGGATACACACGAAAGGCCCAGATACAGTCCCAGGGATACTTGTCCCCCCCGTCCGGGTATCCGACCGTGGTCCAGGCATAAGGCATGCGTTCATCGGAATCCTGAACGTACATTGCAAGCGCCAAGCCCAACTGTTTCATGTTGCTCTGGCAACTGGCTGTTCGGGCCTTCTCCCTGGCTTTTGCGAACACCGGGAAAAGGATCGCTGCGAGGATTGCGATGATCGCAATCACCACCAACAACTCGATCAAGGTAAATCCGCTCTTTTATCTCTGCATCGTGCTTCTCCCCTTTCAGTTTCTCGTCCGTATGGACTGCGTTGAGTCGACTCTCTGAGTCGCTTAGACGGTTGACATTATACCCCTGTCGCGTTTTTTTAAACATTTCCTTCCTATTTTTTTTCGGGCGGATGGTTGGACGGGGAAAGAGTACGACAGAAATTTCAAGTGTCACCCTATTTGGAGTGCGGTGGCAGCAACGCTCGCGGCCGCCATCATGCGCGGGTTCGCGCCAAAACCGACTGGCGCTTTTCCACGAAGACGCACCGATCCAGCTCAGGGAACTCTACCCAGCCACTCAATCCACCAGAGGGTGCACGACGTAGAAGTAGGCTTTTATGAAGTGTGGAGGCGGTCTTCCCAGTATTGCTCGTAGCGATGGGAGTAGAGACAGCAGTGTGCGGCGATGATCGCGTTGGCGCCCCGCACCGACCAGAACATTCCCGATCCGTAACTGCCTCGCCTGCCTCGGGAGAGGCAATTGCTGAGTTGAGATGGCGTGAAGTATAGCAGATGAGTGGTTGCAGCTCACCTTTTCGGCGAAAATTTCAAAAGGGCGATCGCGACGGTTATGTTATAGAAGCGACATGATGGGAAGCATTACAGAGCTTACTCCGGAACAAGTGCGTACAGTCTACCAACAAGGCGTAGACGCGGTGGTTGCTCTGGTCGAGGGATTGGTCACGGTGATCCGTGGGCTGAGTAGTTACCTGATACGAATACCGTCGCACGCGCGGTATAGGGGTTCTCGCAATGACGCTTTCGCTCGATGTGGTCCCGACGAGTCGGTATGCATGATTCCCTTGCAGCATGCCCTGATTCCTGACTTCGCGGACGCAGGGAATCCGCGGGGATTATAGAACCCGCATCTCGCAGGACGCAAGGGGAAATCTGGGAGCGCGGAGCAATCTAAAACAGGAAGGCGTCCCGATTGCTCAATCGAGACGCCTTCTGAGAAAGCTCTTCGTGGTA